>NZ_JAKLTV010000003.1:0-185516 GCF_022698185.1 Synechococcus sp. PCC 6717 | reverse complement strand
TCATTATTTGACTTCTCCCCTCCTTGAAAGAGAGGGGATTTCCAAAGGATGCTACGCAACGGGCTGAAGCCGCGTTGCTTCGCTTTTCCCTTGAGCTGTCACCCACAACTTAATGTGGGTGGGGGCAGTCAAAGACCCCCTACTCACCTCAAGCATCTCTGCTATTGGGACTACGTTTATGTTTCGGTTCGTGGTTTCGCACTTTTCAACACTAGCCAATTCGATACGCTCAACATCCTGCCATTGCTTGCAGTGGTTTAGGCTTGCCGCCAAAGCGGTAGTGACTTACTTGCCGGGATTTCTCCGTACTAGGATGTTTCTTCGCGTAGTTGATACGCCTACTTTCCACGTCTCTAGTTTAACACATAGAGAGGGCTAAAGCCCCCTGAGTTGGCTGTATCCCCTCGCTAAAGCGGAGGGGTTTTAGCCCGCCCACATCACTCCTATAACTGAACCGCCCCGCAAGGGGGAACGACTGGGGAGCAGAGATACCTGTGTGATTTAAGCAATATATCGAGAACCAGACTGCTACTCAACAATTACTTATACCGACTTATACCGATACTTATACCGAACTGGCAGGAACCGAAACCAGCCAATCCTCGGTGTGGTTGACCTCCACTTCTGTGAGCCATCGCTGATAGTCAGCAACCAAGTGTTGCATGAGTCGCTGCTTAATGGTCAATAACACACTTTTTAAGAGGCTGTTGCCTGTGGCTTCAAGGATAGGTCGTGGGGTAAAGTCTAGTGGCGAGGGAATATCCACCCCCACTTCAAGATCTGCTACCCCAATTAAATCGGTGCCGGTGGCAGTGGCTTGGGGACGGAGGTAACCCTTAAGTTCTAGGTGAAAGCGGCGGTTGATGTAGTCCACACCGCGAATGTCGCAGCCTAAGGAGCGAAGTTGTAAACACCCCTCACTGGTGGCCTGAACTGCCAAATCTACCGTTGGCTGCAAGCTGACCATCAAAAAATTGAGGGGGCGCATTTTTAAGCGGAAGCGATCGCCCCCTAAGAACTCCACCCGTGTTGGATCCGTTAGGGCATACACCAGTCGCTGCGGCTGGCGCAGGTAGTGCTGCAACTGACCAGTCGGTGTATCGACGCTGAGGCTAACGGATTGACTGGCCCTAAATTTCAAGTACATAGCACACCCTGTGTTCGCTATTTATAATGTAACGAATTGTTAAGGAATTTGTCTAGGCGGCTGCTGCGAGGCGGTCACTCCACCCAGCGGGTTTGCCGCCCCAACCAGACCACGGGAATTAGACCCACCACCACTAGGGCAAGGGCACTCATGGCGGCTTCGGGCAGGCGGTCATCGGAGGCAAACCGGTAAACCTGTATTGCTAGAGTATCAAAGTTAAAGGGGCGGATAACTAAGGTGGCGGGTAATTCCTTCATGACATCTACAAAGACCATCATGCCTGCCGTAAAGAGGCCGGGCGCCATTAAGGGCAAGTGCACGGTGCGCAGAATATTAAAGGGCGATCGCCCGAGGGTACGGGCAACCTCGTCAAGGGATGGGCGAATTTTAACCAGACTGGCCTCAACGCTACTGAGGGAGACCGCCAAAAACCGCACAAGGTAGGCGTAAATTAGTGCGGCGATCGTGCCACTCAGAATGAGACCCACCTCTGTTCCCCAAAAGTGACTGGTGAGGTCATTAATGCGGTTATCTAGCCAGCCTAGAGGGATGAGAATACCCACAGCAATCACTGTCCCCGGAATGGCATACCCCATGCCGGCCACTTGGATGCTCCAGCGCACGATCACCGTTGGCACTAAGCGGTGGCTATAGGCCAACAGCAGCGCCAAGAGTACCGCCAGCAATGCCGCAAGGGTAGCAAGTACTAGGCTGTGGCTAGCGTGCCGCCAAAATTCATCGCTGAGGTGTACCTTTTGGTAGGCGATCGCCAAGTACAGCAGTAGTCCTGCCGGTAAGAGCAGCCCAAAAAAGACCGGCAGTGCGCAAACGAACCATGCCCCTACCGCTCGCCATCCCCGTAATTTGTAGGGAATGGGGCGATCGCCACCGCGATTGTAGTAGCGTGCTTTCCCCCGTGACCACTTTTCCAGCACCAGTAGGGCAAAGACAATGACCACTAAGACAGAGGCCAACTGAGCCGCCGTAGTGGGTTCCCCCATGCCAAACCATGTCCGATAAATACCCGTGGTAAAGGTATCTACCCCAAAGTACTGGACGGTGCCAAAATCATTGAGGGTCTCCATCAGCGCCAAGCTGGTGCCCGCTGCAATGGCCGGACGCGCTAGGGGCAGCGCCACAGTCCAAAAACTGCGCCAAGGGTTGCACCCGAGGGAGCGGCTGGCTTCTAAACTACAGGTGGCCTGCTCGAGAAACGCCACCCGCGCCAGCAAAAAAACATAGGGATACAGCACCAAAATCAGCATAGCGATCGCCCCACCAAGGGAACGAATATTTGGAAACCAATAGTCGCCGTACTCCCAGCCCGTGATCTGGCGCAAAAACGACTGAAACACTCCTTCAAAGGAGAAAAACTGGGTGTAGGTATAGGCCAGAACGTAAGCCGGTGCTGCCAAGGGGGTCAGCAGCAGCCATTGCCACCAGCGTGCCCCCCAAAACTGGCAGTTGGTGACCAGCCACGCCGTACTCACACCGATGATGATCACGCCTGCCCCCACACCGAGCATCAGCCAGAGAGAATTGAGTAGATAGTCTGCCAGCACGGTCTCCGCAAGGTGCTGCCACGTATCGCCCGTATTCACAAACACTTGGCTGAGCACCACTAAAATCGGAACGGCAATGAGGGCAGCAATCAGCCAAACAACGGCATCCCAGCGCCGCAGTAAGGCCAGCGATCGCCAAGGGTAAGAGATCGATTTCAACAAACGGTTACCTCCCAACAACGGTACAGCGTAGTCATTGATGGCCTGAAAGCGTCAAACTGAAATCCAGCCATGGTGCTTGAGTAATGGTGGCACTGGTGGAAATGTAGTCCACCCCGGTCAAGGCAACCTCGCGCAAGGTATCACGGGTAATGTTGCCAGAGGCTTCAATTTTAATAGATGGGGCAGCGGCGCGAATATGAGCCACCGCTACTGCCATTTGCGGAATCGGCATGTTGTCGAGCATGATCACATCGACCTTGAGGGCGATCGCCTCGTGCACTTGCTCAAGGGTTTCCGTTTCCACCTCAATGGCGAGGGGAAAGGGGCTGCGTTGCCGAACCTGCTCCACGGCGGCAGTGAGACCGCCTGCGGCAACAATGTGGTTGTCCTTAATCAGGATTGCATCATCCAAGCCATAGCGATGGTTGACCCCACCGCCCACGGCCACGGCATATTTTTCAAGGATCCGCAGGCCAGGGGTGGTTTTGCGGGTATCGACTAACTTGGTCGGCAAATCAGCAATCTGCTGCGCGTAGGCATGGGTGAGGGTGGCCACCCCACTCAGGCGCATTAGGCAGTTGAGCGCCAGTCGCTCTCCTAACAAAATTGTAGGCAGGGGGGCACTCAGGCGAGCAACAACAGTGGGCTGCTCACACATAGCTCCCTCCGGTTGTTCATAGCTAAACGTAATGTTGGGGCTTAAGCGCTGAAATACCCGCTCTACCAGTGGCAATCCGGCAATCACTCCTGCCCTGTTCAGACGAATGTGGGCAGTGCCCCACTGATGGGTTAGGTCTAAGGCTTGAGTGGTGCGATCGCCCCGCCCCAGATCCTCCTGTAGCCACTGGTCGAGGAGCGGATCAAGAACACACCAAGGGGGTAGGTAGGCGGCAGTAGGCATCGTGAGAGAGCACTGAGCTTCAGAGCAGGTTGTTCTCTAAATTCTGTCACGGCCATTGCCCCCAAGGCTAGCTGAGATCGACTAAGACCCAGCCATGGCTACTGACTCTGTTTTGCCATGCCTGTCGTTGGCTCTCGAGGATGACACCGACTGCGGGGGTATTGAGGTGGTTGCGCCACAGGATCAAGGCATCTTCTTCAGGGTGCTCGTAATAGCGGGGACGGCGACCCACCACTTCAAACTCAAACTGCTGATATAGTCGCAAGGCGGATTGATTGCTGGCACGGACTTCAAGGGTAGCCCACTGGCGATCGCCCCGCTGATGTGCCAATTGCAGTAGGCGACACAGCAGTAATCCCCCAAATCCTTGACGGCGACACTGAGGATGCACCATCAGAAGCACAATATGTAGCTCATCGCCAATCCCCCAACTCACCCCACAGCCCCACACCTGATCCAGCGTAGCCACGACCAGCACCGTATGCTGTGGCCGGTTCAATTCCTGCTCGTAGCTCTGGCGCGACCAAAAGCCCCCCAAGCAACACTGATCCAGTTGGACAATGCTATCCAGATCCTTAATAGCTAAGGGGCGTAATTCTAATGCTGAGGGTTCGATTAGCACAAAATCAGGATGCTATTATCGATTAAGGTTTACACGAGCAATGGTCATGGCCGAAGAGACCCCCACCAAACCCGAAAAAAAAGAAAAGCCACCAGCGGTTGAAGATAAACCCTTCCCAGAATTTATCAATGAGGCCTTCTTGCCAGCCTTGACGCAAGCCCTAGCGGACAAGGTAACAGATCTAACACTTCGGCTTGAGGATACCACGGTTGTTGGGGAATGGGGCAATCAGGCGCACCAATTTCGGCTGTACTTCCTCGATGGCGATATTCAAGGGGCAAAAGCCTTTGTCTGTAGTAACTACGGCATTGCGCCGAGTACCATTGAGCCATTTTTAGCAGATGAGCGCAAAGTCACCCTTGATCTACTGGTGTTTGGGGTGGTTCAGCGCCTCAACGCCCAAAAGTGGCTAGGGGGCAACTAAGAGATGGCAACTGCTATCCACGTGGGCGATCGCGCCCCCGACTTTGAGCTTCTGGCGGCCAATGGCCAAACCGTTAGGCTCTCAGACTTTCGGGGAAACAAAAACGTTGTCCTCTACTTTTATCCGGCTTCAGAAACTCCCGGCTGCACGGTGCAAGCCTGTGGATTCCGGGATGCCTACAGCCAATTCCAAGCTCTGGGTGCCGAAGTCATTGGCATTAGTGGCGACCCCCTCGATAAACAAACCGGCTTTCAGAGCCACCATCGCCTCCCCTTTTTAGTCCTCAGTGATCCGGACAACAAGGTGCGGCAGACCTACGGTGCCTCCACCCTGTTTGGCCTATTTCCAGGACGGGTCACCTACGTCATCGATAAGAACGGCATTGTGCGCTATATCTTTGACTCCATGTTTAATGTCAAGGAACACATTGACAGCGCCCTCAAGATTCTCCGCACCCTAGAGGCAACACCAGCCTAGGGTGATACCGATCACTAGCCATCAGTTAGCAATCTCACCGCCCTTAGCAGCGCCACCTCACAGAGCGCTTCCCAAAATAGCCTTATGGTGAAAACGTGTCATTGGTTCAACAAGGAAACAAACCCATGCGTCACGTTGTCACACTTGTTCCCGCCGTTGCCCTAGCTCTCTTGCCGCTGACCATGGGGGGCATTACCCTTGCTCAATCTGCCCCTATTGTTGTGAGTCAGGCAAATAGCTTAGCTGCACGGCTGCGGGCAAACCTTCCTAATCGTGGTGCTCCCGGTAGCCGCTTTGGCGGGGCGACCCGCGGAAGCTGTGTGATGGGAAACCAGCGCTTAACGGCGCTCTTGCCCAATACCAACCTAGGGCAAACCGCTGTTGCCAAGCCGACGTTCTTTGTGTTTGTGCCCACCAGTACGGCTAGCCAAGGGGAATTGGTGATCACAGATCCCCAGAACCGCGACGTTAGCACAACCGTTGTGACGTTGCCAGCGCAACCAGGGATTTTAGCCCTACAGCCCACCGTAGAGCTGAACCCAGGTCAAGACTATCGCTGGTCGTTTACGCTCCTGTGTGGTGCGGATGCAGATGATCCCTCGGCGATGGTGTCAGTGAGTGGGGTGGTGGAGCGAATTCAGCCCAGTACTGACTTAGCAAAAAAGCTGGCAGCCAATAATGTCGGCGATCGCCTCAGTGCTGCCGTCGATGCGGGTCTCTGGTACGAAACCTTAGCCATTCTTGCGGATCTACAACGGCAAATGACCACCAAGGATATGGCGCGCAGTGAGTGGCAGGCGGTTCTCAGTGCCGTTGGCCTAGAGGCGATCGCCCACGCTCCCCTTGTACAATAGGATCAATGAGTTAGCGCGGTGGTTGCGGGAGTGACCCACTCCTGAGGAAAGTCCGGGCTTCCGAAAGACCAAGCTTGCTGGGTAACGCCCAGTGCGGGTGACCGCGAGGAAAGTGCCACAGAAATATACCGCCGATGGAGGGAAACCTCACAGGTAAGGGTGCAACGGTGCGGTAAGAGCGCACCAGCAACATCGAGAGGTGTTGGCTCGGTAAACCCCGGCTGGAAGCAAGGTGTGCTAGCGCTAAAGAACCAGGGTTGGTCTTTTCCCCAGTTCTTGGCTAGCCAGAGCCGCTAGAGGCACCTGGTAACAGGTGTCCCAGATAGATAACCCCCTTTGAACAGAACCCGGCTTACGTCTAACTCATCTTCTTCACGCCCAAAGAAATGCGGCCAAGGGAGCAGGTACCGGAAAAATAATCAGGAGCAGCAGCACCAGTGCCATCAGGCCAAACCCATCACGCCAGTTGTCGAGTTCACTGACATCATTCAACGCTGGTTCATCAAAGGCGGGCAGAAAAAAGAGAATCAGTGCCCACACAAAGAGCCACGGCTGAATAAAGGATAAAATCAGTACTAACAATCGACTAACTTGGCCAATGATTGCTCCTGCCCGATGGCCATACATCGCATGAACCATGTGGCCGCCATCTAACTGTCCCACCGGCATGAGGTTCAAGGCTGTGACCACTAACCCCAGCACCCCGGCGATCGCTAGGGGATGCAACTGCAAAACACTGTCGTTGGTTAGGGCACGGCCAAACACCGCCTTGGCAATCAGGGCAAAAAGAATCGAGATGCGTGGGTTAAACACCTGTGGGCTCAGGGATGGTTCGTTGGCATTGGCAGGTAGCTGAACAATTTCCGACTGGTGCAACCCCCAAATCAGTAGCGGCAGAGTGACGAAGAAGCCTGCCACCGGCCCTGCCACACTAATATCAAAAAGGGCGCGCCGATGGGGGATGGGCGATCGCATCTGGATAAAGGCACCAAGGGTTCCCATGGCAAACGGCAGGGGAATAAAGTAGGGCAACGTGGCCTTGACTCGATAGTAAAGCGCCGCGGTGAAGTGCCCCAGCTCATGAATCCCCAAAATCAAGAGCAGACCAATACTGTAGGGCAACCCCTGCCAGAGCAGCTCAGGATTCTGCCGTAGTTCCGCTGCGCTCACGTCTGGCGCTACCAACGCTAAACCCGCTAGGGTCGTCGTCAAAAAGGTTAAGGCCAGTAAGCCAAGACTCAGCCCCGGTCGCCACAGTTGCTGCGGCTGTGGCAGGCGATCGCGGGGCACTAGGGCAAAAAAGGGTTTGTTGCTGATGCCCATCTGAAACATTACTAAAAAGCGATCGCCAAAACGTTGGGCAATGTTGCGCTCCACCGTTTGATACACTTGGCTGGCCTCGCCGCGCATTTGCCCACGACAAATCACCGCCTGCGGGCGATACTCAATTTGCTGGAGATAATAAATGCCCCACGGAAAACAACTCTGGAGCTGCGCTTCCTCATCTCGATTCAACAGCCGTGCTGGCTCCTCAGGAACCGTGGGCAAGCTAGGGGCGGGTGTCGCTGGGGCTAAGGCCTGCTGCCCCCGGCGTAAAAGAATGAGATACAGAAACGAACTAGTGACAAAGACCACAATGAGCCACCCCGATGGAACTGGGGTATTGCCATACAGTGCCATCCAACCCGCTATAAAAAATGCTGGTAGCATGAGAACCAGCCACAGCAACCACCAAGGGGTTTGACTCAGCCGAGCGGTACCTTGGCGCACGATCAACAGCAAAATCAAACCCAATACAATGAGGGATATCCATGTCATACGTTGCGGTACCCTGTGGCTCAACAACAGAAACTCCCCCGTCCCGTCTTACCCATGGTCTATGCCTTTGCGCCAAACCGCGAGACGTTAGGGGGCACTGCTTATCTCATTGTAGAAAAGGATGGCAATACCCTGATTGATACGCCATTTTGGGCAGCAGGAACCACAGAATGGTTGGCACAGCAAGGCCCCCTAAAACGGTTGATTCTCACCCATCGTGGGGCGATCGCCCACGTCCGTGAATTTCAACGTACCTTTGGGTGTGAGGTGGTGATCCATGCCCAAGAAGCCTATTTACTACCCCACTTAACCGTCACAACCGTGCAGGGCTACTGCGCCCTCACCCCAACCCTAGAGGTGCTGTGGACCCCCGGTCACTCTCCCGGCAGCAGTTGTGTGTATTGGCGGGAGCAAGGGGGCGTCCTCTTTAGCGGACGACACCTGTTACCCAGCCCCGATGGTGACCTCCTCCCCTTGAAAACAGCGACAACCTTTCATTGGCCGCGGCAACTGCGCAGCGTCAGAACCCTACAACACTTTTGCGCTCAGCGTTCCTTAGCCTATCTGTGCCCGGGCGCAAACCTCGGCTTTTTGCGCGGTGCAGGGGTGATCTCTAATGCGCAAGATATTTTGCAATCTATTCCCATCCCCCAAGGCAGTAACACGGTTCTCACACCCTAGTTTGCGCCTGTGGTTCGGTAAAAAGAACCTATAAAAGGCGTAAAACCCTACTTGCAAAGCGCCTTGTATCTTCTAGACTAAAAGTAGCTCACAGAGAGATGAGTCACTGATGACCGCCTTGAGAGGGTGGCAATACCAACAAATTTAACTATTGGCTCTGTGCAGCGACTCTAGATCAAATTAATTAATTTGGGAGGATACAGCTATGGCACTCGTACGTTGGGAACCATTTCGGGAAATTGACACCCTACAACGGCAAATGAATCGTCTATTTGATGAACTGATTCCCCTCAGCGCGCGCACCGATGACAGTCACTTTTTACCAGCGGCAGAGTTGGAGGATACGCCGGACGCATTATTGCTGAAAATTGAACTCCCCGGACTAGAGGCTAAAGATATTGACGTGCAAGTCACGGCTGACGCTGTAGCCATCAGTGGCGAGCGCAAGTCAGAAACCCACAGCGAAAGCAACGGTATTAAACGCAGCGAATTTCGCTATGGTAAGTTCCAACGGGTTATTCCCTTGCCAGCACGGGTTCAAAACACCGAGGTTAAAGCCGAATACAAAGATGGCATCTTGCACTTAACGCTACCGAAAGCGGAAGAAGAGAAAAACCGCGTTGTCAAAGTGAACCTTGCCTAAGAGCACATCGTCTCCCTCGAGGAGGCGATGACAGGTGGTTACATGTTGAACGCATCGACACCCCCCAGCGTGGGGGATTTTTTTAGTTCCCTAAGAGGCAAGGGCAACCTCGACAAGCTGTTGTAGCTCACCGCTTTGGTACAGTTCAATGAGAATATCGGATCCACCAATAAACTCACCATTAATATACACTTGAGGAATTGTTGGCCAATTGGAATACTCCTTAATCCCTTGGCGAATTTCAAAATCTTCGAGGACATCTACCGTCGTGTAGGGAACACCCAAGGCATTCAAAATTTGCACGGCATTATTGGAAAAGCCACACTGGGGCATAAGCTTACTGCCCTTCATGAACACGACAATTTTATTGCCCTTGACAAGGGCATCGATTTTAGCCTGTAGTTCTGGAGTCATCGTTGGTTGCGTAGGTGTAGAACAAGATTAAACTAAAGAAACCGAAAAAACAGTTGCAAGGAGATTACCTTTATTTTAAGGGGTTTGCTGACCACTGATCCGGCGTGTAGGTTTTGAGGGCTAGGGCATGGAGTTCATTGGTGGCCATCACCCCATTTAAGCCGCGATACACTAATTGATGCTGCTGTACCAGCCGTTTACCTTCAAAGGCAGCGGAGACAACAACCGCTTCATAGTGATCACCACCTCCGGTTAAATCTTGGACGTGGACAATGGCATCAGGAAGACTTGCTTGGATAAGCTGCGTTAGTTGTTCAGGGGTAACCATAGATGATACTAAACGTTCTTAAGTGCCTCACGTTAAATAGTCTATCAAACTTCCCTCTTATGCCGCCTGGGCAAACCATGGTCTGGGTATGGCTAGCCTTGTAGTTTCCCAGTGTGTTGAGGATTCCTATGCCGAGTACGGCTTTTTGCCCCCCCACGTTTGTGTCACAAACCCTCACCATCAGTAGCGGCAAAATCGTTTACTATACTCCGAGCGATCGCTACTGGGGCAACACTATTGAGCGTTCTCCCCTGATCTTTTTGCACAGCCTTGGGGGCGGCTCCAGCCATTATGAATGGTCGCAGGTGTATCCTGCCTTTGCCAGTCGCTATCGTGTGATTGCGCCTGATCTCATTGGCTGGGGGGCATCGGATCACCCTGCGCGAGAGTATTACACCAGCGACTACTGGCTGATGATTGCTGAATTATTACGGATGGTGGGCACGCCGGTGCGGGTGGTGGCCTCTTCCCTCACTGCTGGTATTGTTGTTCGCTTGGCGGTGCAACAGCCCCATCTTTTTAGCAGCCTGTGTTTGGTGTGTCCCAGTGGGTTTAATGATTTTGGTGAAGATCAAGGTCAAGCGTTGGCTCGCGCTATCCTGAGTGTGCCTGCCCTAGATCGGCTCATCTATACAGCGGCGGCAGCAAATCCCCTTGCGGTTCGCAGTTTCCTGACTCAGTTTTTGTTCGCTAACCCCCAACGCCTGCGGGAGGAAACCGTTAGCGCCTACCTTGAGTCTGCCTGTCGCTATGGCGCAGAATGGGCGGCCTTAAGCACCTTAAAGGGTAATCTTTCCTTTGATTTGAGCCAATACTTGCCGCAGTTGCAAACCCCCACGGTCATCTTTTGGGGTGAGCAGGCGAAGCTAACTCCCTTTTCCCTAGGGCAGCGGCTCTACGCCAGCGCCCACGGTCGGCTGCAAGGGTTTTATGGCATTCCTGAGGCGGGGGTGCTACCACACCTTGAGGTGCCAGAGTGGATAATCTATGGCCTCCGTCGCTATTTCCTGAGCTAGCTGGCGGCGGGAAACAGTTGCTTCAAGCCTTCCTCCAGCGTAGGTGCCATCACTAGGCGCTCGTTATCCATAACAATGACCCGGGCAAGGGTAGGCAAGCTATTTTGGCTGGCTTCAAGGTAGATGGGTTCCACGTAGAGTAGGGATCGCTCGATGGGAATAATGAGGAGGTTGCCCTGCACTGAGCGCGAGCCTTGCCGATTCCAGAGGGAAATTTGCTGGGAAATGAGCGGATCCTGATTAATGCGCGCTTCCATTTGCTCAGGTCCAAACACCAGTTCCTGCTTGGGAAATACGTAAAGCAATAATTTGCCGTAGTTTTGGCCATCGGAGCGCGCTGCTAACCAGCCAATGAGGTTGGGACGGTTTACGGGGGTAAAGGGAACTAAGAGCACAAACTCTTCGGTGTAGCCAATGGGCAATTTCGTAATGAGGTAGTAAGGGGCAACGGACTGGGGGGTTTCGCGGTAGATTTCTTGGGGAATTTGCCAGAGGTCTTCACGGTTGTAAAACACTACCGGATCGGTCATGTGGTACTGCAATAGCTGCTCCGATTGGATTTGCAGCATATCCACGGGATAGCGAATGTGGGTGTACAACCGGTGCGGCATGGCACTAATGGGGCGAAAAAGCTGCGGAAAGATGCGCTGCCATGTGCGCAAAATGACATCCTCTGGCTCAACAACGTAAAAGGTGACATCGCCGTTGTAGGCATCGACAACAATTTTGACGGAGTTGCGAATGTAGTTAAAGCTATGCTTTCCTGGGTCAGCGTAGGGATAATGGCGACTGAGGGTGTAGGCATCAATAATCCAGTACAAATAACTCACCCCAGCACTCCTGTGACTGGCTTTGATGTCACTCTCAGAACGCGGATCGGCAATGACCAGATAAGGCTCGCTGTCGATGCGCAAGAAGGGGGCGATCGCCTGTACCCGCTCTTGAATTGTGCGCCGAAACAGCACCCGCGAGTCAGGCCGTAGATTAGGGGTGAGTAAGACTTGCCAATCGCGAAAATAGACAGCATAGATCAGCCGTCGCCACCACGCTGAAATGGCCACACCGCCACTGCCGTCGTAGTGGTTATAGACGTTATCACTGCCGCGGGGGAAGTCCAGTTCGGGCACATGGGAGGGCGCGAAAATGTAGGTATTCGTCAGTTCACCGTAGTAAAGACGCGGATAGAAGAAGGGAAAGTGCTCCCGCAATTGTGGGGGGAACGTGAGCAGTTCGCCATTTTCACCAATGTCGCGCACAAAATACTTGGGTAAACCGTTTGCTTCGG
Source organism: Synechococcus sp. PCC 6717 (assembly GCF_022698185.1). Lineage (NCBI taxonomy): Bacteria > Bacillati > Cyanobacteriota > Cyanophyceae > Synechococcales > Synechococcaceae > Synechococcus > Synechococcus sp. PCC 6717. The sequence goes on along the minus strand of NZ_JAKLTV010000003.1, from coordinate 173,182 downwards.
CGGTATTCACGGGACTCATGGTAAACCCATAGCCGTGGGTGAAGACGAGGTGTTCGTTAATCCAACTGCGGGCAAACTGCTGCACAGCGCTGTAGTCAATTTCGCGAGCTGCAATCAGCACTTGGCGAAGTTCTGGGGTGGCCTGCTGGTTGGCAAGCTTGAGGGAATAGCGATCTAAAAAAGCGGCTGGGAAGCGGTAGTAGGAGCGCAACTGTTGCAGTTGGCGATTGGTTTCTAAGAGGGGGCGGGTATCCCAAACGCGAATATTGCGGGTGGTGGCCTCATTCGCTGCAATGATCTCGGCGTTGAGATTATTTTCGGGCTGGAAGGGTTCAACCCTCATGGTGTCTAGGTTAAAGCCTTCGCGGGTGTGGGTAATTGTCCGTTGAATGTAGGGAAGTTCCCGTTCCAGTTGGTTCGGTTCAACAATGGCTGCCTCAATGGCATTGGGGAGTAACCAATCGGCCACCAAGATGACGACTAAATAGCCAAGGGTAAAGCTAAACAAGCCGGGGGCGATGGGGCCTAAACGCCGCTGCCCCCGACCGCCTTGGCGAATGGCTGACCAGCCAAGGAGCATTGCCACGGCAAGGGCAGACACGCACAGCCAGCCGTAGAGGGGTAAGCGCACCGTGACATCGGTATAACCTGCGCCAAAGGCGGCTCCGTTGGTGGAGTAAAGCAGTTTGTAGCGCTCTAGCCAAAAGCTAAAGGCAACCGTGGCAAACACAAAGGCACTCAGACCCTGTAAATGTCGGCGTTGCGATCGCACAAAGCCAAGAAATTTGCCATGGCTGAGGCTATCGTTGGCGAGCAAATAGGTAAGAGCCACTCCCGCTAAGCTCACCACACTCAGGTTCACAAGCCACAGCCGTAGCAGTTCTAACAGGGGGAGGCGAAAAAGATAAAAGCTAATCGAACGATGGAACAGTGGTTCGGTATGGGGATCACTAACACCAAACACACCCGTTAGCACCGCTGACCAACTCATCAGGGCGATCGCCCCCATGGCCAAACTCAGGATCACACTAATCCCCCGAAAGAGGTGCAGCGGTGCCCATAGCCCCAGTATCAATGTGCCAGCGCTCACCAAGAGTAACCATGGATTCTGGAGGATTTGTTGTAGTAAGTCTGCGGCTCGCCAGACACTTAACTGCGGCAAAAGCGGGGTATTAATCGTCATGTCGCTGCGCTGCTGCCACAGTTGCACCGCGATCGCCCCAATGTGGTACGTTGCCACTATCAGCAAGCCAATTAACCCCGCCGCCGCACTCAACAGCCCCAGTAGCCCCAACCCCCGATAGCGACTGTGGGCAGTGAGTTCTGCATCCAAGGTAACCGTGCACTGCTGGTAGGCACGGCGTTGATGCCAACGGTAAAAGAGTCCTGACAGCCCAACCACAAAAATTAGCAGCAGTCCCTGTACCCCCCACCGCAGCCACAATACCCCAGCGTAGCCAAGGTGATGAAACCAAAGGCTTTCTGCCAGCAGACGGCAAATGACAATGCCAAGGGCGATCGCCGCCACCAACCAACCTAGCCAGTACAACAGTGAATGACCAAGGGAGCGGTAGCGCATGGACTCCAAACTCGAAAAATTCTTAAAGGTAGGTTACATTGCGGTTAGAATTTGCTACTGCTAGTCTAACGGTTTGGCCATGGTCTTGCGCATCCTTTTGTCTTGTCTGCTCAGTCTGGTTGTCCTTGTGGGATGGTCTGCCCCTAGTGTGGCCTTAGGAGGTGAACTGCCCCCCCTCGATGCCCCAGCACCGGAATTTACCTTGCCCACCAATGGCAGCAGCCAGCCCGTTCGCTTAGCAGATTACCGTGGCAAATGGGTGGTGCTTTACTTTTACCCGAAGGACTTTACCTCTGGCTGTACGATTGAGGCGCAGCGCTTCCAGCAAGATATTGAGCAATTCCATGCCCACAATGCCGAAGTTATCGGTGTCAGCGCCGATTCTGTCGATTCCCATGCAGATTTTTGCGATAGCGAAGGGTTGACCTTTCCACTACTCTCGGATCCGGATGGCCGCGTTAGCAAAGCCTATGGCTCGTGGTTAGGGTTTGTCTCCCTACGCCATAGCTTTATCATTGACCCCGACGGTATTTTGCGAGAGCGCTACGTCAAGGTGAATCCAGCAACCCACAGTAAAGAAGTTCTCGCGCGCTTAGAGGAACTCCAGCACGCCTAAGCCTATGGGTGGTGGCGCAATTCACTGATGGCTGCCCCCGGTAGAGGTTGCGAAGGGGCGTGGTACAGTTCGGCCTTCAGTGGATAAAATCAGTACATTTGTTTCGGACAAGTTCAGCGTGAATCATACATTCTTAGTGGATGCGGGACGATGGCTCCTGAATGGCTACTGGCTGGAGCCACCTCAAGAGGCGATCGCCATCTCTGGCAAGATTCTTGTGTCCTATGGGCAGGATGACTGGTTTTCTATGGCGGCAAAGGTAACATTCGCTGAACAAGCTAAACCAGACTTGATTTTACAGTCACGGGGTAAGCTAGAACTAGACGAAATGATGTTTACCTATGTGCTGCAACACAGTTTGTTAGGCCGCCTCGAAGGGGAAGGCTGGATTACCCCCCATAGCATTGTGCAGCAGTTTATTCTATTGGGAGATGCAAGTCGTTGCACAGGATTTGAGCATTACTGGCAGGTGGATGCCAATCACTACACCCTCTTAAGTGGCATTTACCGTAGCCATAAACTAAAACAACTGTTGGAAGCCACACTGGAGCGAGTTTAGTTTAACTTTTAACTAATGAGGGGTTCGGGGAGCAATACGTCCCGCACTGTAACTGTAGGGTCAGCGTCGGGAGGATGTCACGCCGTTCCTTGCCCCAGATTCATCACCACTTGCTGAAGCTCAGAAATTAACGCCCTAGGACGGCCATTCATTTGGTTGTCTCCTAAGCTCTCCAGTACTTGCCGCAGTTGGTTGAGCCGATCCTGTACAGGCTGCAAAAATTCCCGTAGTAGATCTGCTTGGCCGCGTTTGGCCGCAATCAAGCGTTGCTCTTCGATCAGCGTCTGCTCTTGCTGTGTCAACTGATCTCGCTGCTGCTGTTGCCGTTTGCGGCGCTCTTCAATGTCGTGGCGCAGACTTTCGAGATCGGTGTAGGCGTGCTGGAGTTCTTCCGCCAGTTGGTTAACAGCAACGCCGTACTCATGAAACTGTTTTTCTAGCTCACTGAGAATTGGAATCAGACTAATCCCCTGCTGTGAAGCGGGATCTCGACGGGCTTCGAGAACTTGCAGGTAAATTTTATAGGCCGCTTCTTTTTCACGGATATGTTGGCGCTGACCTTCAAGGGCTTGGTTGAGGAGGTTACACCGCTGCCGCTCGTCTTCCACTTCACCAGCTAGTTGGAGGCGATCAAAGTCACTGGCATCTTTTGCTTTTTGCTCAAGTTCCATCAAGGACTCCAGCGCCATTTTTAACTCTTCTTCTTGATCGTTGACAAAGGCGGAGGCTCGCTTGAGATCGTTACCACGATTAGCCACTTCTTTTTCTAGATCTTCTATGGCCATTTTCATCAAGGCATTGACATCTACCGCTTCGGTTAAGTCACTCACCATGGCCTGCCGCATTTGTTGGATCATCTCTTCTTGTTGGGCAAGGAGCTGGCGCTCTTTTTCGAGAACCGATTGCTTGTAGCGGCAAAGTTCTTCCTGCAGGGCGATCGCCCGGCTATCTTGCCAAAATTGTTCTTGGGCTGCATGCCATACCTGCTCTTGCTCACGAAATGCGTGGAGTTGCTGCTCAAGGGCTGCTTGCCGCTGAGCCACTTCTTGGTCAATTTGCTCTAACTGCTGCCAGTATTGGGTTAACAGGGCTTGCTGCTGCTCCAGAACCTGCAAACAGTCGTTAACCTGATTAGTGCTACTGCTGTTGAGGCTATCGCTCAGTTGTTGCAGGATGCCATCGACTTGACGAATCTGCTCCGGTGAGAGGCCAACACTATGACTGGACTTTAATTGCTCCCACCGTTGCTGCTCTTGGTGAACTTGGTGGCGTAGGTTTTCGAGGGCTTGGCGCTCAGCTTGAATGCGTTCTTCCTCACTCCCTAGTTCTGAGCGCAGTTTATTGAGGTCTGCCAGTTGTTGCTCATAGTTGGCAATTTGTTCTTCTAGCTCTTGTAACTCTTCACGACGAATTTCAAATTCTGCTTCTCTCTGGTTGAGGGCTTCTGCTTGGTAAGACAGGGATTGCTTCCAGCCTTCAATTTCTTCTTCTTGGCTTTGGAAGCGTTCGCGCATCCGTGTAAAGCCGTGTAAAATGCCCGTCAGTCGCCGTGAAGCTTCATCTATATGCTGAATCTGACGATTGGCAGCCATCTCAACAAAGACCAGCACCCCATTACCGTAGTCGCGGCTATTGTCAAATGGGATGGTGTCTTCGTTTTGGGAGACAGGATGCCAGTACCCAGATTGTTCACGCATCAGAAGTTTTAGTTCGGATTTCGTACCCATGAAACCCGTTTTTTTAATGACTTCCGCGAGATACTGCACAGCCCTTGACCTCTTAATCTAATGCAAATACTTACACACAACGGAACTTAGCGAATGCATGCCTCGAGCACGATCGAGCACGATGAACTCAAGGACAAAAAATATCCAGAGTTAGCGCTCGTCATATCAAACTAACAAGTGTTAGCCTCACGGCAGCAAATCAATTCCATACTAAACGGGAATGCCATCATCAGGGCAACAATATATAGCGGGTGCCCCAGACTGGCGCTAGCAGGCCAAGGGTGGTTAAAGCTAGACACATTATAGATCAGGCATGAAGCGATAGTAGCTGAATTTGTCGGCAACCTTACGATGCCAGCACGCGCAACTGGCCGCGATCGCCATCCAGTTCTGCAAGCACGCCAACCGGTAAGGCGGCATTGACCCCCTCATGGCCAAAGGGCAGATCACTGACAATGGGAATGCCTAAATCCCCTAGGCGATCGCCAAGAACTTCCAGAACACGAAAGTTTGGTTGGGTGGCAGCATCGTCACAGCGACTAAACCGCCCTAGGGCAATCCCCTTAACTTGCTTGAGCACACCACTGCGTCGCCATTGGGTCAGCATCCGGTCAATGCGGTAAGGGGCTTCCCCCACATCCTCTAGTGCTAAAATTACGTTGCTAAAGTCGGGGCAGTCGGGGGTGCCTAGCAAATGGGTTGCCACCGTCAGGTTACCCACCAATAGCCGTCCTTGGACACAGCCGCCTCCCCAAGCAGTGCCTGAGAGGGGGGGCAGCGGCTGTCGCTGTACGCAGTTAAACAGGCGAGTTTGGCTCCACAGAGGTTCGGCGGCCAGCGTTGTCAGGACTGGGCCATGCACCCCTGCGACGCCTTGGGCGGCATAGCTCCACAGCAGGGCGGTAATATCGGAAAACCCAATCAGCCACTTCGGGGCACAGGGCAGCCATTGCCATGCTTCGAGTAAGCGGGTGCTACCAAACCCACCGCGGCCACAGAGAATGGCTTTAATAGTAGTATCTTGCAATAGGTGGCGCAGGCGCTCGCGCCGTTGGGCATCGGAGCCTGCAAGGTAGCCCCACCCGTCAAAGGCCGCTTCGTCCACCAGCACTTCGTAGCCTTGGGCTTGCCAACAGGCCACCCCTTGCCAAAACGCCTCTTGGTGTCGCAGTACGCCGCTGGGAAAGGCCACGCCAAGGCGATCGCCCGGCTGCAACGGGGGCGGCAGAATGGCCAGCGTCATCTCATCCACATCCGATCACAGGAAGTCTGAGCCACGGTAAAACTGCAATCGCCCAGTACCAATATACTGGCCAATCGCCCGATCGCCACCCCGCGGAAAGGCCGTCACACCAAACAAATACACCCCCTCCCATTGAGGGTTGCGCACAGGGGAGATCTCCACCCGCAAATAGCTTCCCGGAGGAATGGGCGGATCAAAGGTGATGCGTAGCACTTGGTCGCTGGGGTCAAACACAGCCGCAGCAAGGGAAGTGCGTTGGCGAGGTCGGGTGCCAACAAAGGCACGGGTACGCTGCGGTTGAAAATAAAGGGTTTCTAGAGCTGGTAACTGCTGAATCTCTAGACGGGCAAGGGGTTCACCGGCAGTATCAGGCACCCGCAAAATAAAGTTGTAGATAGGGCTGGGAATTAATACTTGGGGATAGCGGGTATTTGCTTCAGCAAAAATTGGCGGTTGATCAAAGGCAACGCGACCATCAGGGAATTCCACTGCCCCCACCCACGGCGCTGCACTAAGGGCAAGGCCAACTCCCACGAAAAAAGATTTGGTGCGTTTGATCATTTTGCACGGGGGGGCGGTTCAGAACTGTGGGCGATCGCGCTACTACACATCCAATTCTCAGGCAGCCCCGGATAACCACGCCGCAACGCTTCCGGACAAATGGTATAGATGGTAAGCTGGCAATCAATCATTTGCAAGCCGTACTTATCGGTTTGCTTGAGGGCTTGCTTCAAAATCGAATCATTATCAAACTCGGTTGTTCGGTTGCACTGCACACACACCATGTGATGGTGATGGTGAGGTGACATCGTATTCAGTTCATAATGCTTATGACCTTCGGCCAATTCCAACTCTCGCAAAATGCCCATCCGCGACATTAGCTTGACAGTCCGATAGACGGTGGACAAACTAATGGAGTGCCCTTGCTTGCGTAGCTCGTGGTGTAAGTCTTCGGCACTCAGGTGGTTGCCCTTCGGCAAATTTTGGAAAATATTGAGAATGGTTTCTCGCTGTGGCGTTAATCGCCATCCTTTATCGTTCAGTTCGGCTTTGAGGGCTGCTGCGGTGTAAAGGGGCATATGGAGATTCGCTCAATCCGCCGTTATGATTCGCATGATAACTGACCAACGGCAGTATTTGCAAGAATGCAGTCTTATTGAGAATAATTAATAATTGGAATCGCTAATAGTAACTAATTTTTTGCAAAAAATAGCCATTATTTAATCATGACGGCGCAGATAACCTACCCCACCGCATCGGTGGATAGGGAATTCCGCGACACTACGTCATTTTTTTATGGCGGGAAGCTCGCACTGTAGTCGCAGGGTTAACATAAGTTGGCCACCAATCAATCCTAATGCCGCCCTCACCCTAGCCCTCTCCTTTGGGAGAGGGAACAAGACTCTTAGCTCCCTTCTCTCCAGGGAGAAGGGTTGGGGATGAAGGCAAGTCATAGCCACACTCAGTAACACCCAAATCCATAGAGCCTTGTGGCAGCCTAGCACTTCAAGGGAATGATAGGATAGGATTTGACACTCTCACCACCTAAAGGTGGGGGATTCTTACGCAGTCCATAAACGAACTCATAAAGGCGTTGTCAAGACGCCCCTACACAGTTCCTAGAGGCAAAGCCCCAAGGTTCTGCTTACTTGTAACAACTGTCGCCGATTGGGTTTTTCACCAAGGATGGCGACCAAGTATAGTTTAGCACAGAGCAACTAAAGTTGCTTTAGGGCTTTTCCACCCCGTACTAAAGTACGGAGCTACCAAGCTAACCCTCTGTGTCTAAATTTTCTTTCAAAAAGAAAATATCTGCTGTTTACGATGAACTGGCTCATGATCAATGTCCGTAAACGAGCGTGGCGTTGGGGGGCGATCGCCCTTCTCAGCGTTTGTTTCGCGGTATTGTTGGCAGCTCCAGGCTTTAGTCAAGTAACAATTCCGGGATTAAATCAGACCACAGTTTCACCGCCCCCCCCTGGCGTTCGTCGCATTGGCGAACTGGAAACAACGGAGGTGCGCTTTGATGGGCGGGTCTTGTTTACCATCGCTGCACCTACCGTGCGCGATCGCAATGACCCTGGCGATCGCGTTCCTGTAGAGCTGCGTGCTGAACTCATTCAATCTAATCTGCGCCGTATTCTCAATAGCGCCATTGAAAACCGCCGTGGTTCCCCAGAGGTCGTCAATATTGGGGTTGCTCGCCTCAATAATGAATTGGTCATTAGTGGCCGTCTCGGTCGTTCCGAGCGCACCACCCGCATTCTTACAATCACCGAAGCCGATAGCGACTACCATCAACTACCGGCAGACACTCTTGCGGCAAACTGGCGCAGTATCTTGCAAACCCAGATGAACCAAGCCATTAAGGAGCGCACCTACACAGCGCTGATGGCACAACTGCAAACGGCGGCATGGATTGCCCTCAAAGTCCTAGCTGCCAGTACCCTCATGTTTTTACTTCAAGTCCTGTTGGCGCAACAGCGACGCACGATACAACGGCAGTTGGCATCGATCGCCGCGACCACCCAACCCAACGAACCGGAGCGCCCGCTGCCCCTGTTGCCCAACTTGGGGGCTGAATTTTTCCTCAAGCAGCGGCTAAAACTCATCCGCCTCGTGCGCTATTTACTGCTCTGGGGGCAGATTGCCCTTTGGCTATACGCCTTGGCGTTGATCTTGGCATTATTTCCGGCCACCCGCGGATGGAGTTCACAGGTTTACGGTCTGCCGATTCTCTGGATGGCGGTATGGTTTGGCACTGGCCTCCTCAATCAGCTTGCTGACCTAGCCTTTGATCGCCTTCGCATCTTCTGGGAGCAAAATAACCTCGTCAAGTTTAGTGATGCCCAACGAACCACCCTGCGCATTGGCACTACCATTGAAGTGCTGCGCAGCCTCAAGACCGTGTTGATCTACTTGACGCGGATTGTGGTGATTCTGAGTTCCTTGGGAGTGCCTATTTCCTCCATTTTGGCGGTGGGGGGCTTCCTTGCCTTAGCCATTTCCCTAGGGTCTCAGAACCTTGTTAAGGATATTATTAACGGGCTGCTGATTGTTTGGGAAGATCAGTACGCTATTGGGGATGTGGTGCAAATTGAACCCTATGCGGGGATGGTAGAAAACCTGAACCTGCGGGTCACCCAACTGCGGAATGCTGAGGGCTGCTTAATTACCATTCCCAACAGTACCATTACGAAGGTGGCTAACCTAACCCGCACGTGGTCCCGGGTTAACTTAGAGGTGTGGGTGGATATCACCACTGCGCCAGATCCGATGCTAAGTCTATTAGCGGCGCTGAGTCAGGAGTTCTATGAGGAGCCAGCGTGGCACTMAAAGCTCCTAGCCCCCCCCGAGGTGTTAGGCATTGATGAGATTACCGCCAGTGGTCTGTTGGTGCGTATTTGGATTAAAACTCAACCCGGCCAGCAGTGGGCGGTGGCGCGGGAATTCCGCCGCCGGATGCTGAATGTCCTCGCTGCCAACGGTATTCCCATTGGGCGCTTGCACCAGCAACTTCATCTGGTACGGGAGGTCAATGGCCATGGGGGGTCGCCAGATGCCTCCGCGTTGGAATCCTAAGCCGTAGCGATGTCATCTGCCGTCCTAGGTCAGCGACCAGATCGCATCATTATTGTGGGTGGGGGAGCCGCCGCTTTCTTCGGGGCGATCGCCTGTGCAAGTGCCAATCCCCGGGCGCAGATTACCCTGCTTGAGGCTGCCCCTAGGGTTTTGGGCAAAGTGCGCATCTCTGGCGGTGGACGCTGTAACCTGACTCATCATTGTTTTGATCCGGCACTCTTGGTACAGCACTATCCCCGTGGCGGAAAAGAACTGCGGGGGGCATTTAACCGGTTTCAGCCGCGGGATACCATGCAGTGGTTTCAGGAGCGAGGGGTTGCCCTAAAAACCGAAGCGGATGGGCGCGTGTTTCCCGTTTCTGATGACTCCAGCACGATCGTTGATTGCTTAGTCGCCGAAGCCAAAGCCTTGGGAGTTCGCATTCGCACCCAAGCTGCCGTCAAGCGCATTGCCAACGTAGCAGGGGAATTTCAGGTTATGACCAGCCAAGCTCCTGAACCACTGGTGGCCGATCGCCTCTTGCTGGCCACAGGCAGTAGTCCCCAAGGATATCGCTTGGCTGCACAGTTAGGGCATACTATTGTGCCGCCGGTGCCCTCCCTTTTTACCTTCCAAGTCGCAGATCCCCGTCTGCATGAACGGGCAGGCCTGATTGACACTCCCACCGACTAAAGTCGGGGGATTCTTACGCAGTCCAMAAACGAACTCGTAAAGGCGTGAGCAAACCGCCCCTACACAGTTCCTTGAGGCAAAGCCCCAAAGTTCTGCTTACTTGTAACAACTGTCGCCGATTGGGTTTTTCACCAAGGATGGCGACCAAGTATAGTTTAGCACAGAGCAACTAAAGTTGCTTTAGGGCTTTTCCACCCCGTACTAAAGTACGGAGCTACCAAGCTAACCCTCTGTGTCGTGTGCGTCTGCCGAAACGGGCGATCGCCAGCCATTGCCCCTTTGATCTGCCACGACGACTGTGGAGCTATTGGCTGGAATTAGTGGGTATTCCCGTTGATCAGACCTGGGCGCATCTGGCCAAAAAAAGTAGCCAGCGACTAGCATTACTGTTGCATCGCAGTGAGTTTGCCATTGTCGGCAAAGGGGTGTTCAAAGAGGAGTTTGTCACCTGTGGCGGCGTGGATCTCAAGGACGTGGATTTTAAGACCATGGCTAGCCGCCGCTGCCCCGGCCTATTTTTGGCAGGAGAACTGCTAGATATTGATGGCGTGACCGGTGGCTTTAACCTACAAAGTGCATGGACCACCGGCTGGATTGCTGGACAAAGCTTAGGCCGCAACGGGTAACTGAAACGAGTGCCAAAGCTGTCGCCGTCCTAACTCCACATCCTCTGGGCGGCATTGCCAGTGGGGATGCGCGCTCATCAATAAACTTTCGAGGGTTTCGCGGTCAAACAGGTGCCAAACCGGTGCCCCCGCCACCTCATCCGCAATGGCCAATAAATTGTCACCAATGCAGTGAAGTTCTAAACATGTCGCAGCCCGCTGAAATTGCACCCGCTGCCCCGGCAGGAGCGATCGCACCGTTTCCATGATCTCCCGCAGATCGGAAATACTTTGCACCACCACTCCCGGGATTGTCGCCAACTGCTGCGGATCGCCGTTGATCTGTAACCAATACTGCCGACTGGGATCAATCCCCAACAGCCATGGATCAGTATCATCTAAGCGGTATCGAGGGGCGAGCGAGAGTCCATGCATCATGTACAATATCCCAAATAACTGTGTTTTATAGAACCTGCAACTGTGCCAAGGAGCGATCGCGAGGATCGCTTTCTAGTAGTGTGATAAGTCTTATTTATTTGATCAATCAAAGTTAATAATGCTTAACATTAAGCCAATAGTTCTTAACACCATGCCACAGCATCAGGGTGGGGTAAGGGGGGGTGCCTGTCAGGGGCAGATACAAACGACTCACTAATACCTGATGGGGTTGACGCGGAATTCGCACAAGCTCTGTCTGCAACGCGTGGGGATAAAACCAGCCCCACAACAGCCCACCCAAGAGCACCAGTGCTACCCCCACCATCCGCCACGGGTGGTGCCACCAGAAATTACGGCTGTTCATTGGTCAGTGGCTCAGTGCGAAACATTTTCGCAAACATCTGGCTCACGTAAGCTTGGCCATAGACAACCGTAGGCTTGGCTGTAGGGGTTGCATTCTCAACCGCCGCTACAGGGGCTGGCTCTGTGTCTGTTGGCGGTGAATCTGGGGAATGTGGGGTATCAGGGGCAGGGCTGGCTGGGGAGGCCGCCTCTTGCCATGGATCGCTGGTCTCTGGCGCTGGCTCCGGTTGCCAGCGGCGACTGTTATCCCCCATGAGTGATCCCGCAGCAACCACCGCTCCGGCAGGAACGATGGTGTTGATCAGGGTGGCACTGGTGCCAATACAGGCATGGGGTTCAATGGTGACTTGGCCAATGAGTAACACCCCCGCCCCGATATTGACCCCTTCGCTTACTGTAATTGCGCCGCCGTGGGCATGAATAACGCTGCCCATACCAATACACACCCCAGCAGCAATGCGAATGGTTGCCCCCGCTTCAGCCCAGAGCAAGACCCCCGGTGCCAGAATAGCTTGGGGATGTACCACCACATCACCAGCAATCCGTACGGCAGGAGTCGGGGGTAAGGCCAAGGGCGGCAGGGGCATCGGGGCACCTCACTTGGGAGGGCTACTTAGTGGCCTGTTGCAGCAGAATCTGCGCCACCCGTTGCTTACTGGCAGGGTTCACACCAATGAGGCGGACGTACTCGCCACTATACTCTTGCAGGCAGGCTTGAATGGCGGCAAGTGCCTCATTCAGGGTTTTGGCCTCAATACGCGGGCCACTCTGCCACGAGTTGGTGCGATAACGGCGGGCATCCACATGCTCTAGGGCTAACTGGTGTCCCTGTTGCAGGAGCTGCTGCACGCGCTGAACCACCTCTGAGTCTAGGCCATGGCTTGTGCTAGCAGTGCGTGTCGGGTTGGCCGTGCTGCTAGGAGCAAACCCTTTACCGCGGGTACTACTGCCATTAGTTGCTGCGTGACCGTTAGGGCGATGAATAATCACTTCTAGGACGCGCTGTTTAGCCTGTGGGTTGACCCCCACAAGGCGAACGTAATCCCGTGGATGCTCGGCTAAAAAGGTGCTCAGATCGTTGATACCTTGGGCAGAGGTAATTTTGATGCCACTCTGCCATGAACTGGTACGGAACCGCCGTTGATCAGCATACTCAGTGGTGATCACGCACCCTTGCCGCAGTAGATCCTGTACTTGGTTCAGAACATCGGCACTCAACACTGTATCACTGGGGGTGGCACTGCCATTGTTAATGCTGGTATTCATTGCTTTGGGGGCGATCGCCACGGCACCGTCCGGTCGCTGAATAATTTGCTCGAACACCCGCCGTTTTTGCGTCTTGTCAATGCCAATCAGGCGCACATACTCCCCCGCATGTTCCTGAAGGCAGGCTTCAAGGGCAGCGATCACCTCTGGCTCCCGCTGCGATTGAATAGGGGCACAACTGGTCCAAGAGCTGGTGCGGTAGCGGCGGGCATCCGCGTGCTCAGTGCCAATTTGGTAGCCCTGCTGTAATAACTGCCGCACCTGCGCTGTAACGGAGCTATCAAGGGAGCCGCTAGGAACCGCACCCACCACGGGTGCTGACCCACTGGGGCGATCGCTAGCAGGAGCCGCATCCCCTGGGCGTTGAATCACCTGTTCAAAAACACGCCGCTTAGCTCGCTGATCAACACCAATGAGCCGCACATATTCACCCGCGTGCTCATTCAGAAGCTGCGCTATGGCTGCTAATACCTGCGATTCCTGTTGTGCTGTCAGCGTTGGGCAACTCTGCCAAGAACTGGTGCGATACCGTCGCGCATCCGCATACTCCAGCCCAATGTGATACCCCTGCTGCAACAGTTGGCGGACGTGAGTCGCGTAATCTGTTGTCATGGTACGATTTTCCCCGGTAAGCGTTTCAACCTGTAACATCTGTGGGTCAGCCTGACCCCGCTGCTCATTGCGAATGGGGGCAATACAGGCAATATTTTCAGCACAGCGATAGCCCGACAGCAGTGCCTTGTTAATCCCCACAACATGCTGAGCAAAATGAATATCTGATTCCTCGACGTTGGGAAGGCGATCCGCCTGTTGTTGATTGGTGATCACCATTCCTGAAGGAATATATTTACCGGGTGGAATTTCAACATCCTGAATCAGGGCATGCATCATGACAACACAGCCTGCTCCCACCCGTGCATTAAATACTGTTGAGCGAAAGCCAATAAAGCAGCCATCACCGATGTAGGCGGGGCCATGGATGAGCGCCATGTGAGTAATCGAGGCATTGTTGCCAATCCACACGGAATACTCTTGACCATCATCGCCAATGACTCGCCCCTGCTGTAAACCGTGAATGACCACGCCATCTTGAACATTGGTATAGGAACCAATATGGAAGGGTGTCCCTTCGTCGGCACGAATCGAGGTACCGGGGGCAATGTGCACATAATCTTTGATGCGGACATCTCCGATGAGGTTACTAAAGGAGTGAACGTAAGCCGAACTGGCAATGTCTGGCTCCGCTAAATCCCGTGACCATGGCGTAGGAGGTGCCGCATAACTTTGAACCGCCATAGGGAGAAGTCTCCAACTGCTAATACTGGGTACGCTTGCTATACAGCAAATAGTTATCCCGACTTACGGTGTCAATGATGGCCACAACGGCTGCATCAATGGGTCGCTGAGTACTGTTGACGATGTAGCGGGCGGCACTCCCTCGACTCACCAGCACCCATTCGTCTTGTCCTGCACCCACTGTATCCGCAGCGACTTCGTAGTCGGGTAAAAATTCGCCGTCCTCACCCAAATATTGCAAGACTAAAAACTTGACTCCCGCTAAGGTGTCTTCTTTTTGAGTACTGGTAACCGTGCCGCACACTCGTGCAATTTTCACTATGGGCGACCCATCGGACGAATGCCACTAACACTTTCACGGAACTGCTCCACTGCTTCGGTGTAGCGAATGGGCAGGACGTACTCAAGGTTCTCGTGGGGACGGGCAATGATGTGGGTCGAGAGCACTTGACCACCGTTGACTCGCTTCACGTTTTCTMCCCCAGCCGCCACTGAGGCCTGTACTTCTGAGACATCACCCCGAACAATAACCGTGACTCGGCCACTACCAATTTTTTCGTAGCCCACAAGGGTAACCCGCGCAGCTTTTACCATTGCGTCTGCCGCTTCAACGACAGCAGGAAAGCCCAACGTTTCAATCATTCCGACAGCAATTGCCATTGTAATAGCTCCTAAACATTAGAAAGTGATGGTGCGATGCAACTGAACATTGACCTGTGGGAAATGTATTAGTTACGGAACTGTTCAACCGCTTCCGTGTAACGAATCGGCAAGACGTATTCAAGGTTTTCGTGGGGACGGGCAATGATGTGGGTCGAAAGAACCTCACCACCATTAACTCGCTTGGCAGAGTCAACTCCTGCCGCCACCGAGGCTTGCACTTCGGAGACATCGCCCCGGACAATGACCGTGACCCGACCACTGCCGATTTTTTCGTAGCCCACAAGGGTGACCCGTGCGGCTTTTACCATTGCGTCTGCTGCTTCGACGACGGCGGGGAATCCGCGCGTTTCAATCATTCCCACAGCAATTGGCATGAGTAAGCTCTCCTAATTAGAATAAGGGTAAGCAGTACAAAAATTACAGTTGCAATCAAATTGATCGCCCCAGAAATTTATGACGGGATGGCCGATTGTTATCGTTACGTTAATCACCGTCTTTTTATCTCTATGACAAGCATAGGGTTAGGGGTTTCTTTTGACAATATAACCCTTGATAATATTTTCTAGTTTCTACTATTATGAAACCTGATTCAACTGCGATGTTTGCGGTACTAGACCGGCGTTTGCAGCTCTCATGGACTTCATTCATAGATCAAAATCTAAGCCGAATTGAATTAGCATAGATAAGTCAACGGTTTTCCCGTGATCGCAAGATTGAAATTGAGTTTTTCAATGTCGAATCAATCACTAATAGGTTTGTGTCTATTTGTTGTATGTCCACTCAAGACATTTTGAAAAGGTTGCGTCAATGTTTTTAGAGGTTGGTAGTTTTGCCCCTTTGTTTACGCTGCCAGATGCCAGTGGCACCTTAGTTAGCTTAGAGGAATTGCGAGGGCAATGGGTTATTTTGTACTTCTACCCCCGTGATAACACGCCCGGCTGCACTAAGGAAGCTTGCGGTTACCGAGAGGTGGCAGCGGCGTTAGCACAACGCAACGTCACTATTTTGGGGATTAGTCCCGATATTGACACTCCCACCGACTAAAGTCGGGGGATTCTTACGCAGTCCACAAACGAACTCGTAAAGGCGTGAGCAAACCGCCCCTACACAGTTCCTTGAGGCAAAGCCCCAAAGTTCTGCTTACTTGTAACAACTGTCGCCGATTGGGTTTTTCACCAAGGATGGCGATTAAGTATAGATTAGCACAGAGCAACTAAAGTTGCTAGGTAGCTTTTCCTCCCTGTACTAAAGTACGGGGCTACCAAGCTATCCCTCTGTGTCTCCGCTGTGGGTCGCACGGTGGCAGCACGCCAAGGCCTCTGTACGGGCAAGTGTGTGAAGCGTAAAGCCCGCTTTCTACTGAGTTGTGTTGACTCAATGAAGATGACAGTCGGGAGCTCTTCATACACAGCTCTCTAAGTGCGGTTTCCCTGATATTGTAGATATTGTATGGAAGTGCTGCCCTCCCCTGCCTCCGCGCCAGTTAAACCGCCTGAGCTTAACCAGCGCCGCCGTGTTTTTCGCATTTTACGTATTGGGCTGGGAGTGACCCTCATTGGTTTAGCCATTTATTTACTGTGGTGGCGGCAGCGCTATGTGGTCAGTCGTGTCGGGTATCTTAACGGTACGGTGATCACCCTTTACGCTACCATTCCGGGAACCGCAACCTTAAATTTCCTGCGTCCGGGCGACTCCCTTACCGCTGGCACCAAAATTGGCATCATCCGCAACGATCGCAACCCACAGTTAGAAACCGATCGCCAAAATCTAGAAACCCGTTTACAGGTTGCCCGCAGTCAGCGCCAAGCCCTCGAGCGCAAACGTAAGAGCCGTCAAGCTCTGATTCAGGCAATGGATCGCTACCAACAAAGCCAGCAGACACTAGAAGTCCGCTATGGCCAAGAGGCGGTGCGGCGCAGTCTCGGCGAACTACGGCAAGCCCAAGAAGCCCTTGCCTTTGCCCGCATTGAGGCAGATCGCTACAGCAGTTTAGCCCAATCGGGGGCTGTGGCACGACAGCTAGCGGATGATGCTGTCTCCCGCGCCCAACAGGCTGCCAAAATTGTTGAGAGTAAACAAGCAGAACTCCAGCGCCAACAAATTGCCCTGCAAGCGGCACGCCAAGGACTGCAACTAGATGCCTCTCGCACCTTTAGTTTTCCGCAAATTCGCCTCATTGATTTGCAGTTAGAGGTGGTCGATCTGGAGGTCGAGATTCTAGAGCGCGAGACCACCATTGCCCAACTGCAGCGCGAAATTGCCAACATTAACCGGCAGTTGCAACTCCAACGAACCGCGGCCATTACCGTACCCACCACCAGTGTGGTTTGGTCGGTAATTCATAAAACCGGCACCCTAGGGATTCCGCTAGCAGCAGGCGATCCCATTGTGAAACTGCTAGACTGTCAGGACGTGTGGGCAACCGCCTTAGTCGCAGAGCGGAATAATGCACGACTGCGAGTCGGTCAGGCCGCCACAGTGCGCCTACTGGATGGTAGCGATCGCCGCATTAAAGGATATGTGCGTGCCATTCGTGGTGGCCCTGGCAAAGTAGAGGTGGGGGAAAATATTGCTGTGCCCCCTCCCGATCTAGTGCGCAACGAGCTAGCGGTAGATGTTCAACTGGACACCTTGCCCCCAGAGCTAAGCGCCCAGAACTTCTGTGGCGTTGGTCAGAGTGTGGAAGTCGTCTTTGGCTCCTAAGGATGCGCAGGTCATCTTTATCCGTAGAGGATGGGTTACTTGGGCTTGGTGCGGCATCCCTGTTGGGGGTGCTGCTCCTGCAACTCGACTGGCGTAACCTCTGGCCGAACGTCGTTGGTCTCTGGCATAGTGGCCAAGCAACGTTTCGCGTCGATGGCACCACCCCCGAAGCACTGCTCATGCCAGCATTGGTTTGGCTTGCGATTACCTTTTTACTCAAAGAGCTATCGCCCAAGCCCACATTCTGGTCGCGGCTGATCATCAGTGCCGGCCTTGCCCTGCTCGGTATTCGCTACGAGTTGTGGCGGTTATTTGCCACCTTAAATCTGGATGATCTGCTCAATGGCAGCATCTCTGTGGCGCTGTTCCTAGCGGAACTGCTCACAGTTACCAATACGGTGGCTTTTTTCTTTCACTGCATTTTTTCTATTGATCGCAGCCCCGAAGCGGATCGTCTTAGCCAAGCGGTGCTGCGGGGGGAGTATGTACCGTGGGTCGATGTGATTTTACCCACCTACAATGAGGGGGTGGATATTCTGCGGCGCTCCGTCATTGCTTGCCAAGCCATGGACTATCCCCACAAACGCATTTATTTACTGGATGATACCCGACGGCCAGCGGTGCGCGCCCTTGCAGCAGAATTAGGCTGTGGGTATCGCGATCGCCCCGATAACCGCCACGCCAAGGCGGGTAACATTAACCATGCGCTTCCCAGCCTCAGCGGTGAGTTAATTGCGGTGTTTGATGCCGATTTTATGCCCACCCGTAACTTCCTCACCCGTACCGTGGGCTTTTTCCAAGATGCCAAAACAGCCTTGGTGCAGACCCCGCAACACTTCTTCAATGAAGACCCAGTGGCGGTGAACCTAGGGTTAGAGGGCATCCTCAGTAATGAGCAAAACCTCTTCTTTCGTTTCATTCAACCCAGTCGGGATTATTTTGACTCAGTGGTCTGCTGTGGTACCTGTTTTGTCATTCGTCGCTCGGCACTGGATGAAATTGGCGGCATTCCCACCGACAGCATCACCGAGGACTACATGACCAGCATCAAGCTGCAAGCTCTCGGCTACCGGGTAAAGTACCTCAATGAAGCCCTATCGGCAGGGATGTCTCCTGAGACCATTAGTGCCTATATCAACCAACGACTGCGCTGGGGACAAGGGACGTTGCAAATGCTGTTCTTGGGCGGGAACTTTCTTACAGCTCCCAATCTGGGGATTTTGCAACGGCTCTCCCACGCGTTGAGCCTTATCTACTGGCTTCTCTCTATCCCACGGGTGTTGTTTTTGCTGGTACCCCTCGCCTTTCTAATCTTTGGCTTAGCGCCTCTGCGAGCCACCATCAATGAAATTCTCTATTTCTATGTTCCCTACTATCTTGGCAATATCATGGCCTTTTCGTGGCTAACGGAGGGGCGCAGATCTGCCTTTTGGTCTGATGTCTATGAGACGATTATCTGCTTCCCCATGGCCTTAACAGTGGTGCGGACGCTCATCCGCCCTAGTGGTAAAACCTTTAAGGTCACGCCGAAGGGGGTTGTGGATCCCCATCGTATTCACATCAATTGGCCATTGATTTCCCCCCTCTTGATTGTTGCTGTTCTTACAATTTTGGGGCTCATCTATCGCAGTTCCAGCTTACAGGATACGATTGTGAATCCCGACAGTTTGGCGGTGAATATGGTTTGGTCGGCGTATAACCTGTCGCTGCTGCTGATCTGTATGCTGGTGGCCATTGATGTACCCCAACGGCGCTTTATCCGCTTCCTGCGCCGTGAACCCTGTGAGTTATACCTCGGGGGCGATCGCTATTTTGGTCATACCGTTGATCTATCGGAAGGAGGCGCACGGCTGATGTTGGAACGGTGCAAACCTTCCCGTAAGGTAAAGGCTGTCGCTACCGACGGCGGCCAATTTCGGTTTTGTCCCCCCAGTGAGCTAGGGGATTTGTGGCTGGCGGCGGAATTGCGCTGGTACGACTGCAAACAATTAATGGCGCTGCGCCAGGGGTGCGATCGCGCCGTGGCGGTGGGCATTTGCTTTGTGGAACTCTCCTTGGCAGAGCAACGCCGCTTGATACCGTACCTTTACTGCCAGCCTGGCCAATGGGATGAAATCCGGGTACCGGAGATTAAAACGGCATGGGCGATGCTGCAAGCCGTGCTGCGCTTACACCCCCTTGCCGAAAGTCGCTAATGGTTGAGAATACCAAGTAAGTTTTGAATCGCCATACTAGTTGCCCGAATCGCTGCATGGATATGGGGGCTTTTCGGTTCCACCTGCAATAGGTAAGCTAAGCTCGATTGCAGGTACGTGAGTGCCATTTGGATATTCGGATCAATGTGCTGATAGGCCTGCGGCGGGTAGTTCGCGGCATAGCTGGGATGGGGATAGCCCACTGATTGTTCATAGCCCTGCTGCGGATACCCTTGGGAATACTCGTAGCTGGGATGGGGGTAACCCACTGATTGTTCATAGCTCTGCTGCGGATACCCTTGGGAATACTCGTAGCCGGGGTGGGGGTAGCCCACTGATTGTTCATAGCTTTGCTGCGGATACCCTTGGGGTGCCACCGGTGGGGCACTCGTGGTTGCAGCTACTGCTGGTACTGGTGGGGGGGCAATAATGGAGTAGTCGTCCGTATCGGCGGCAGCCGCGGGTGTTGGTTGCAAAACTGTATTCTCCTCAACTGTAGGGGTAGCTGGAGCAGCGATCTCTGTTGTTTCAAGAATACGGGTGGGGGCGCTGTCCACATCAGGGAGTCGCTCACCAATCTTATAGGCAGTGATTTGGCTTGGGGTCTCTTCGCTCTCGCTTTTTTCTTTTTTTAACCAAACCACAAAGTCTGAGGCGCTGTAGGTGGCCTCACCGCCAAGGGTACGAACGGATATAAAGCCATTGGCGGCATTCACACTCTGGATGGGATACCATGTGCCGCGATACAGAATCATGGCATCCATCCCCAAAGAATTCCCCCCACCACTGAGGGCACTGCGCCGTTTTCCCCTAGCCCAGCGATCTTTCCAGAGCACACCCCCTTCTGTATATTGCACTAGGTAGCCTTCGGGAATGGTACGGGGTTCGTAACGCAAAAAGCCCGCAGACTTCGAAATACCCACCTGAAAGATGTTGTGCCCTACCATGACTTCTTCGAGTAGGGGGCGAAAAGGGGATGCATCTCGTACTTCAATGGCTAAATTAGGGGCATCGGTTTTGACCCGTGCCACCATGCCGTCTTTGTAGGAGATAAGTTGCACTTCGTCAAAGGTTAGCTCAACCCGCAAGTGCCGATTCGAGAGCATTCGCGAATTCTTCTGGAGTAGATCTGTTACAAATTGTTCAATAAGTTCGCGATCGCCCATGATCTTGCACTGAGTAACGGCGGAGGCACTGCCAAAGCAGAGGGCACAGCGTAGATATCTATGTACCTAAATTATACTTGCTATCGATTTCTTCCTTGCGATGGAATTAGCGATTCAAGTTTGGCGTAAGAGCGAAGGTTCTGCATAGACTTGATGTCAAGTAGGTTTTTGTATCCTCTCAATGCCTGCTTGTGTCAGTCTGCAAAGACCTTAAGGCAGGCTATATGTCTATTGCTATATGTCTATTAAGAATATCTCCACTAAGATCAAGTACTCAGATCAAGGCAGGGTTTTCTTTACAGTAATGACTTCAACGAAGACGGCACAACCGTAAATTTACGGGGTTTGCTGGAGCTGCCGTGCAAAATAAGTCCGCAACTGCTGCAAGGCTTGGCCGCGATGACTAATTTGTTGCTTTTCGGCGGTGGAGAGTTGGGCAAAGGTGCGCTGTTGACTCGGCACCCAAAAAATAGGATCGTAGCCAAAGCCACCGCTACCTTGGGGGGTGCACAGGATCTCGCCGTGGCAGCGCCCTTCTGTGGTTACAGCAATCGTGCCATCGGGGCGAGCAAGGGCAATGACGCAGATGAACTCGGCGCGGCGATCGCTGACCCCATCCAGTTCGTTGAGGAGGCGGTCAATCCGTTCGTGATCCGTTGCTCCGTAACGAGCAGAGTAGATGCCGGGAGCACCCTGAAGGGCGTGTACCGCTAACCCTGAGTCGTCGGCGATCGCCCATTGTCCTAGGCGCTGAGCGGCGGTAGTCGCCTTGAGGCAGGCATTGCCATGGAATGAGTCGGCGGTTTCAGGAATCTCGATACCGGCAGGKAGGGGCAGGACTGTCTCAATCCATTCCTTAAGAACTACCTGAAATTCATGAATTTTGCCTTTGTTGTGGCTAGCTAGAACCACTGTATCCAGCACTGGCACCTCCTAACGTCGCTGAAAGTAAATATGGTCTTGCCGTAAGCTGACATCATAATTCTGCAGAAAATCTTGCCCTAGTAAGCCTAGGGGCATCTCAGCCCCAGCGATCGCCACAGGAACACGATTGCGGTGCAGCCCAGCCACACTAATCGATTGAACATAGACAATGGGCAACACCACCGTTCCGTTGGCCGTATGAAATGTCAAGTTATCGATGACTTGGGCAGGGGTGATCCCCAACGCACGCGCCATGGGTCGCGTAATCACTGTCATGCTGGCACCTGAGTCCMCCATCATCTMAAAGCGCAACCGCCGGTTAAACGTGACTTGAATCACTGGAATGCCATTCTGTCGCCGCACGATGGGGGCAATGCCACTGGGGCTAGTCATCACGGCTGTGTGTCCCACAGCGGCGGATCGCGGTAGGTGTTGCAGACGCACCAATTCTTGGCGATAGCTCCGCAGGGCACTGGCCTGCTGTGGGTTGGCCTGGATCACTTGATCAAGAATTGCGATCGCGCTGCCCCAGTCTTGGTTGGCGATCGCTCGGTAAAAATGCTCTGGTAACGGTAGAGCCTGAGCGCTGGTGGCCAGTAGCAAGCCAAGGACGCTGCCCGATAGTCCTAGCCGATAAATCTGTCGTTGCCAGCAAATCATGGCTGAGTCTCACTCTCATTCTCACTATAGTCGATGCAGAGGAGCACGTCCAAAGAGAGGCGAGCATCGGAAGAACCTCATCATTCTGGTCGAAGGGCAAAAAAAAGACCAGTAAGCTACTGGTCATTCAGTCCAATGATTTTTGTCTCAGAAAGAAAGTGAAAACAGCTAAGCACGTGGTGAGGGTTGTCGAGCCTACTGAGGAGCCGCTATCACTTCCTCTCTGATCTCATCATAATGTAATCAGAGTCACAAAAATTCACATATAAAATCTTTAGGTATTTTTACTCAGACTAATAACCCTGAGTAATCAATCTAGCTTAACGCCCCCCCACGGTAATCGCATCCACTTTGATATGGGGTTGCCCAACAGTGACATAGATACTGCCACTCACAGAGCCACAAAATCCCGGTGCTAGGGCTAAATCATTAGCGGACATCGAAATTCGCTGCAGGATCTCTTTGGCCTCACCAATGAGGGTTGCCCCTTTGAGCGGCTGTTTGATGGTACCATTTTCAATCCAGTAGGCTTCATCAACGGCAAAGTTGAACTGGCCGGTGGCACCAACGCTGCCGCCCCCCATTCGTTTACAGTAAATACCGCGATCCACAGAGGCAATTAGATCCGCAACACTGGCCTCCCCTGGAGCAATGTAGGTGTTGCGCATCCGTGAGGCCGCTGCGTAGGCATAGCTTTGACGGCGACCGCTGCCAGTGCGGGGGTGCCCCGTGCGCATGGAACCAGCGCGATCACTCAGGAAATTTTTGAGGATGCCGTTTTCAATGAGGAGGGTGCGCTGGGCGGGCATCCCTTCATCGTCCATGGCGATACTGCCAAACGCTCCTAGGGAGATACCCTCATCCCATGCTGTTAGGTTTTCGTGGGCAATGCGCTGGCCTTTTTGCTGTGCAAATGGGGTGGTGCCCCGCTCAATTTGAGTGGTTTCTAGCAGGTGACCACAGGCTTCATGAAAAATGACCCCCCCAAACTGATTGGCCATGATGACGGGATAGGTGCCGGATTCGACATAGTTAGCGTAGAGCATGTTACCTGCGGCTTCGGCCACGTTCTCGGCCAGGGTGCTGTAGTCCCACTGGCGCAGGAAGTTGGGGTTACCTGTATCGCCGCTGCGATCGCCAATGGACGCGCGGTGATCCCCATCGGCACAGAGCACCGAGGCAACGGCTGACTGCGTGAGGCGAATATCACGGG
Organism: Synechococcus sp. PCC 6717; assembly: GCF_022698185.1. NCBI lineage: Bacteria > Bacillati > Cyanobacteriota > Cyanophyceae > Synechococcales > Synechococcaceae > Synechococcus > Synechococcus sp. PCC 6717. The sequence continues at coordinate 149,712 of NZ_JAKLTV010000003.1, read as the reverse complement.
CAAAGGTACCATCACTGGCGGCTACCATCACTTCCTGCCAATCCCGGAAATAGCTTAAGCGGCGAGATTGCAGATGGGTCGTGGTCTGCCGTAGGCGATCGCTACCGGCCAGCAGCACCTCGGCCACTTCGGCCATCGGACTACAGCCACTGCGCCACCCTTCTTTTTCCCCTTGGCCGTAGTCCCGCAATAACTCGAGGTGAATTTCTGGCACGTAGGCATGGGCACTGGGGAGCAGCAGCCCCATTAACCCCAAGGCTTTTTCTAGGGCAACCCGTAACCCCTGAAAACTCAGATCATTGGTGCTTACGTAACAGTCACTGGTGCCGCGAAACACGCGAATACCTGCTCCTAAACTCACTCGGGGAGACACACTGGTAAGGCGATCATCTTCAACCAATACCCCTAAATAATGGTTCCGCTCCAGAAAAAATTCGACAAGATCGGCTCCTGCCGCCCGTCCAAGGCCGAGGAGGGTCGAAAGGAGAGCCTCCCACGAGGCATCGAAGCGATCGCCGTCCGGGGTATAGTTGAGTTGGGCAAGTTCCGCAGAACGAAGAAGGGTGGCTGGCATTGTTAACAATTACTTAACATACCCTCCACTATAGCAAATTCCGCAAAGTCTCTTGGAGCGCTAGTTTGCTGCCTTCGCAAAAAATGACAGATGGTAGAGGGTATCGCGAGCTGGATGCGCTTGAACCTCTTGCAACACAACCGTGCCTTGCCATTGCAGATCGGGAATAGAAAGGGCGATCGCAGTTTTTTGAACTCGGGCATCCCGCACCAGAAATTCCGCGGCGCGAGTATCCACCACCAAGGACACTGACTCACTCCCATTGTGGCCGTAGAGCACTGCCGGGGTTTTACCCGATCGCCGCAGAGCATTAGGCTTGCTATGTTCAGGCCGCAGATGGCATTCAATTGCTAAGGAACGGGGCATACGTACACTCCGGAGGGTTATTTACGAGAGAACAGAGTTGACTTGGGTGCCATCATCTTTGAGGAGCGCCCGCTTCGGACCGTGAATCGGATCCTCAACAATGATGGTTTGGCTGCGCTCTGCCCCCAACGAGACAATAGCGATGGGCACAGACATAATCTCAGCCAAAAACTTAAGATAGTTCAGTGCCGCCTTGGGTAAATCCTCCAAGGACCGGCAGTGACTCGTGGACTGCTGCCACCCGGGCAACGTCTCATAAATCGGTTGGCAGCGGGCAAACTTTGCGGCATTACTGGGAAAGTGTTCGCAGCGCTCGCCATCAATATCGTAGGCCACACACACTTTAATTTCTGGCAGCTCGTCTAATACATCCAGTTTGGTAATGGCCAAGCAGTCGAGGCCGTTAATCCGAACCGCATAGCGGCCAATGACCGCATCAAACCATCCACAACGCCGCGGCCGCCCAGTGGTGGTGCCAAATTCTGCACCGCGCTTGCCCAAGCATTCTCCCACCTCATCCACTAGCTCGGTTGGAAACGGCCCTTCCCCCACACGAGTTGTATAGGCCTTTGCCACCCCAATCACCCGATCCACCATGGTGGGGCCAATGCCTGCGCCGACACAGGCACCCCCAGCAACGGGGTTGGAGGAGGTGACGTAGGGATACGTTCCATGATCCAAGTCAAGCAGCGTCCCTTGGGCACCTTCAAACAGGATGTTGCGCTTACGGCGAATGGCATCATCGATGTACAAAGAGCCATCGATAATGTGGGACCGCAACCGCTGACCGTAATCGAGATACTCCTCAATGATGGGTTGCGGCTCTAGTGGCTCAAGGCCGTAGAGCTTTTCAAGGATGAGGTTCTTTTGGGCGATCGCCCACTCTAACTTGGTAGCTAACTGGTCGGCATCCAGCAGATCGAGCATTCGCAAGCCAGTACGTTCCGACTTGTCGGCATAGGTGGGGCCAATGCCACGCCCTGTGGTGCCAATGCGCCGGGAGCCGCGCCGCTCCTCGGCGGCAATATCCAGTTGGCGATGGTAGGGCATCGTAACGTGTGCTGTTTCCGCAATGAGCAAATTTGCTGTGGCTACGCCTAGGCGTTCGAGTTGCTCAATCTCTTCGAGCAAGACCTTCGGATCCACAACCGTTCCAGCACCAATAATGCACTGGGTATCGGGGTAGAGAATTCCCGAGGGAATGAGGTGTAGTTTCAGGGTTTGGTCATTGACAACAATGGTATGACCTGCGTTTACCCCCCCCTGATAGCGCACCACCACATCGGCAGACTTACTCAGGAGATCGGTAATTTTACCCTTACCTTCGTCGCCCCACTGGGCACCAACAACGACAACGTTTGCCAAGTGATTTTCTTAACTCGTTAATTAACACAATCATCCATTGTATCCCTTGGGGCAAGATGAAACAAGGGAGCGATCGCCAGATTTTTGGACTGATCTGGTTGACACGGGGCGATCGTGTTAGGATGATCTATGCTTTTGCAAGCCGATGTAGCTCAGTGGTAGAGCACTCGATTCGTAATCGAGCGGTCGTGAGTTCGAATCTCATCATCGGCTTATTATTTGGCGCCCCAAAACTCTTGAGACCCAGCCGCCACGAGTTAACTGGCACCCGCAGGAGGCCTGAGGGCAGCTCCTGCCGATGCATATCCTAGCTCACTAAACCGTCACCCTTGGCGAGTAGCTCCTTGAGAAACCAACGGTGTTTTTGGTGGGTTTGCACCAAGCGGGTATAGAGATCCGCAGTGCCAATATCCCCGGCTTCTGTGGCCACATCCGCATCTTGGTGCATTTCGGTGATGATCAACTCATGGTTGGCGATCGCCTCTTCAATCATGGCCTTGACCGTTAATTGGCCACTAGAAGGGGTCACAGTTGCCGTCCCCAAGTAGTCTGCTGGGTCGGCCACGGGTTGACCGTCTAGGATCAAGCTGCGCTCTGCCAGTTCATCGATGCTGGCAAATACGGCTGCGCCTTGCTCCTCAAACAGCAGGTGCAACTCACGGAACAGTGGGCCATAGGTAAGCCAGTGATACTTTTTGTAGTTTAAGTACAGGACGAGGGCATTGGCTTGTTGGCGTTTGAGGGTCATTAAGACCTGCTCTTTCAACGTCGTTGTAGTGGTCATTTCAGCCTCCATTATGGTGGGTTGTAATATTCTTGAAACATACTCAGTATGAGTACAGGTTGGCAGTGTGAGTAGTCTTGAACTCAGGGGTGGCGTTGCTATATCTTGCCCCATTCTACAGTGACCCCTCAGGGCTTGCAGGCACGTCAAACAGGAGAAGCTCCGCGCTGCTGATCCCTTCAGCCAAGAGTTGGGGTTCTTGGTCAATGGCGAGGCCATCACCGGTATTGAGGGTCAGGCCATGGACCTGCACACTAAAGCCCATGTGGTCGGGGTCATAGTAGTGCCCAAAGGAAAAGCTGTGGTAACTTTCTAGCCAATCAAACTGAGTCGTGCTCCGGGTTGCTGCAGGTCGAACGTTGAGCATGGTCATCTCCTAAAGGATTACTGACGGTCTAGATTGACCCCTCAACCAATGAACTCCGGTTTGGTGGATCGGAGTCAGCATGACTTTCTAGACTTTCTATATAAATCATACTCATAACGACTACACTTTTCAAGCATAGTCACACCCTGTTCAGGGACTCAGAACAGCCCTAGGAGGGTTAGCTAATCTACGGAGAAGCCCCGCCCTCTGTCCGCAGGACGTCGGGATGAGAGGCTCTAGTTTTCAATTCTGATACCCCGCTGCTTAGGGCGGGGTAGTTCATTGCTGGGGAGGCTACTGAAGCTAAGCTTAAGACACATGGCTGTAAACCTCAGGGAGATAACCATGAGTGAGCCGATAACAGCTAGTGGAGCCAAGCAAATCATGGGCGTACTGCAATCCATGGGTGAACTGAACCCCGCCCTAGAAGGGCGAGGCTTCTACCCCGGTTAGGGGCTTAATTCCGGGTTCCCCGGWAAAAGACGAACCGCCTCTTGCAGGATATGAACCGCCTCTTGCAGGATATTCCATGCAGCGGTCACGTCGCGAACATGCTGCCTTCCGCACGATGGGCACGTCCACTCTCGGTCGCTGAGCGTCAAATTGTCGTTCAGTGACCCGCAATCCCAGGAAAGCTTGGTGGACGGGAACCAGCCCTCAATGAATTGAACGGCAGCTCCGTACCACTTGCCCTTATAGGTGGTGTAGACGTGCAGCGCTCGGATACAGATTATCTACGGCGCTTTGGAGTGACTGTGAATTGGGGTATTTCAGCCACGCAAATTGCCGCTTCAAGTCGGGCAGCATCACCTTGTACTGATTCTTATTGAACTGGCGCGTTTCCTTCCCGCCTAGAATGTCAGCGTCTCAAGTCGTGAACATCCTGAAAGGCTACAGTTCACGGCATCTTAGGATGGAGTTTCCCTGGCTGAAGCAGCTCTACCAAAAAGATCCGCTTTGGGCCAGGTCGTTTTATTGGGGAACCTGTGGCAATGTGTCGGCTCAAACCGTTAAGCGCTATATCGAGGAGTGCCAGGGTTGATCAACTCTGCCGCTTTGCAGCGGCGCGGGAACCATTCTGTATCCCCGACCTGAAGCAAGGGGGTTTATCTGGTTCCCGTGCCCTCCATTTTCTATAAATCACTATCCAGCGAGACTCGCCCTTTGCTCCATGGGCAGGTTTCCCAGTTGAGCCTACGGCGTAGTCTGGTTTTCGGTTATTTTATGCGGCAGGGGTATCATAGAGCTATTGTATTTGCAAAAAAAGTTCTCCGAGCATTTAACCAAGTTGTATCGCCAGGCCGTGCTTTGGCGTTGTTGGTAGAGTACAGTCTCGTTCTTAGACAGCATGGTATCTGCATCCCGCGCCACTGACTGGCAATTGTTACAGCAATTGATCCCCTACCTACGGCCTTACCGTTGGGCGCTCTTAGGCAGTGGTTTACTGCTAGTGCCCTTGGCCGCTGCCGCCGCCCTACAGCCCATTATCATTGGGCAGGCGATCGCCTTCCTTAAGGGTGAGGAGAGCACCTACGCTTTTCTCAAGCCCCTGTCGCTGACCCAAGGCATTGATGTTCTGAGTATGGCGCTGCTGATCACCGTGTTATTGCGGTTTACGATGCAGGCGGCCCAAGGGTATTGGATTCAGAAAATTGGTCAGCAGATTACCGCAGATATTCGCCACGACTTGTTTAACCATGTATTGCGGTTGTCCTCTCGCTTCTTTGATCGCACACCAGTGGGTAAGCTGATTACCCGCTTGACCAGTGATGTAGATGCCCTCGGCGATGTGTTTGCCACTGGTGCGGTGGGGGTGATCAGCGATGTCTTTTCCATGGTGGTGGTGATCCTCACCATGTTTTTTATTGATCGCACCCTAGCTACCCTGTTGCTAGCACTGGTGTTGCCCATTACGGCGCTCATTATTTATTTTCAGAATCGCTATCGGGTGGCCAATTACAAATCCCGCGAAGAGTTATCGCTCCTGAATGCCAACCTACAGGAAAATATTATTGGCATTAGCGTAGTGCAGTTGTTTCGGCGCGAGGCCTTTAATAGTGACTTATTCCGGCGGCGTAATCAACGCTACGTTGCTGAAGTGGATCGCACGATTTTTTACGATTCAGCGGTTTCGGCCACCCTAGAGTGGATTGCCTTTGTGGCGATCGCTGGGGTGCTGTGGTTAGGGGGTGCCTTAGTAGAGCAGCGCACGATTGACTTTGGTACCCTAGCCACATTTATTCTCTTTTCGCAGCGCGTGTTTGATCCACTCCGGCAACTGGCTGAGAAATTTACTACCCTGCAGGCGGGGCTAACGGCCATTGAGCGCATCACCGATCTGCTGACAGAGCCAATTGATATCCAAGACCCCGATCCCACCGTTGTACAGATCGCGCCACACAGCCCTGAGCGAGGAGCCGTCGAGTTTCGTGATGTTTGGCTGGCCTACAAAGACGATGACTATATCCTCCAACAGGTATCCTTTCAGATTGCGGCCGGTGAGAAGGTAGCTATCGTTGGCCCCACAGGGGCTGGTAAAAGCTCCATTATTCGCTTACTCTGCCGTCTTTACGAACCCAGTCGCGGCGATGTTTTTGTGGATGGTCGTAATGTTCGCGAGTTCACCCAAGCGGAACTGCGGCACCACATTGGCGTAATTTTGCAGGATAGCTTTTTGTTTTCCGGGGATGTGAAAAGCAACATTACCCTTGGTGATGCCTACACCCTCGAGGAGATTCAGCGGGTCGCAAGGGAGATGAACATTGCTGAGTTTATTGAGCAATTGCCCGCAGGTTACGACACCCTTCTACGGCAACGCGGCACAAATCTATCGGCAGGGCAACGGCAACTTCTCGCCTTTGCGCGGGTTGCCATCCGCAATCCACAAATTCTGGTACTGGACGAAGCCACAGCCAATCTTGATGTGGGTACCGAGGTCATGATTCAGGCAGCCTTGAACCGCCTTTTGGTGAATCGCACAGCCATTATCATTGCCCACCGCCTCGCCACTATTCGCTATGTGGATCGCATTTTAGTGCTCAAGCGCGGCAAACTGGTGGAGCAGGGCACCCACACTGAACTCTTGGAACGCAATGGGGTCTATGCCAATCTTTACCGCCTACAGGCCTTATCGGACATGACCGAGGCATCGGCCTAGGGGCAAAGGGTGGCAGCCTTGTAGCCCAAGCTCCTTCAGATACTCGCAAAACCAGCACACCAAAAAGTAAAGACTTGCAAACAAGCGTGAAGGGGGTTCAAGAATCTTGATACAACAATCTATGGAGTTGCCGCTAAAAACCACGAGAACACGCTGTTATGAATATTGCTGTCATTGGATTAAGCCATAAAACCGCCCCCGTAGAGGTTCGCGAAAAACTCAGCGTGCCAGAGGATGTGCGGGAGCGAGCACTACAGCACCTCTGTGGCTATGCCCATATCCAAGAAGCAACGATTCTGAGTACCTGCAATCGTCTGGAAATCTACATTGTGGCCAGCGACACGGAAGCTGGGGTACGGGAGGTACACCAATTCCTCAGTGAATGGAGCCATATTCCCTTGCGGCAGTTGCGGCCATTCCTGTTTATTTTGCTGCACCAAGATGCTGTGATGCACCTGATGCGAGTCGCTTCGGGGTTAGATAGCCTCGTGATTGGCGAAGGCCAAATTCTCTCCCAAGTCAAGCGGTGCCACCAGTTGGGGCAGCAGTATAAAGCTATTGGGTCAATTCTGAATCGGCTGTTCACTACGGCGATCGCTGCGGGGAAGCGGGTGCGTACTGAAACCAGTATTGGTACCGGGGCAGTCTCCATTAGTTCCGCAGCAGTGGAGCTAGCGGATTTGCGAATCCCCAACCTGCAACACTGCCGCATTGCAATTGTGGGTGCGGGTAAAATGTCGCGTTTGGTGGTACAACACCTGATTGCCCGCGGAGTCAAGGAGCTACGTATTATTAACCGCTCTGTGGAGCGCGCCCAAGACCTCGCACAGCAGTTTCCGGATGTACGATTTGAACTTTTTACCATGACTGATTTGCTGCCGATTGTGGCCGCGATGGATTTAATTTTTACCGGCACCGCCGCAACGCAGCCCCTCTTGGATCGGGATAACCTAGGCGCAGTGCTCACGGGCGATCGCCCCCTATCTATCATTGATATTTCCGTGCCCCGAAATGTTCACGCCAACGTTACGGAACTAGCAGCCGTGCAGCTCTACAATGTGGACGATCTAGAAGCGGTGGTGGCTCAAAACCAAGAAGCCCGCCGCCAACTGGCGCAAGAAGCTGAAGCCATTCTTGAAAAGGAATTAGACACCTTCCTCGCATGGTGGCACGCTCTGGAAACCATCCCAACCATTCGTTGCCTGCGGGAAAAAATGGAGCTAATTCGCACCCAAGAACTCGACAAAGCCCTCTCGCGCCTCGGCAGTGAGTTTGCCGATAAGCACCAAGGGGTGATTGAGGCGATGACCCGAACCATTATTAACAAAATCCTCCACGACCCCACGGTACAATTGCAATCCCAGCAAGATTTAGAAAGTCGCCAGCGAGCCATGCAGACCCTCCAGGCGCTGTTTAATTTGGAGCCTGTGGAAGCCTAACTGCCCGTGTGGCCTATGCAGCGAGTTTTTAAGATTTGTTGAGAGTTAACTCATTTACTCAAGCAAAATCTGGGAAAATTGCATTGAGACTCTTAGGATGAGCTAAGAATGAATTGGCAAGTGGTTTGGAAACGCTTTGTTGGCTGTGTGGGGCTGGGTGTGATTGCGATCGCCCTCATGGCGATGCCGGTGTGGGCCACCAGTGCCGCAGAGATTCCTTTCCCCGCTGGCGACAGCGGAGTGATTGACGAAGGGAATGTGCTCAGCCCCATTACCCAAAGCAGCCTCGGTCGGCTTCTGCAAGAGGTTGCCAAGAAGACTGGCTTTAATGTTCACTTTGTCACGGTGCATCGACTGGACTATGGGGAAACACCGCAAACCTTTGTGGATACGTTGTTTACCGAATGGTTTCCCGATGCGGCTGCCCAAGCCAACCAAGTGATTGTTGCCCTTGATACGGTGACCAATGGTACGGCTATTCGTTACGGCGATGCCGTTGCCCAAACCCTCAGCCCAGAAACTGCCGACAGCATCGTCCAAGAAACCATGCGGGTACCGCTGCGCGATGGCAACTACAATCAATCAGTCTTAGATGCGGGCGATCGCCTCAGTAAGGTGCTCCAAGGAGAACCCGACCCAGGCCCCCCCGTCATTCGTGAAGTGATTACGGAAAAGACCTATAAAAGTAAAAGCGAAACCGATGACCGCTCTGCCACAATTATTGTCGTGATGCTCTTAATTGCCGCTACAGTGATTCCAATGGTGACATACTTTATCTATCAAGGATCATCGTAGCCAACCGCCTTTATTATTTATGAAAATCTATACCTACCACACGCCGGAGCGTGTTCCCGCCGATTGGCAGCCCGACTGCGCGATCGCAGTTGATGTATTACGTGCCACTACCACCATTGCGGCTGCCCTTGCTGCCGGAGCCGAGGCGGTACAGGTCTTTAGTGATCTTGAAGAGCTAGAGCGCACCAGCCAGCAGTGGCCGGCGGCAAAACGGGTGCGGGTCGGAGAGCGCGGTGGCAAGAAAGTTGCTGGCTTTGATATGGGCAACTCGCCGAGCGAGTGCGTGCCCGAGCGGGTGCAGGGGCGGCGGCTGTTTATGAGTACAACGAATGGTACCCGTTCTCTAGAGCGAATTCAAGCCAGTCCTCTGGTGCTGGCGGCGGCCTTAGTGAACCGTGCTGCGGTGGCTGAATTTGTCCATAAACATCAGCCCGAAACGATTTGGGTCGTGGGGTCGGGTTGGCAGGGGAGCTATTCGCTAGAGGATACGGTCTGCGCTGGTGCACTGGTCCACTGCCTGTGGGGGCAACAGGATGTCTCCCTTGAAACCTTGGCCGGAAATGATGAGACGATAGCGGCCACAGCACTCTACCGCTACTATCAAGAGGATCTACTGACTCTGTTTCACCACTCTAGCCATGGCCAGCGCCTCCTCAATCTTGGCAATGAGGCGGATCTTAAGTACTGTGCTCAGACCGATATTCTTGAGATTGTGCCGTGGCAGATTGCTGCCAAAGTATTGACTAAGGCCTAGGGCACCACATTCCCACCCACAGCAGAAACCCTAGCCAGACATTTTCATTAAAGTAGCGACCATAGGTCTGGATCGGTAATGTTGTGGTTTGGATGTCGCGGCGCTCGTGGCTGTAAATTTGTAGAGACTGCCGCAGCCAAAAGTAACTGGTAACCCCTAAGGCCAGCCAGAATCGCCAGCTCAAATTAGCGCTGTACCCTACGCCTACAAGCAGTAGGATGGTGCAGCCATAGAGGAGCGCGATCGCCAACGGGGCATAGGCACCAAAAAACAGGGCGCTGGAATGCACCCCCAAGCGACGATCGTCGGGGCGATCGGGCATGGCATAGACCGTATCAAAGGCCAGCGTCCACACCACCACTGCCCCCCATAGCCACGCCGTTGTCAGCGTTAAGCGACCTTGAACCGCTGCCCATGGAATTAAAACCGCAAACCCCCATGCTAAGGCAAGCACAAGTTGGGGAATAGGAAACACCCGTTTTGCTAAAGGGTAAAGGATAATGACTGGCACCGCAGCGATCGCCAGCCCATAGCCCAAAGGTGTGAGATAAAAGGTTAAGCCCCAAGCACACCCAAACGCAATCACCATGAGGCCAAGCGCTAGACTCAGCGAGAGTCGCCGACTGGCTAAAGGACGGTGCTGGGTGCGTTGGACGTGGGGATCAATATTGCGATCCCAAATGTCATTAATGATACAGCCTGCGGCACTGGTGGTGATTGTGCCGACAATAATAATGCCGAGGAGCGTGACAGAGGGCAGCCCGTTACTGGCCAGCACCAGCGACCACAGGGCTGGAATTAATAAAATAAGGCGGCCTGCGGGTTTGTGCCAGCGAAGCAACTGGGCGATCGCCCGCCATGTAGAAACAGATGTTGTTGGCAGTTGGGAGTTCACCACAGCGGTTTCAGCCATCTTTAATTGCCCTTAGCTACCTATGGTACAGCCCATTGTGATCCTCTCCTAGGCGGCACTGAGGTAGCAGATCCGCAGTTGCTCAAGGTTTGGTCGGAGAGGATGCTAACTCTTAGCTGAGGGGGGTSGGGGGTAGAGAAGCCGCCACTGTGATGTCATGCTGCCAAATAGTGGGCTACGGTTTTAACAAGGGTTTCAGTCCAGTAGTCGGCAACAGGCTGCTGTTCGGCCTCAACCATTACCCGAATCACAGGCTCAGTACCGGACGCGCGCACCAAGACGCGACCGCGATCGCCCATATCCTGCTGTGCTTTAGCAATCATCTGTTGCAGTGGCTCACACTCGTGCCACTGGAGGCGGCGGTGCCGATCCTCCACCCGAACATTACGCAAAATCTGTGGATACGCCGTAAAACTGTTATTCCGCAGTTGGGCTAAGGGGCAGCCTGCATCCTGTACTAATGTAGCGAGGTGAATGGCGGTTAGGAGGCCGTCCCCCCCCACGCCATAGTGCCGACACAAAATATGTCCCGATTGTTCACCCCCCAGCATTGCGCCATGGCGCACCATTTCGGCATGGACGTACCGATCCCCAACAGCGGCCCGTACCAGTTGGCCGCCTCGTGCCTGCCACGCCCGCTCAAACCCAAGGTTAGACATCACCGTCGCCACAATTAAATCCTTGGGCAACTGCGCCTGTGCCTGTAGGGTCTGTCCCCAAAAGTAAAGGATATGATCACCATCGACCGTGCGGCCTTCATTGTCCACCGCAAGGACGCGATCGGCATCCCCATCAAAGGCAAAGCCCATCGCAGCCTTCGTTTCACTCACTGCTTGGCGCAATGGCTCTAGATGAGTTGAGCCACACGCCACATTGATGCGATCGCCATCGGGTTGATCGTGTAGCGGAATCACTTCAGCCCCTAGGGCATGGAACACCGTCGGCGCGATCGATACAGCAGCCCCCCATGCCAAGTCCAGCACCACCCGTAACCCCCGCAAGGGTTGACGCTCCTCTAGGGGAGCTTGGAGGGCATGGCGATATCGCTGCAACAGCTCGGGGCGATGGCGCAGGCGACCCCACTGGTGCGTTGGTGACAGTACCGATCCTTCATTGAGGCGAGCTTCAATCTGCTGTTGCAGAGCTGGTGCTAATTTGCTACCATCGCTGCCAAAAATTTTAATGCCATTATCGGCGGGGGGGTTATGGCTCGCCGAGATCATTGCTCCGCCGATGGCCTCGGTATGGGCCGTCAGGTAAGCAATGCAGGGGGTTGGGCACAACCCCACATTCCAAACATCAACGCCGGCTGCGGTCAAGCCTGCTGCTAGGGCAGTGGCGAGCATATCACTAGAATTGCGGGAATCTTGACCAATAACAAAGGCAGGATGGGGGAAATCTGTTCCCTCGCGCAGCACTTGACCGACCCAATAGCCTAAATGCAATGCCAGATTGGGGGTGAGTAATTGGCCTACACGCCCACGAATACCGTCGGTGCCAAAACGAATCGGTTGCTGCACACTCATCATGGAGTCCTCACGCCACACAGATAGTCACATTTTCTATCACACTGCTATGGCTATTCACGATAGCAGCCTTAACATTTGTTAATTAATCTGGACTATACCACCTCCGCTGCTCCCCATCCACTAACGTGCCACCACAGGAACGAACAGCGGTATTGTTGAGAAGGTCTGTCAGGGCTGCTTTTGCACTCGGGTACTCAAACTCAAATCCACTGGCTAAGGTGCGCTCCGGCAACACTCGCTGCCCCTTCAGCACAACTTCTGCGGCTTCCCCCAGTAACAGTTGCAGAGCAATGGCAGGCACGGGCAACCAAGAGGGACGCTGCAGTACCTCTCCTAAGATGCGGCAGAATTCCGCCATGGTCAGCGGTTCCGGAGCAGTGGCATTGTACACTCCCTGCAGGGTGTCTTGATCGAGGGCGGTCAGAATAAGCCGGACTAAATCCTGCTGATGAATCCATGAAAACCACTGTTGCCCTGAGCCTAAAGGCCCTCCCAGATAGAGCTTAAACATCGGGAGAAGTTTGGCCAGTGCCCCTTGATCTCCTAGGACAATCCCAAACCGCAGAATCACCAGCCGTACCCCAAGGGGAATGACGGCGCGGGCAGCGGCTTCCCAGTCTTGGCAAACATGGGCGAGGAAATCTGTGCCAGCAGTGTTTATTTCAATAAAGGTTTCCGTTTCACTCGTGCCATAGTAGCCAACCGCCGAGGTGGAAACCAGGACTTTAGGACGCGCCTGAGCTGCGGCGATCGCCTGCACCAGTTGCTGGGTACCAATAACACGACTATCGTAAATTTCTTGCTTGCGGCTGGGAGTCCAGCGGCCATTGGCTAGGGGTTCCCCCGCCAGATGAATCACTGCATCCGCACCCTCAAGCACCTGATACCAGTCTCCCTGGGCTTTAGGGGTGTAGGGCACCACGGTAACCTGCGGGGTAGTGGCAAACGTCTTGGATACCCTGCGGACTAAGGCCACCACCTGATCGCCGCGCTCCACAAGTGCCCGTACTACCTGCCGCCCAACAAAGCCCGTTGCACCGGTGACAACAACTCTCATACAGCCTCCACAATGGGATGCCATTGGCGACCGTACTGCTCTTGCAGGGCGTACCAAGCCTCCACTTGGCCGTTGGCGTATTCCCCGGGGTTGCCCCACTGCAAAAAGGCACTCAGCACCGATTTGTCATTGCCATCAAGAAAGCGAATCGCGTAGGTGGTAAAGTTCCCCCGCTTAGCTTGGCCTTCCTCAAAGCGAATGGTGGCAACCTGATCCATATTGAGATGAAACTCAAAGTCATCGCTGTGCATATTGGCATACCGACCTTTGGGTAGCTCAGCGTAGAACACCTTTTCAAGGGGCGATCGCACCTCAAGAACTGCTGTATCGTTCGTAACAACAAGGCGTAGCAGTCCTAAACGGCTACAGTCTTTGAGAAATTGCTGAAAGGAGTGTTGGGGATGCTGCAAATCTGTGGACATTACCTGCTCATAAACCAACACTTTCACTTTGACATACTCTCTGACACTGCGGATGTTCGACTAGCTGCTGCGTTAACAGGAGCCTCACAAGCACACCAATATTAAAGTTTTGTTAAGAATTCCTGAAATTAGCAAGGATAATGTGTAGTTTTCTATACTATAAGTATAGTATATTTAAGCAAACCCTAAAGAATCATGCGCTTACTCAGTGGGGATCAATAAAATCCTCATAAATGCGATGGTTGCTTACGTTGGTACCTTTTCGTATCCGTAAAAGCACTCATGGCAGGACAACATGCTTGTAGTAACGTGGGTTCAGGTAAAAGGTGAGAAAAAACTGTGACTCCCCTCGTTCCCGCTGCTCCATCTGCTGGTCATCGTCGCTACGATCCCGAGGCTATTGCCCGCTACTTCCTGTTTCGACCATGGCAGGTGATAGGGCGGTTCTGTAATATTTTTGTATCCTTCTTTACATTTTGGCTGCTGTTGCAATGGGATAAATTGATCGGCCAACAGGAGGTTAACATCCCACTGCGAGCCATGCAGCTACGCAAGCTCTTAATTCGTTTGGGGCCAACATTTATTAAAATAGGCCAAGCCCTGTCCACCCGTCCCGATCTGGTGTGTCCCGATTATCTTGAGCAGCTCACCTTACTGCAAGATAAGCTGCCTCCTTTCCCCACCGAAATTGCGATCGCCATTATTGAACGAGATTTGCGATTGAACTTAGGGGATATCTTTGCAGAATTTTCACCCCAGCCAGTGGCGGCTGCCAGCCTTGGTCAGGKGTATCGTGCCAAGCTGCACACCGGCGAAGAGGTGGCAGTGAAGGTACAGCGACCCAACTTGTTGCCGGTAATTACCCGCGACTTGTTTTTAATTCGGCTGTTAGTGCAGTGGGTGAAGCCCTTGCTGCCCATTAACCTTTGCCATGATCTGCGCGATATTGTCGATGAGTTTGGCCGGAAGCTCTTTGAGGAAATCGACTACTTAAATGAGGGGCGCAATGCTGAAAAATTTGCCGCCAACTTCCGGGATGACCCAACGGTAAAAGTGCCGCAAATTTATTGGGAGTTCACCAGCCAGCACGTCCTAACGCTGGAGTGGATCCACGGAATTAAGCTCACCCGTACCGATTGTATGGTGGCGGCGGGGGTTGATCCAGACAATCTCATTCGTGTCGGTGTGATTTCTGGTCTGCGCCAATTACTGGAATTTGGCTTCTTCCACGCGGATCCCCACCCCGGCAACCTGTTTGCCATGGCGGATGGCCGTATGGCCTACATTGACTTTGGCATGATGGATCAGTTAGAAGACACCACCAAAGAATCCTTGGTAGATGCGGTGGTTCACCTTGTTAATAAGGACTACCCACAATTAGCGGCAGACTTTGTCAAGCTAGGCTTCCTGACCCCAGATACCGACATTACGCCCATCATCCCTGCCCTTGAGTCGGTGTTTGAGGAAGTGATTGGCTCGAGTGTCCAAGAATTTAACTTTAAGGTTATTACCGATCGCTTTTCAGAGTTGATGTATGCTTATCCATTTCGGGTGCCAGCCAAGTTTGCCTTGATTATTCGCTCCCTCGTCACCCAAGAAGGGATTGCCCTTTGCTTAAACCCTGAGTTTCGGATTGTGGATGTTAGCTATCCCTATGTGGCGCGACGCTTGCTGCAAGGTGAATCGCCCCAACTGCGGCGGCGATTATTGGATGTACTGTTCAAAGACGGTCGTCTGCAATGGCAGCGGCTTGAGAACTTGATTACGATCGCCCGTCAAGATGGTCATTTTAACCTTGCACCTACAGCCACCCTTGGCCTACAGTATCTCTTTTCAGACGAGGGGCAGTATTTACGGCGGCAAATTGTGCTAGCGTTAACCGAAGATGACCGACTCCACACCGAAGAGGTGCAACGGCTCTGGAACTTGGTGAAATCTGACCTGCGGCCACTCTTTTTCATTGATGTGGCGTGGGAAGCCCTCAAAGCTTCAGTGTCCCAAGCGCTTCCTAAAGAAGAGGAGTCCTTAGTGGTTGCCCGCTAGAGCGTGGGCTCGGGCGGTTGTCGGTTGCTCGCTAATGCAGTAAGGACAGGTTATTGTTGTGTTTGATCCACCCATTGTAGTGCTGCTTGCCGGAATTTTTATAGGGTTGGCCAGTGGCAAGGCTTTTGAGGCCACCCTGAAACAAAGTGTGCAGGAGTGGAACCGTAGTCGCTCAACGCGTATTCTCAGTCAGCTTCGCGGTTCCCAGCTACAGGTACCTTACTTAGGTATTTGTTTAGGAATTTGGTTATTTTTGAGCGCAGGGCTATGGACCTATGGCTTTCCTGCACGGCTGAGCATAGCGATCGCCCTTGGGCTGACGGTTGCCACGGCCATTTTAGTGTGGTACCAACTGGGCAAGCTGCTGACCATTTTGGGTACGGGTGGCTCCCAAGCCCTTGACCTTGATGCCCTTGACGCGAAAAAGTAGGTCGTGCCACTCGATCCAAGGAGGCGGTGTGGATTTAGCCACCCAAGTTAACCAATTAATTGCCAACGCCCCAGACGACCCGGCAACAATTGCGGCGGTACAGGCGATCGCCCCTATCCTCCTAGAGGAAGCCCAACGCTACCAGCAGACCATGTACTATGTGCTGCAAACCGAGGATGGCCAGTGGCAGATTATTACCCTTGAAGAGCGCCATCCCCCCTACCACCAAAAGGTGGTCATTCACGCCTACGGTAGTGCTGAGATGGCAAATGCCCATAGTGAGGGCGATCGCCAACTCGTTGTTGTCGAAATGCCCATTATTCCACTGCTGTTCCAACTCTTAGCTGCCGACCCCGTAGATAGCCTGATTGTGTTAGAGCCTCCCAATGGCGAGCAGGGTTGGGAAGTCAGTCGTGAGTCACTGCTAGCTCAAGTTCGCAGCACGTTGAGCCTTCCCCCTAACATAGCCTGATGGAATTAGAGACCTAGCAACTTGCTTTGAGGCCACTACTTCAGTTCAACATCAACGCAGACCCTGTAATTTCGTTGTTGAGATCGCTACGAATGAGAAGACGATTCTGGTGACCAAGGGAGCCAGTCTTCATCTAGGGCTTGCTCCAACGAAAATTCTGGCTCATCAGGAACTTCTTGGGACTCCAGTTGGCTTGCTTTCAGAAAAAGCTTTCTAGCATTGCCATAGGCAGATAAAAACTGGTCATTGAGGTAATTTTTGAGGCTGGGACTATCTTCGAGAATGGCTTGAATCTGCAAACGAAAATTAGTAATCTCTAGATCCCACCCTCTAAAACACATCTCTCGCTCGGATTTCCAATACCGGAGCTTTAGAAAATGCTCACATAATCGCATCAGGTAGCTGGAAATGGCTCGTTTATCACTTCTCCCCAAGCTCTCAATCTCCTCAATTAAATTTTCCAGATCAAGACTGCTAAAATCCTGTGCTTTCAATTGAGCAACCGTTTCATCCAACCAACGTTGATAATCTTCATCGTATAGTGACGTGAGTTTAGTTTTAACTTGAGGTTCCATAGTGCCTCACCTCCATCAGTTGCTTCATTGTATTGATTGCCAATATCACACGCCTCGAAAAATCTGCACCTACATCAAACAGCGGGTCGATATAAATCAAATCTACCTTGCCCTGACACTCTTGGATCGGCATCGCAGACCCCACAATATCCATCTCGTGGACACCATCCTTGCCCCGTGCGCATTGGACAGTTGGGCATGTGAGTTGAGACATGATTAAGGCAAAAGGTTGTAGTAACACCTTTATTTGTTGTTGAGATCGCTACGAACGAGAAGACGATTCTGGCGGCCAAGGGAGCCAGTCTTCATCTAGGGCTTGCTCCAATGAAAATACCGGCTCTTCAGGAATCAAGTAGGCATTCAACTCACTTGCATTGAGAAAAAGCTTTCTACCATTTTTATATTGTTTACGGAAAACATCCTGTAAAAACGACTTCAAGCTAGGACTGACTTCCAACTCCTCCTGAATTTGCAATCTGAAGTTGATGACCTCACGTTTCCAACCTCGCAAGCACATCTCTCGTTCAGATTCCCAATACTTAATTTTGAGGAGATGCTCACATAAGCGCATGAGATAGCTTGAAATTGCATGTTTCTCACTTCTGCCCAAGCTCTCAATCTCCTCAATTAAATTTTCCAAGTCAAGATCACTAAAGTTGCGCGCTTTCAATTGAGCAACCGTTTGATCTAACCAACGTTGGTAATCTTCATCGTATAGTGACGTGGGTTTAGCCTTAACTTCAGGTTCCATAGCTGAGTGCCTCCATTTAGATCTGTATTGTATTGAGAAAAATCACTACACGCAGCGTAAAACCCGTGCCCCTATCAGACAGCGGCTCAATACCAATCAGATTCACCTTGACCGTCAACGATCGCATCAGCCCTCACTCCAACTGCTCTGTTACGGCTAGAGGCTCACTAAATGCGGCCACTACAAACGGCAATATCGCTTTGGTGCTGGCAACAGAATGGCTCAGGCTTCAGCGAAAAAGATATGGTACCATGGGCTATCGCTACAACTTATCTCGCGCTTCAATCTATAGATACTTCCATCATAGATTGCCAGTAAACTTCCCCTGACTGAAGTCAGGGGCTTTCAGTAGCCCTGAGCCTGTTATGTTCTGCAAGAGAACAAGACAAGCCCGAACCTCTAGGCTGGTTTACAACAGCCCCCAAAAGCGCAATTACACTAGCACCATTGAAATCTGCGTCTCCTGTCCAGCCACAATGCCTGCACTTAAACTGCTTCCCAGTGCGATAGGACTGCTTTGGGTCGGGGTAAATATGCAGGCATCTGTGGCAAGTTTGACTACTGTAGCGAGGATTAACTAGCACTATTCCCACACCTGCTTTGAGTGCCTTGTAGCTAATGAAGCTACGCAGTTGGTAAAACGCCCAACTGTTGGCACGCCTACGCTCTGTTTTAGAACGAGGTACTTGATTAGTGCGCTCCCATATCCCTGTCAGGTCTTCCAAAGCAATAACACTGCCCGTTGCTTTTGCCCTTGCCACAATAGTCTTAGAAATGCAGTGGTTTACCCATGCCTGAAAGCGTCTCTCCCTGCCAGATAGCCGTTTCACCAGTTCCCAACATCTACGCCTAGAACTGGTGAAACGGCTATCTGGCAGGGAGAGACGCTTTCAGGCATGGGTGAACCACTGCATTTCTAAGACTATTGTGGCAAGGGCAAAAGCAACGGGCAGTGTKATCTAGATTATCAATACCTGTCCGCTAGTCAGGAGGCCAACCAAAAGGCGATTCAAGATACACTCCTGTTAGAGCGACAGGAAAAGGAAGCCATCAGTGCCGCTAACCGCATTCTAGACGCTGCTCGCCGCAAAGCCAGTCGCCTTACCCAACGTGCCCTTTTGGCCTTGGGGGTGGTCTCGGTGATGTCCCTTGGAGTTGCAACCATTCTGGTTAAAACCTATGGGGAGCTACGAACTACAGAGCAGAGTTTAGCCCTTGAACAAACCAGCGATGATATTTTGGAGCAGTTCCAAACCCAAGAACTGGCGGCATTATTAGCGGCGATAGAGGCGGGACGGCGGTTGCAAACACTGGTGGGCGATCGCCCGCTGAGCGAGTACCCCACCACGCGCCCCCTGTTTGTCCTGAATACCCTGTTGGATCGCATTCAAGCTCGCAATCAGTGGCGGAGTGAGCGCTCCCCCCTTGTGGCCGCCCTGATCAGCCATGATGGCCAACAGCTGAGTATTAGTGAAGACGGCACCGTACAGTTTTGGACGGTGCRGGGGGAGGCAACCGCCAGTCACTCCTTGAATATTGGCTCTGTGGCTCTAGTGCGCATCAACCCTGGGGGCGATCGCCTCGCGGTGCTTAACCGTCAGGGGCAACTCTCTGTCTGGCGAATTGAGAAGCAGCAGGTTGTGCTGGAGAACCGCTTAACGCCAGTGGATGCTGAAATTGGTAATTTGCGCTTCAGCCCCGACAGTCGCGAAATTGCCGCCACCACAACAACGGGCAAAATTTTTCGCTGGCGCACCAGTGGCGAGTTGCTGGATGTCATTGCGACTCCCAGTCAACAGATCAACAGCCTTAGCTATGGTCACGATCGCCTAGCCACTGCCGATGAAGCTGGGTGGATTCGCATCTGGTCGCTGGCGGGAGAGCCATTGCAGGCATGGCGGGTGCAAACGGATGTCCCCGTTCCGCAGACGAGTTTAGCCTATCTAGGGAATGGCAAGCTGGCCAGTGCCGGAAAAGACGGGATTCTGCGCCTTTGGAACCGCAATGGGCAGCAGGTCAACCAATGGCAGGTGAGTTCAGCCCCCGTTTATTTTGTGGGAACCACTCCCCACCCCGAAGAACTCCTCACCCTCAGCACCGACAATAGTATGCGCCTATGGTCAGCCGCAGGGGAACTCCTCGGTGAGTTGCAAGGCCATGAGCGGTTGGTGAACACTGTCAGCTTTGATGCCAGTGGCAGCACCCTCTTGAGTAGCGATCGCGGAGGTCAGATGACCCTGTGGTACCTCAACCATAACCGCCTCGTACAATGGCTGGCGCAACAGGACAGTGTGTGGACTTTAGCCCTAGATCCTCAGGCACAGACCCTAGTCACCGGTGGCAAAGATGGCCGGGTTAAGTATTGGCAGCGCGATGGCCACCTCCTTGCCCAAACCCCTGTCCTCGATTCGGAGGGAATTAATCAGGTGCGATTTACTGCCGATCAGCAGCGGGTGGCGATCGCCACTAAGGGCGGTAAACTGGCGCTCTGGAACCTTAAAGAGGACTCACTGCAAACGTGGACACTGCCCATCAAAGCCCCGCTGTACGCCATTGCCCTTGACCCCCAGCAGCGGTATTTCGCAGCGGGGGACGCTAAGGGCATCATTTATCTTTTAGACCTGCAACAGCCAGAGCACATCCGTCAATGGCAAGCCGAAGGGGAAATCTGGAGCTTAAGTTTTCATCCAGAGCGGCCACTACTCGCCAGTGCTGGGCAAGCTGGCGTCATCGAAGTCTGGAATATCCGTCGCGATCGCTTGGCCTATCGCCTTGATCCCCAACAGGGGTGGTTGGCAAGCGTTCTGTTTAGCGCTGATGGTCAGTCTCTTGTGGCAGCGGGTGAAAGTGGCTCGGTGTATATCTGGACGTCTCAGGGGGGCGATCGCCGCTCGTTTCGTGCTCACCAGCGCAGCATTGTCAGCCTCAGCCTTAGCCCCGATGGTCAAATCATTGCCACCGCCTCCCCTGATCGCAGCGTTCGCGTCTGGAACCGCTCAGGGCAACTCATTACCCTACTCGACGATATTCGAGCCATTCCCTACAGCGTTGACATCCAAGGACAAAGCAATCTCTACATTGCCGTCGGCACCGAAGATGACGAAGTCATTGTTACGCCCCTTGCCTCGTTGCCAGAGTTGATAACTGCTGCCTGTGACTGGCTACAGGATTACCGCACGCAAAACCCCGCCGTGGCTCGCTCGTGCCCCTAGACCTCGGCCAAAGAGGCTAGAGGATGAGGCACCTCTTCACTGGTGAACTGCCCCATCAAAACGTACTCCAAACGTAACTTCAACCACTGGATAAATTGCTGGTTGGTGGAAATAATGGCAGCGGCGGGCTGGGGACAGCGGCTCTTGTGCTCAGCAAACTGGGGCTGTTCTAAGAAGGCGGGCTGGGGCACCAGCCAAAAGTCAATTTCCTTGCCCTGCTCGCGGTAGTTGCGCTGCCGCTCGCGAAAGACTTCTTCAAGGGGTTCTTCTTCGGTGAGAAATTTCTTACTCGCAAGAACGTAGTAGTAGGTGGTCATTGCAGATGTCTACCGTTAACGTTAACACTAGTATTGCCGATCAACCTGACCCATTTTAGCCAAGCTCTGGCCAAAAATCTAAATCGCTAAGCTGGGCTGCTGCTGGTGCCACGGTGTGGCTTGCTCGTAAGCATAAGCAACGCGGAAAAGGGTTTCTTCCTGCAGGACATTGCCAATGAGTTGCAGGCCAATGGGTAAACCGGTGGCATCAAACCCGCAGGGTAAGCTGAGGCCGGGTAGTCCCGCGAGATTAATGGGAATGGTCATCAAATCCGACAGGTACATACTCAGGGGGTCAGCAGTTTTCTCGCCTGCTTTGAAGGCGGTGGTAGGTGAGGTCGGACAAATCAACACATCCACCTGCTCAAAAGCGTTGGCAAAATCCTCTTTAATGAGGGTGCGAACTTTTTGCGCGCGCAGGTAGTACGCATCGTAGTAGCCTGCCGAGAGGGCGTAGGTGCCAATCATGATCCGCCGCTTCACCTCTGCCCCAAAGCCTTGGGCACGGGTTTGGGTGTACATCTCTAGCAAATCCGCTGCCCCCTCAACCCGGAAGCCAAAGTTAACGCCATCGTAGCGCGCTAGGTTAGCAGAGGCTTCTGACGGCGCAATGATGTAATAGGTGGGTAAGCCGTAGGCAAAACGGGGACAGGAGAGTTCCTGAAGGCTGGCTCCTAATTCTTTGAGGGTTTGCAGCGCCGCTTCAATGGCGGTTTTCACCTCTGGCTGTAGCCCCTCGCTAACGGTTTCTTGAATCACTCCAACCCGCAGTCCTTTGAGATCTGGCCGCAGCGCTTGGGTATAGTCTGGAACCGGTACCTTTAAGCTGGTGGCATCGCGAGGATCGTGGCCAGCGATCGCCCCCAATAAAATCGCGGCATCGGTGACAGTGGGTGCCAACGGCCCAATTTGATCCAAGGAGGAGGCGTAGGCTACCAAGCCGTAGCGCGACACCAACCCATAGGTGGGCTTGAGACCGACGACCCCACAAAAGGATGCCGGCTGGCGAATGGATCCGCCGGTATCCGACCCCAAGGCTGCGGCACATTCTCCAGCAGCCACGGCAGCAGCGGAGCCTCCCGAGGAGCCACCGGGGACGCATTCAACGTTCCACGGATTGGCGGTCAAGCCAAAGGCAGAGTTTTCCGTGGAGCTCCCCATGGCAAACTCATCCAGATTGGTTTTGCCCAGCATCACCGCTCCCGCTTGGTGCAGTTTTGCCGTCACCGTCGATTCGTAAGGCGGCACAAAGTCAGCCAGCATTTTTGACGCACAGGTGGTACGAACTCCGTAGGTGCAGAGGTTGTCCTTAATGGCCAAAGGAATACCACTCAAAAGGCCAATCGTCTCACCGGCAGCAATCTGCCGATCCACGGCTGCTGCTTGCTCAAGGGCGCGATCGCCAGTCACCGTCAAAAAACTGTGCAGAGTTGGCTCCAATGCCTGAATCCGCTCCAGATAGGCTTGGGTAATTTCAGTGGCGGAGCGTTCTTTTTTAACCAATTGCCGATGAAGCTCCTGAATCACTGACATAACATAGCTTTCCTAACAACGCGATAAATACTAGGCTGTACAAGCACTATTCTTCAGTGTACTTGGTAAACTACCCGACGCTCCTCCTACGAACAGAGCGTGGGCTTTCGGTAGCCCTGCAGTTGGCACGCCAACCACGCTCCGTAGGTGGCGTCAGCCATACCTCTAGGCTGGTTTACAGGCAGCTCCAAAAGCGCAATTAGATTCGCACCGTTAAAGTCTGCATCCCCTTGCCAGCCACAATGACCGCACGTAAACATCTTGCCCAACCGATAGGATTTGCTCCGGTCAGGATGAATATGCAGGCACTTGTGGCAAGTCTGCAATGTGTAGGCCGGCGGCACAACCACAAGGTTAACCCCTGCCAGTACAACGTGGCATCCAGCTTAGCGGCTTGTGACTGCGATACCTTGAGTTTGCAAGAGATACTCAGGACTTGAGCCGTAGCGCTATGATACATCATCAAAGTCAAGAGCCACATTCCTCCTGACCCTTGTCCTACAGACAAAGGGCAGGGCTCCTGCGGTTTTTAGCTGAAGTTGGGATAGTCTAAGGGCAGAGTGTTTGCCGATCCTACCTATGTCCCAAGGTAATAACAATAATGTGCTGCCGCTGCTAATCTCCCTCATCTTTACGATCGCTATTGTGGGGGTGGCAGGGGTGTTGGTGATGCGGTTACTGAATTCTCAGACGGGAAATCCTCTTGGGGAGCTACTCACTCAAGACGGCTCAACCCCCAGCACGCCGGACGTCATGGTTGAGACCTTTGCTGAAGTTCGGGAGGTGCCCAGTGGTGTTTTTAACTATGGGGGCAGTACCACGTGGGCACCCATTCGCCGCGATGTGGATCCCTTAATTCAAACGGTATGGCCTAACTTTCGGCTGCGGTACGTGGATCCGCCCACGGGTACGCCAGGGTCTGGCAGCGGTATTCGGATGCTCTTGAATAATCAACTGGCCTTTTCTCAGTCGTCGCGCCCCCTCAATGATCAGGAACGGCAGCAGTCCCAGAGCCAAGGCACTCCCCTTGACGCTATTCCAGTGGCGATCGATGGCTTGGCGATCGCCGTCAACCACAACCTTCCCCTTGCCGGTCTCACCGTTAATCAAGTGATAGACATCTACACCGGTAAAGTGAACAACTGGAGCCAAGTGGGGGGACCTAACTTAGCCATTACTGCCTTTTCGCGCCGACCAGAGGACGGCGGCACGGTCGAGTTTTTTATCAAGGAGGTGCTGGGGGAACGGCTCCTAGGCTCCAATGTGGTTATGGTGCGGGACACTACCGATGGCCTTCGCCGCGTTGCAAGCACTCTTGGGGGGATTTACTACGGCTCTGCACCGGAAATTGTTGGTCAGTGTAGTATTCGCCCCTTACCCTTGGGTCGTCAAGCTAATACCTTTGTGCCTCCCTATCAACTGCCTTACGTTGAACCGGCGCGCTGCCCAGCTCAGCGGAATCGTCTGAATGCTCGTGCTTTTCAAGATGGCAGCTACCCAATCACGCGGCGACTGTTCGTTATTGTGAAGGCGGATGGCAGTGCCGATGCCCAAGCGGGGCGTGCCTATGCTGCCCTACTGTTGACCAATCAAGGGCAATCTGCCATCGAACAAGCAGGTTATGTACGGTTGCGCTAGGGGCTAGCCCTCCTCAACTGCCCAGCAAGAGGCCAGAGGTGACCCCAAGGAGAAAGCCAAGCCCAACTAGCGTGGCCCAAAATGTGATTGTCTGGGTCATAAGGGATGCCTGAGGGAAACGACTTGGGGACGAAAGTGGCGTAAGCGCAGGGCATTCAGGACAACGGACACCGAACTAAAGGCCATCGCTGCCCCCGCCACCATTGGATTCAGGAGCCAGCCCCAAAGGGGATAGAGAATGCCTGCGGCAATGGGAATGCCGGCCACGTTATAGACAAAGGCAAAAAAGAGATTTTGGCGGATATTGCGCATTGTGGCACGGCTCAGTTGAATCGCAGTGACAATGCCGTGGAGGTCTCCGGAGATGAGGGTGATGTCACTGGTGGCGATCGCCACATCCGTGCCGGTGCCAATGGCAATACCGACATCTGCTTGGGCTAAGGCGGGGGCATCATTAATGCCATCTCCGACCATGGCGACTCGCTTGCCCTCTGCTTGCAGTTGCGCAATGGTAGCTGCTTTTTGATCAGGGCGAACACCGGCACAGACCTGATCAATTCCCACTTGCCGGGCAATGGCCGCAGCTGTGGTGGGATGATCGCCGGTGAGCATGACAACCCTTAGCCCTAGGGCGTGTAAGGTACGCACAACCTCTGCCGCCTCCGGTTTGACCGTATCTGCAATGGCCATCACCCCCACCACCCCTTGGGCGATCGCCAGCCAAATCACCGTTTTGCCCTGTGCCTCTAGGGTGTGCACTGCGGCGGCGAACTCGTGGGTTGCCATCCCCAGTTCCTCTAGCCAACGCTGGGTGCCGATATGGACAGTTTGTGTGGCCACGGTGGCAACCACGCCACTGCCGGGGATCGCCTGAAAGTCAGTCACCTCCTTCAGCGTTACCCCTTGGGATTGGGCGTAGGTCACCACTGCCACTGCCAAGGGATGTTCGGAGTGCCATTCCACAGAGGCCACAAGGGTGAGCACCTCTAGTGGTTCTGCCCCATGGGTGATAACGTCCGTAACGGTGGGATGGCCTTGGGTCAGGGTGCCGGTTTTATCTAGGACAAGGACTTGGATGGCTTGGGCTTGCTCTAGGCTGGCAGCAGTCTTAAACAAAACACCATACTCTGCCCCCTTGCCAGTGGCCACGATAATCGAGGTGGGGGTGGCTAACCCCAAAGCACAGGGACAGGCAATAATGAGCACTCCAATGGTCGTGAGGAGTGCCAAGGTGGCATTGCCCGCAACGCTGTACCAGAGGATAAAGGTCACGATGGCGATCGCAATCACCACAGGCACAAACCACGCCGTGATTTGATCTGCCAGCCGTTGAATCGGCGCTTTTGAACCTTGGGCTTGCCGTACTAAGCGGACAATTTGAGCCAAAAACGTCTCTTGCCCCACCCGGGTGGCACGGATCTGCAAGCTGCCTGTTTGATTGAGGGTCGCCCCAATCACCTCGTCCCCCACTCCCTTAGCCACCGGCAAACTTTCCCCCGTCACCATCGCCTCATCCACGGTCGAAGCACCGGCAATCACCTCACCATCCACCGGAATTTTCTCCCCAGGACGCACCACCACAATCTCCCCCACTCCAACGGCGCTGACTGGCACCTCTTGCTCCATACCATCGCGCAGAACACGGGCGGTGCTCGGTTGCAGCCCCATCAACTTGCGAAGGGCAGTGGTGGTTTCCCCCTTAGCGCGGTGCTCTAGCCATCGCCCCAGTAAAATCAGCGTGATCACAACGGCAGACACCTCGTAATACACATCGGGAGCATGGCCGTGCTGCTCAACCCTTGAGGGAAAGAGTGTGGCAAACAGGGAATAAAAATAGGCAGCACTGGTTCCCAAGGCCACGAGGGTATCCATGGTGGCGCTGCGGTAGCGCAGTGCTTTCCACGCCCCCCCATAGAATGACTCCCCACTCCAAAACTGAATTGGTGTTGTCAGTGCCAGTTGCAGCCACGGGTGATGCAGCCACATCGGGAGCCATGGGATAGACACCCCCAGCATCATGGGAAGGCTGCCCACCACCAGCACTAAGGTTGCCCCCCCTGCCAAGAACAAGCGGTGTT
Organism: Synechococcus sp. PCC 6717; assembly: GCF_022698185.1. Taxonomy (NCBI): domain Bacteria; kingdom Bacillati; phylum Cyanobacteriota; class Cyanophyceae; order Synechococcales; family Synechococcaceae; genus Synechococcus; species Synechococcus sp. PCC 6717. Next base: position 123,141 of record NZ_JAKLTV010000003.1, on the reverse strand, counting down.
GCAGTTCCTGCATCGTTACCGCTTGGGCGTTGTCTTCAGCCGTGGCCTCAGCTAACAGGTCGGTATTCACTAGCGGTTCTGCCCCATAGCCCGCTTGGGCGATCGCCTGCTGGATCGCCTGCCAACTGACCCGCTGTGGATCGTAGGTCACCATTGCTTGAGCTGCACCAAAGCTAACATCGCACTGACTCACGCCGGGCACTTGCCGCACCGCTGTAGCAACGATATTCCCACAGGCAGCACAACGCATCCCCCGCAGGGTAAAGGCAATCTGAGCCATCACACCTCCTTGATGGTATAGCCTGCCCGCTGGATGACCTGCCGAACCCTTGGCTCGGGCGCAGTGGTCTCAATCTGGAGCCATTTTGTTTCCAAATCGGCACGCACGGTGACCGCCGGATCAATGGCCTGAATAGCAGCGGTAATGGTGTCACGACAGGCGCTACAGGCCATATCAGGGACGTAGAGTTTGAGTTCCATGGCATGTTATACCTACTGTTAGTTCTATCCTTCAGTCTCCAGTCCACTGGAGAGTCAAGGGGGAACCCTACCGCCAAAGACGGTATAGTGGGGAGCGGTTCCCTCCACACAGAGGGTTAGCTTGGTAGCTCCGTACTAAAGTACGGAGAGGAAAAGCCCTAAAGCAACTTTAGTTGCTCTGTGCTAGACTATACTTGGTCGCCATCCTTGGTGAAAAACCCAATCGGCGACAGTTGCTACAAGTAAGCAGAACCTTGGGGCTTTGCCTCTAGGAACTGTGTAGGGGCGGTTTGCTCMCGCCTTTACGAGTTCGTTTGTGGACTACGTAAGAATCCCCCGACTTTAGTCGGKGGGAGTGTMAAAACTGCCGATAAGATCGTGGGTCTGGATGCAGGAGCCGATGACTATATCATCAAGCCCTTCGAGATGTCTGAGCTACTGGCAAGGGTGCGCGCCTTGTTGCGTCGGCGTTCACTCCCCTTTGCAGAGACACTGACTTGGGAAAAGCTCCTGCTCAGGGTAGACTCCTGCGAAACCTTTTATGATGGTATTATTTTGCGCTTAACCCCTAAAGAATATGCTTTACTTGAGCTTTTTTTGAAGAATGGCAGCCGCATCTTGACGCGCCAGTACATTCTAGAACGAGTCTGGACGTTTGATGACCTGCCTGGGGAAGACACGGTCAAAGCGCACTTGCGCAGTCTGCGTCAGAAGCTGAAGTTAGCAGGAGCACCCCCCAACTTGATTGAAACAGTGTATGGCTTGGGATGATGACCAAGGTGGTGGAACCGATGCTCTCATGATTGCCTTTCTGCCCCGCACCGGCACCTACACCCTGCGGGCCAACACCCATAAGCCGGGAGAGGAAGGAGCCTATGGGTTACAGTACACCTTGCGCTAGCATCTGCTCCCTATCTGGAAGCTTGGATAAGGGGGCTTGCGGATCTTCTGGTGCTGATGTCGAGATTTTGACAGGAATCATCGTTTTTTAACGCCTAATGAATGTTGATACACGTCAGGAGTTGCCGGTTTACCCTCCTAAGATCCTCACAAAGCCGGAAGGGGCACTGCTTGCTGAGCTTTGTGGGAAAGCGTGACATCTTATCCTAAGTTGTGACGGAGCCGAAATATTGTCCTCGTGGATGACGTCTTTTTTCTAGAATCAGATCGATGGCCTAGACCATTCTTTTGCAGTTCAGCCCCTATCTCCACAAAATGGATGCCATGACTCCTGAAATGGTACGCCAGTTTTGGTCTTTGGTCAGCGAGATTGGCAGGCCAGATTGGCTCACAAAGCGTGACGATGACTTGGTGAATCTGCTTCTGAGCGCTTGTCAAAAAAAACAGGCCCTCAGCAGTGTCGATGCTTCGATTCTCAACCGCTACATCAGCATTCGCCTGCCCTTGATTCGCGATATCCTTGTGGATTAAGCCCGGAGAGGACAAGGTTTTCCCCATCATGCTGACCGCACAAATCACCTTGCTGGTCTACGGGGCACTGCTTTTGGTGGGCGGAGCAATCGGCTATGTGAAGGGCAAAAGCTCCAAGTCTCTGGTCGGGGGGCACGTACTGGGTCTCGAACTGACTGAACTTGGCCGTGCAGTCCTTCACAACCAGCCTTTTGAGTACCGAGGGGCGAGGAGTGAGAAGGGAGGAGTGAGAGGAAGAAATCTCTTCTCTTTGCTCTCTCCTCTCCATGCTGGGCAAAGTTCAGCTTCGTAGGGACTCCGTCCCGCTAAAGCGACCAGTGTTGCGTAGTCTTTCAGAGCGGCTTTGCGGATTAAACCACCGCTCGATGATGTGGCAAATCTGCCGGGCGGCGGTGCCATCGCCAAAGGGGTTTTGGGCTTGGGCCATGCGGGCATAAGCTTGCGGGTCTGTGAGCAATTCTCGGGCTGCCTTCAGGATCCCTTCGGGATGGGTGCCCACCAAGCGGGCGGTGCCGGCGGCAATCGCTTCAGGACGTTCGGTGGTCTGCCTCAGCACCAGCACCGGTTTGCCCAGGGCAGGGGCTTCTTCTTGAATGCCGCCGGAGTCGCTGAGAATGAGGGTACAGCGCTGCATGGCGCTCACCCAGAGGGGATAGTCCAGAGGCTCAGTGAGAAAAGCCCGCTCATGGGATCCCAACAGGGCTTGCAGGGGATCCCGCACCAAGGGGTTGGGATGGAGGGGCAAAAGAAGGGCGGTATCGGGAAACTCGGCCAAAATCTGCAGCAGAGCCTTGCCGATGGCAGTTAAGGGATCCCCCCAATTTTCGCGTCGGTGCACGGTAACCAGCAGGACACGGTAGCGCTGCCAGTCCAGGCCGGGAATGGGGCAGGGGATCCCTTGGGAGGCCACCTGCAGTAGGGCGTCGATGACAGTGTTGCCGGTGCAGTGGATGGATCCCACCACGTGGCTTCGCTTCAGGTTGTCAACGGCTTGGGGGGTAGGGGCAAAGTGCAGGCTGGCCAACTGGGAGATCAGGCGGCGATTGACCTCTTCGGGGAAAGGATTGTAGAGATCATCGGTGCGCAGTCCGGCTTCCACATGCCCAACCGGGATCCGGTGGTAAAAAGCTGCCAAGGCGGCAGCGAAGGCGGTGGTGGTATCTCCCTGCACCAAAACCAGTTGAGGATGTTGCTCTTGAAAGTAGAGTTCTAGGCCCCGCAAGGTGGCTTCGGTGATGTCCGTCAAGCTTTGGCGGGGGCGCATGATCGCCAGATCCCGATCCGCTTGCAGACCGAATAGCCGCATCACCTGATCCACCATTTCCCGATGTTGTCCGGTCAAGATCAGCTCGGTGCGCAGATGGGGACTGGCACGCAGGGCTTGAATCACCGGGGCCAGCTTAATGGCTTCGGGCCGTGTGCCCAAGATCACGGCAACGAGGGGAAGAGAGGCCATAAGCTCAAGGACATCGGCACCTGTAGGAGATGGGAAGCGCAGCTCATTGAAGCAAGGCCACCAACAAACCACTAACAAAAACCACTAACAAAACAGAGGCGGCGAAGGGCGTGGGTTGCTCAAGGTCGCAAGCCACCGAGATGTAGACTCTGCTGAGTCAGGCTGAGGGCAATGTCGAGACGAGAGGAACCACAAGGGGGCTATTGCTGCTCACCCCGATCTTACCCTCAAGCTGCTCCGCCGATTGTTCACCGGATGAGCTGGAGAAAAAGGGTTGACGGGATCCCACTCCTGCAACTAGCCTAAAGGAGGCTGAAGAGATCCTCTTCTGGCTGTCCGGGTTGTTTCGGTTAACCTTTTTGGAGGAAAACGTTCAACAGCATGGACGCTTCCGGTAGTCGTAGCGCCAGCCACCAGTGGATGGTCTTCGAGGAGCACGTTCTTGAAGATTGGGCTCTTACTGGTGTCTTCCTTTTCCCCGCTGACAGCTTCTGTCGTCGCTTGAGAGGATCCCGTTTCGCCAACGCGAAGGGGTGGGAGAGTTTTCCCGGCTAGCTTTTGACTTGGGTGGCTCTCTCAGTCGGCGACGAACAGATGAGCTGAGCAGAGCCTTACCTGAGCAATGGGTTTGTGCAGCCCTGTTCAGAAAAGGGGAGATCAGGAGTAATTCCGAGGGGATTCCCCTTGACTTTCCCGTTGTGGGTTTTGGGGTTTCCGCAGGCCTGGGGATCCCTTGGAGTCCCTTTTATCGGCTTGGGCGCTTGCGATCCAAGCTGGGCTTGGAGGCTTGGCGCTAGACCTACGGCTTGCTGCGCGGCCATCCAAGGGTTTCAGGGCTTCCCTGTGAGCCTCGGAGCACCGGTTGGCTGTTGACCTCCTGGTTCTCTTCATCCCGGCTGACCCCAACGTTCGGAGGTTTATCATGCGGCACAACATTCTTCGCGATCTCCTAACCCCTGCTTCCTTGGAAGCCGCCAAGCGAGAGGCCAACCGCGCTCCCATTGCCGAGCTGGTGCAGCAGTTGATGGAGATTTCACCTCGGCAGCGGGTTTTGGCTTTCCGCTTGCTGGAAAAAGACAAAGCCATTGCAGTGTTTGAGTATCTGCGGCCCGAAGAGCAGGCCGATCTCATTCGCAGCATGGAAAGCCCAGAAGTGATCCGGCTGGTAGAAGCCTTACCTCCGGATGAGCGGGTGCGTCTGTTTGAGGAGTTGCCGGCCAAAGTAACCAAGCGCCTCATTGCCAACCTCAGCCCAGAAGCTCGGGAAGCAGTGAATATCTTGCTGGGTTATCCAGAGCGCAGTGCCGGTCGGCTGATGAACCTGCGCTACTTGTCGGTACGGGATACCCTCACCGTCGGGGCTGCTCTGGCCAGCGTGCGGGACTCTCAACTGGGAGACGATGAGCTGGATGTGATTTTTGTGGTGGACGATCAGCGGTTCTACAAAGGTTTGGTTCGCACCGTGCGCCTCGTGAAAGCAGATCCGGATTTGCCCATTCGGGAGCTGATTGAGGGATCGGATAGTGTTGCTCGGGTTACCGACCGGGATCTCCAGGCAGCCCGTTTGCTCAAAGATTCCGGCTTGCCGGCCATTCCGGTGGTGGATACGGAAGGGCGCTTGGTGGGAGATATCACCTTTGAAGATGTCATCAACTTGGTGGAAGAAGAAGCCACCGACGCCGCTCTGGCCCAAGCAGGGGTGGGCAGCTTGCTCAGCCGAGACAAGGTTTGGAGCGAGCGCCTGGTTAAAGGCTCCCGTTGGTATGCCGTCCGCCTGCGCATCACGTTTTTAATCATCACCTTGATTGGCGGCATGTTGGTGGGGGGAGTGATCGAAACCTTTGAGGAGGTGTTGGAGGCGGTGACGGCAGCGGCTATTTTCATCCCCTTGGTCATGGATATGGGCGGTAATGTCGGTACCCAATCCACCACGATTTTTGCCCGTGGCCTGGCCTGGAACCACATCAACGTGCGGCAGTTTTTCCCCTATTTGCTGCGGGAAGCCAGCATTGGTGGCATTATCGGTGTGATCCTGGGGGCCACGGCTGGGGTGATTGCCTACTTCTGGCAGGGGGCACCCAATGGGATCCCACAATTGGGTCTAGCGGTGGGCTTGGCTCTGGCCGTAGTGATCACGTTGGGGGCTATCTTGGGCGCCATTTTGCCCTGGGTGATGTTAAAGCTGGGCTTTGACCACGCTCCGGGAGCGGATCCTTTTATCACCACCATTAAAGACTTCACCGGACTCTGGGTGTATTTCATGTTGGTAGGTTGGTTGGTGGGCGTTGAAGTCGAGTTTTAAGGCCACCATCTCTATAGCTATTCCCGTGGGCAGTGCAAATCCATTCCGGGCTTCCCTGACCTCAGGGGATCCTCCGGGGGGGCCACGAAAGCAGCGAGCTAGGGAAGTCTCTCAGATTCTCATTCCATTCAATTTGTCCAAATCTATATCTTATTGAGGAGGTGTGCCATGACCTTGAAAGTTCTATCTCCCTTGGCTGCTGCTCAATTTCGGTCACGGCTGCAGCAGTATGCCTATCGGGTGGGCATAACCTGTGCTTTAGAAACAGGTGGTAAGCTGGCCCCAGAATCCGCCTTTGCTCAACTGGAAGCCCTCTGGCAAACCTTGCAACAGGAAGCCACTGCCCTTGGGATCCCAGATGAGGATGGCTAAACTTTATCCTTTCACGAGAACCGGAGCATGACCTGGATTGACTTCACCTTGCGTTTGGCCGTTGCCTTTGTCCTGGGATCCCTCATTGGCCTGGAGCGACAGTGGCGGCAGCGTATGGCCGGCTTACGCACCAACACCTTGGTGGCCACGGGTGCAGCTTTGTTTGTCATGCTCTCGGTTCTCACCCCTGATGAAAGCAGCCCGACCCGTATTGCGGCCCAAGTGGTATCGGGGATTGGCTTTTTGGCCGGTGGCGTGATCCTCAAGGAAGGAGCCAGCGTCCGTGGCCTGAACACTGCCGCCACCATCTGGTGTGCAGCCGCGGTGGGAGCCTTTGCCGGATCGGGGTACATTCCCCTTTGCAGAGACACTGACTTGGGAAAAGCTCCTGCTCAGGGTAGACTCCTGCGAAACCTTTTATGATGGTATCATTCTGCGCTTAACCCCTAAAGAATATGCTTTACTTGAGCTTTTTTTGAAGAACGGCAGCCGCATTTTGTCACGCCAGCTCATTCTAGAACGAGTCTGGACATTTGATGACCTGCCTGGGGAAGACACGGTCAAAGCGCACTTGCGCAGTCTGCGTCAGAAGCTGAAGTTAGCAGGAGCACCCCCCAACTTAATTGAAACAGTGTATGGCTTGGGCTACCGACTTAACCCAACTCTCCAATCTGCGGTTTAACCGCCTGCGTAACCGCTTGCTGCTGTTTTACTTTTTGGCCATTACAGCAATTTTAGTTTTTTTTGCAACGGTGATTTACGTCCTTGTATCCCGCGATCGCCAACAGCAATTTGACCAACAATTGCAGCAGATCGGTACTTCCGCAGCGGGAATCTGGGAGGTGGTGTACCACGAATATGAAGAACTGACGACAATACAGGCATACTGGTTGACGCGCCAAGCGGCGACTCGCCCCCATCGATTTATCGGCAATCTAATCGCACCTGCACTCTACAATCTTACAGAAGTCTTACTAGAAGGCAGGGTCTATCGGACTTGGTATGCTAATGTAACATGCTATACGAAATCTGAGATATGCAGCTACTTCTAACTGATCTACTCAACCTACCTGGAATTGAGGTTGAAGATTATACCGATGTTGCGGGAGAATTGATTCTTATAGTGGAAGCAAAGACAACCGAGGCGATTTGCCCACGTTGCCAACAAAAAAAAGGAGCAAAAACCTCCGAGAGCGGTGCAGTTAACGCTGCTTGAAAAGAGAGGGGTGTACAATGGCTAGCATTGACTGCTTTTCCGCTGTGCTCGATTGTGACAGGTGCGCTTGGTCGATCTATTACTTTTACTTTCAAAGCTCTTGCCCCCCCTTTTTTACCCGCTGTCACTGGTCTGTTGGGCATTAATCTTTACAATGGTGTGCTTTTGGCGTGCCCCTCAACAGGCGGCGATCGCCCTCGCCATTGGCTTTTTGATTCTGGTGCTGAGTGGCAATGACTATGTGGCCGCTGCCCTGATGAAATCTCTAGAGCAGCAACATCTGCCCCCGGAACCGATGCCTCAAGCAGCGGCGATCGTGGTGTTAGGGGGAGCTGTTGTGCCCCAAACCACCCCCCGTCCTTGGGTTGAAGTGACCGAAGAGGGCGATCGCATTCTCTATGGTGCGCGTTTACAGCAACAGGGCTATGCTCCCTATCTAATCTTGAGCGGTGGCCGCATTGGCTGGTTAGGGGAAACCTCACAACGGGGAGAAGCCGCCGACATGGCGGAAATTGCCCAGACCTGTGGGGTACCTGCCAGCCAAATTCTGCTCGACTCCACCTCACTGAACACCTATGAGAATGCTGTAAACTACTCCCAGCTAAAGCAGGGAGCTTTCAGTAGCCCTGCAGTTAGCAAGCCAACCGCGAGCCTCTGGGGTGGTTTACAACACCCCCAATCGACCGTTACCAGTGCCTTGACCAACCGTTTCTGGTGTCCGCAGTATTATTATACCCTAAGGCAACTAAAGTTGCTAAAGGAGCTTTCTTCCCCGTACTGAAGTACGAGGCTTCCAGCCTTACCCGTTGTGAACGTGAAAAAGTTACTAGCGGCGCAGAACATCACCGGCAAACTACTGCTGGTGACCTCGGCCTACCACATGCCCCGCTCCGTCGCAATCTTTCGCAAACTTGGCCTAGAGGTCATTCCGGCACCCACTGACTATCGCTACCCCTCCATTGCCCGCTCATTGACATGGCAGAATCTCTTCTTGAGCCTCATTCCTACTCCCTATAATATGGACATCACTACCATAGCGCTGCGGGAATATCAGGGACTACTGATCTATCGTCTGCGGGGTTGGCTCTAAAGCTCTTTGGCCGCTAGAAACTGCTGAGAGGCCTCCACAAAGGCAGCCGTGGACTCGTAGGGCAGAACATTACGCCCCGGAATGACAACTCCTTCAGCATTCGGAAACGTTTCGGTGTAGAACTTCAGGCGATCTAGGGGTGAATCTGCAACGCCATCGCGACTAATACTGGACGCTTGATTCCCCATTACCACCAAAACAGGCTGGTGTACATGCTTCATCGCACTGCGATAATCTTTGCGCCAAAACCCTGAAAGGAAGGAATACACCGCGTGGCGGCTGTCTAGGTTGGCACAACCCGCTGCCAGCATCCGCAACCACTCAGAATCCACCGCGTCTGGCTGAGCAAACAGCTGATCAATGGAAAATTGGCGCAAGAAGCTTTCTTGGCGAGCATAGAGATAAAACCCCCAGCCCAAGGGAGAGTCAAAAAGATTCCAACGCACCTGTTGCCAGTAGCGATCGGTGTATTCGGTAATCAGTGACGCGGTTGGTGGCCCACTCAAGATCATCCCCCGTATGCGTTCAGGACACTGGCTCACTAGTTCCATGGCCACTGGAAACAGTGCCCCCTGCACCACTAGCACCACCACTTGGTCAATCACTGATTCAATAAAGAATTTTAACTGCGCTGCCCAGTCCTCAGGATAGTAGGCCACATGAGGCATAGCACTCTCGCCACAGCCGAGTAAATCTGGGACATACAAGGGGCGATCGCCCTCTTGCCAGGCGGCAATACACCGATCCCAAAAGCGCCCCGATAACCCCACCCCCACCGGATGAATGAACAGCAGCGGTGTTTGAGTTGCAGTGGCGGGGGCAAACCGATAGGCACAGGAGAACCCTTGCCAGTCATAGGTTTTCGTTGGTAGTGGCTGCATCATTGGCCTCTTGCAGGGGAGTTTAAGAAACGTAACTGAGCCAACCATTTGAATGGTGGCAGTGTTACTCACCCTTACAATATGGCCAATTCCTGATAGTTGGTAGTAATTTTAACCAAACTTTTCCCTGTACTTAACCTGATTTCTAAGACAAGGTGATTATTCTGGCGAATGAAGGGTGTGAAAGGTTCAGCCATTGCGAATGCCTTCGCAAACATGTTGCGGCCACACCCAGCCTAGATGCTATATTGCATGTCCGAATCTATCGTTGTTTACTCCGCTAGGGAACATCATCATGTTCACATCTGCAAAAACCTATGCCCGTTTAGGGGTTCTGGCAGCTGTCACTGCTCTCTCGGCCAGCCTCATGCCCCATGCCCTCTCCCAAGGCACGCCTACCGTACGCATTGATGGCTCGAGTACCGTCTTTCCAGTTACAGAAGCTGCTGCCGAAGCGTTCCAAAAAGCCCAAGGGGGTAAGGTACGAGTCACCGTTGGTGTGTCTGGTACAGGTGGTGGTTTCAAGAAGTTCTGCCGTGGTGAAACAGATATTTCCAATGCATCGCGCCCCATCTTGGCAAAAGAAATTGCTGATTGTAAAGCAGCGGGGATTAGCTTTATCGAATTGCCTATTGGCTACGATGCCCTCACTGTTGTTGTCAACCCTCAAAATACATGGGCAACAAACTTAACGGTTGATGAGCTGAAAAAAATCTGGTCTCCCGACTCCAAGATCAATAACTGGAGCCAAGTGCGTCAGGGATTCCCCAACTTTCCTCTGAAGCTGTTTGGTGCTGGGGCTGATTCAGGTACCTTTGACTACTTTACTGAGGCCATCAACGGCAAAGCCAAAGTGAGCCGTAAGGACTATACGGCCAGTGAAGACGATAACGTCTTAGTGCAAGGGGTGTCTCGGGAGCGCGGTGCCCTTGGGTATTTTGGCTATGCTTACTACGCCGAAAACCGTAACCGCCTTAAAGCGGTAGCCATCGACAATGGCAAAGGGCCTGTACTTCCTTCGGAACAAACCGTGCTCAATGGTACCTATCAGCCCCTCTCTCGCCCTATTTTCATTTACGTTAACTCGCGATCTGCGCAACGCCCCGAAGTCAAGCAATTTGTGACCTATTACTTGAATAATGCACCTGCACTAGTGAAGAAAGTGCGGTATGTTCCCCTGCCTACTAGTGCTTACAAAACCATTCTGGCCAACTTTAACAAAAACCGGGTTGGTACTGTCTTTGGTGGGAAAGAGGCGATTGGGCTGACAATTAACCAACTGCTAAAAATGACCCCTCAGTAAATTCTGATTCTTTTTTTCTACAGGGTGGAGGTAAATGCTAGGCCTGCACCCTTTTAACTTTTTTTGGTTGGACGCGCACTGATGGTAGAACAACCCTTCCCCTCTACAAATAAGGTTCCCCTTACCCTGCCCTCCCGCACTATTAGGCTTTGGCGAGAACGGATTATTGCCACCGTGCTGTTTTTAGCAGCCATCTCTTCGGTGATCACCACCCTCGTGATCGTTTACATTTTGTTTGCAGAAACAATGATCTTTTTTGAAAAAGTGATGGAGGAGCACCAAGAGTCCCTTCTTGCAGCATTAGTGGAGTTTTTCACGGGGACTGAATGGTCACCCCTGATTCAGCCCATTAGCATTGGCATTTTGCCGCTGCTCTCGGGCACCTTTACCACTTGCGTGGTGGGCAGTTGCGTCGCTATCCCCTTTGGTACCATTGCCGCCATCTACTTAAGTGAATTTGCCCCTGCTAAAGTAAGGGAGTTCCTCAAGCCGGTTCTGGAACTACTGGCGGGCGTGCCCACGGTAGTCTATGGCTATTTTGCTCTCCTGTTTGTTACGCCCATGCTGCAAAAAATCATCCTAGAGGTTCAGCAGTTCTTTGCTCCGGGGAAGGAGTCTTGGGAATACTTTGAGCTACCGGGCTTTAATATGCTGGGAGCCGGTATTGTTGTAGGGCTGATGATTGTTCCTTACATTACTAGCTTGGCGGAGGATGCACTGCGAGCCGTGCCCGTACATCTACGGGAAGGCTCGTACGCGATGGGGGCAACCCGCTTGCAAACTGCCATTAAGGTTCTCATGCCTGCTGCTACCTCCGGGATTGTTGCCGCCTATATTTTGGCCTTGTCGCGGGCGGTGGGCGAAACGATGATTGTTGCCATTGCCGCTGGATTGCAGCCAAAGCTAACGTTTAATCCGTTAGAGGGAGCTGCGACCACAACCGCCTACATTGTGTCGGTGAGTTTAGGCGATTTACCCCACGGCTCCCTAGAATACCAGTCGATTTTTGCTGCTGGAATCATGCTCTTTGTGGCAACCTTGATTTTGAATGTTGCGGGGTACTTTATTAGTCGCCGCTATCGGGAGGTGTACTAGATGCCCAATCATTTTAGCCATCCGGCAGCAATTTTGCGCTCCATCCAAGTCCGTAAGCGCTGGGAAAAGGTGTTTATTGTCGTCGGTGTCTTTTCTCTGTTTATAGCACTGGCAACCCTTGTGCTTTTGGTCTCTGATCTACTGATTCGCGGCTGGCCAATGTTAAATTGGCGGTTTTTTACGTCTCCTCCCAGTAGCGATCCTGAAGAGGCGGGGRTTTTAGTTGCGTGGGTGGGCAGTCTGCTAGTCATTTTTGTCACTGCGTTGGTGGCGGTTCCCCTTGGCATTGCAGCAGGAATTTACCTTGAGGAGTACGCCCCCAAAAATTGGCTGTTGGACTTTATTGAGATCAACATCACTAATTTAGCAGGCGTTCCTTCAATTATTTACGGCTTGCTGGCGCTAGGCTTTTTTGTCTATATCCTCAACTGGGGGGAAAGTATTCTTACCGCAGGCTTTACGTTGGCATTGCTGATTTTACCGATTGTGATTGTAACGACTCGGGAATCGTTGCGAGCCATTCCCCAAGGCATCCGTGAAGCGGCCTATGCCGTCGGTGCCAGTCGTTGGCAAGTGATTGCGGACCATGTGCTGCCCTATTCGATGGGGGGTATTCTCACTGGCATTATTGTGGGTATTTCCCGGGCAATTGGCGAAACTGCACCGCTCATTACCATTGGTGCATTGACGTTTATTACATTTCTGCCGGACTCACCGCTAACGACTCAGTTTCCCTTTATTTCGTTTAACTGGGTATGGGCACCTTTTACGGTGTTACCCATTCAAATGTTCAATTGGGTGTCCCGACCTCAAGATGCATTTCAGATCAATGCCGCAGCGGCAGGGATTGTGCTGTTGGTTCTCACGCTTGGTGTCAATGCTTTGGCAATTTATCTGCGTTATCGTTTTCGGAAAAGTATCAAATGGTAAACCCTAACGATTCTGTTACCTCAACAACAAATCCGCCATTGCAAACTCTTGCTGAAGTGCGGAATTTAAACTTTTACTATGGGAATAAATTGGCACTAAAATCAATCAATTTGCCGGTTTATGAAAAAAAAGTAACGGCCTTGATTGGTCCATCGGGCTGTGGCAAAACTACGCTGCTGCGCTGTTTTAACCGGATGCATGATCTCTATCCCGGTAACCGCTATGAGGGAGATATTCTTTTGGGGCATGAGTCGCCCCGCAATCTCCTCAAAATGGATGCCATTGAAGTGCGGATGCAGATTGGCATGGTTTTTCAAAAGCCAAATCCGTTTCCGAAGTCTATTTATGACAATATTGCCTACGGTTTGCGGGTGCGCGGTATTAACAATCGGGCTGTGTTGGATGAGGTGGTAGAGCGATCGCTGCGGAGTGCGGCATTGTGGGATGAAGTGAAGGATCGTCTCAAGGAATCAGGAACGGCGCTCTCGGGAGGACAGCAGCAGCGTTTATGTATTGCCCGTGCCCTGGCAACCGATCCGGCCATCATTTTGTTTGATGAGCCAACATCCGCCTTAGACCCGATTGCTACGGTCAGTATTGAGGAGCTGATTACGGAACTTAAACATCAAGTGACGATACTGATTGTCACCCATAATATGCAACAGGCCAGTCGTGTGTCGGAATATACGGCCTTTATGTATTTGGGGGAGATCGTTGAGTACAATCCGACGGCAGTGATCTTCAATAATCCTCAGGAGCAAAAAACCGCAGATTATGTCAGTGGTCGCTTTGGCTAGGCAGCAGCGGCTGTTTGGTCTTAGGCCACCTGAAGATCTGGCCTAAAATGTAGCCGCAATCACGGATTCACGGCTAGGCTACGGTTAATTATTTAGATCAGATTATTTTATTATTTTAGGGAGAATTAGCCGTGACGGCTGCTGGTGTTGTTGTGGGTTGCGATCGCCTGCCATCGGCTCAGGAGATTGCCCAAGCCTTGGCGCTGCGTCTTGCTCCCCAAGCCACCAGTGTGCGTGTTGCATACGCTCAAGATGGTTGGAACATTCTCCTTGAAGCAGAGCAGATTCCTGATCAGCGTAGCTGCCTTGATGCTCTCGGGGATTTGCTTACTAGTTCTCTGCTGCAACCCATTGATGTCTATGGGCGGCAACTGGGGGGTAGCCAGCCCGGTTGGGGAGTACGCTTACGTCCAAAGGATGTGCCAGCGCCCGAGCAGGTTGGGCAGAGGAGCGATCGCCCCTACCGCACGGAGCCACTGCTGTTGGCTGCGGGGGTTGCCATTTTATTCAGTGTGGGAGCCGGATTACACTGGCAGTCTCCCAGCGTTTGGCTAGAGGCCGCACCCGCCGCCAGTCCGGCTCAAGTGCGTTCAGTGATTTTGAATGCTGCTGCTACACTTGCGCCAGCCACTCCACCCCTGTTTCGCTATGTACCGCCGGAGTCGTTTCGCGGTCGGGTCTTTAATTCTGTGCCCCTTGCCGCTGGCCAAAAGCTCATTGCCTTAACCTTTGATGATGGGCCTGATCCGATTTATACGACTCAAGTGCTAGATATTCTGGCAAAGGAAAATATCAAAGCCTCCTTTTTTGCGATCGCCAGTGCGGTTGCAGCGTATCCGGAATTGGCACAGCAGATTGTGCAGGAGGGACATACCTTAGCCAATCATTCGTGGTCGCACCGCTATCATAACTACACGCCTAGCGCCGCCATGCGGGAAGTTGACCACACCCAGCAGTACATTGAGCAGGTGACTGGCATAAATATCAAACTATTTCGGCCGCCGGGGGGGCGCTTAAATAATGGGCTAGCGAGTCGAGCCACCCAGCAGGGGTATGGGGTGGTGATGTGGTCTGTGGATCCACAGGATTGGCTACCGGGCCAAACCAGTGAACAGATTGCCACTAGCGTTATTCGTCAGGCGCATCCGGGGGGAATTGTCTTGCTCCACGATGGCGGGGGCAACCGTGCGGCAACGGTGGCGGCCTTGCCCAAAATGATTCAAGACTTACGCGCCAAGGGTTACGAATTCCTCACCCTGCCCGAGTTGCTACAGGCCAGTGACCCCAGTGGGGAGCTACACCACCCCGAATGGTTAACCATTCAGGAAACGGCACAGTTAGAGGTTTTGGTCGCTAAGCTAGAGGCGCGCTGTCAGGCGCTGCGGGCAGAGTTGATCGCCAGCAGCCCGCTGGAACCCGCGCAACGGCATCAGATTGCTGCCGCCCTCAAAGAGCAACAGCAAGCGTTATCGTGGGTGCAACAGCGGCTTGCCTTTGAAATCATTGCGGAAAATCGTTATCAAGCAGCATTCGCTATGGGGCAGCAGGCACTGACTGCGGCGAAGGCACAAGAGTGGGCGGTGGTAACTCACCAATTGCAAGGGGCGATCGCCGAATTAGAGCGTATTTCTGAGCGCTCGTTCGTTTATCCCCTCGCCCAAGTGAAGCAACGCGAGTACAAACGGCTCTTAGATCGCACTCCCAATGTGACATCCTCCCGACGCTGACCCTACGGGTACAGCGCGGGACGTATCGCTCCCCGAACCACTCATTAGTTAAAAACCTAAAATAATAGGCAAGTGTCAATTGTCTGTGGGAAAGGCCAAGTTTGTAGCATAATTGTACCTGTTCGCCTCACGCCCTAGCCAATGAGTGTAAGGGGTGTGGCGGCAGTGCTAAGGCAAGGCTCAAATTCTTAGGGAGTTCCATGGGGCGTACGATTGTCATTACCTCTGGCAAGGGGGGCGTGGGTAAAACCACGACCAGTGCCAACATTGGTATGGCCTTAGCCAAGTTGGGGCGATCGGTGGTACTCATCGATGCTGACTTTGGGTTACGGAACTTAGATTTGCTCCTGGGGCTGGAAAACCGAGTTGTCTATACGGCCATTGATGTGTTGACGGGTCAGTGCCGTCTAGATCAAGCCTTGGTAAGGGATAAGCGTCTGAATAAACTGGCATTACTCCCCGCTGCCCAGAGCCGCAATAAAGATGCCATCACTCCCGATCAAATGCGGCAGTTGGCTACGGCGCTAGCTAAGCACTATGACTATGTGCTAATTGACTGCCCAGCAGGCATTGAAGGTGGCTTTCGCAATGCCATTGCCCCAGCCCAGGAAGCCCTAGTGGTGACCACCCCGGAAATTGCAGCGGTGCGGGATGCGGATCGCGTGATTGGCTTACTGGAAGCCTACCGTATTCGTAAAAGTCATTTGATTTTGAACCGGTTGCGACCTGCGATGGTGGCGGCCAACGATATGATGTCAGTGGAAGATGTGCAAGAGATTCTTTCAATTCCGCTGCTGGGGATTGTCCCCGAAGACGAAAAGGTGATTGTCTCCACCAATAAGGGAGAGCCGCTGGTGCTGGCTGACCCACCATCCTTAGCTGCACAGGCATTTTTGAATATTGCCCGTCGTTTGGAAGGGGAGACCGTTGAATTTTTAGATCTCCATGCTGCTACCGGCGGACTTTTTAAGCGCATTCGCCGTTTCTTTGGGGCAAAGGGATGATTAGTGAACTGCTGGAGCGGCTGTTTACACGCACGCCCCCCAGTCGCACCACGGCCAAGGAGCGGTTAAAGCTAGTGCTGGCCCATGATCGCACTGCCTTGACCCCTGACATTTTAGAAAATTTGCGTCGCGATATTCTGGAGGTGGTCTCCCGCTATGTGGAGTTAGAAACCGATGGGTTAGAGGTTTCGCTGGAATCGGATCAACGCACAACGGCTCTAATTGCAAACCTACCCATTAAGCGCCTTAAGGTGGCCGAACCAGAACCGCTTCAGGACATTGATCAGACACCGCATTCTCAGGAGGCGGATTCCAATTGAGTGCATTAACAGTCGGTTTAGGGGCGATCGCCACCGTCGCGATCGCACTACAGGCACCATGGGTAGCAATTTTATTGGCGCGGTTATGGGCTGGGTTAAAACGACCTCAACCCTTACAACCTCAGCCGTCTTGTTTAGCCAATCTGGGGACAGTAACCATTGTCGTGCCCACTCTCAATGAGGCTCAGCGCTTACAACCGTGCTTGGAGGGGTTGATGCGCCAAGGCTATGAGGTTCGCGAAATCCTGATTGTGGATAGTCACTCCCGCGATGGCACGGCCGATATGGTGCGAGCAGCACAGCAGCGAGATCCGCGCCTGCGCCTAGAGTTTGATCCGCCGCTTCCGAAGGGATGGGTGGGGCGGCCTTGGGCATTGCACACCGGCTTTTGTCGCGCTCATCCTCAGAGCCAGTGGATTTTGGGAATTGATGCCGATACGCAACCTCAGCCCGGTTTAGTGGCCAGTCTGTTGTACACAGCAGCAGCCGATGAGCTGGATGTGGTCTCTCTCTCGCCGCAGTTTATCCTCAAGTCGGCGGGAGAATGGTGGCTGCAACCGGCGCTACTGATAACGCTCATCTACCGCTTTGGGGCAGCGCGGGTGGTAGAGTCCCAGCCGGAGCGCATTCTTGCCAATGGCCAGTGTTTGCTGATTCGCCGGTCTCTTCTCGAGCAACTGCAAGGCTACAGTGCGGCACGTTCCTCGTTTTGCGATGATGTGACCTTGGTGCGCACTGCGGCGGCACGGGGGGCGCGGGTTGGCTTTCGAGATGGTTCACGGCTGCTCAAGGTGCGGATGTACGAGGGGATGGCGGAAACTTGGCGGGAGTGGGGGCGATCGCTGGATTTGAAGGATGCAACTCCCGTAGCCCAAGTATGGGGGGATGTCTATTTTCTCTGGGCGGTACAAGGATTGCCGTTGCCCCTATTCTTGCTGACCCTTGCGGGGTTAACAGCGGCTCCCCCTCTGTTGCCTCTGCAACTGGCCATGCTCTTGAACGGGGGGCTGCTGCTGATTCGCATGGCGATGATGGTGGCGATCGCGCCGGTGTATGATTGGCACCACAGACAAGGATCCGCGTTCTTTTGGCTGTCGCCTTTTGCTGATTTCCTTGCGGTTTGGCGCATTAGCCTCTCCTCTGGGCAGCGCCCCAAACAGTGGCGAGGCCGCCAGTACAGCGCTGTGTAACAGGTTGTAATCTCCCTAATTCCGATCAAGAAGTAGGATATACTAGCCACTAGGCAACACTGCTCTTGATTGTGTCGTGCGAGTCCAACTTTCCTGTGGAACTGTCTGCCAAAAGTGAGTATGCACTCCTTGCCTTACTAGAAATGTTGGCGGCTTACGATCAAGGAGAGCCATTACAAATCCGCCAAATTGCTGCCCTGCACATGATTCCCGATCGCTATCTTGAACAACTGATGGCCACCCTACGGCGTAAAGGATTAGTTCGTAGCCAACGCGGGGCAAGGGGGGGYTATTTACTGGCTAAACCGCCATGGCAAATCTCAATTTTAGAGGTACTCAACTGTATTGAGGGGATTGATTCTAAACTGGCGGAAAAGCGTCCAGACAAGGATGATCTTGCCCGTAACCTCATCCGTTCGGTGTGGCTAGAGGCCTGCAATGCTGCCAATGCCATTCTGGCAACGCACACCCTCCAAGACCTGTGCGATCGCCGCCGTGCCTATCAACACGTTGATGTCATGTACTACATCTAAGTTTAGGAGCACTTAAGGATGAACATTGCCCCCAATATTACTGCATTGATTGGCCGCACTCCTTTAGTGCGCTTAAATCGGATTCCTGCGGCGGAAGGTTGTGTGGCACAGATTGTGGTCAAACTGGAAAGCATGAACCCTGCAGCTTCCGTGAAGGATCGCATTGGCTTGAGTATGATTGCCGAGGCAGAGGCAGCGGGGTTAATTACTGCCGGTAAAACCGTTTTAGTGGAGCCAACCTCTGGTAATACTGGAATTGCCTTGGCCATGGTGGCTGCCGCCAAGGGCTATCGCTTAATTTTAACCATGCCGGAAACCATGAGTGCTGAGCGCCGTGCAATGCTACGAGCCTACGGTGCAGAGCTAGATCTCACCCCCGGTACAGAAGGGATGAGTGGCGCGATTCGCCGTGCCGAGGAAATTGTTGCCTCCCTTGAGGATGCCTTTATGCTGCAGCAATTCAAAAATCCTGCCAATCCCAAAATTCACCGCGAAACGACTGCCTTAGAAATTTGGGAAGACACTGACGGGCAGGTCGATATTCTCATTAGTGGGGTAGGGACAGGCGGCACCATTACCGGGGTTGCGGAGGTGATTAAGGCAAAGAAGCCGAGTTTTCAGGCGATCGCCGTTGAACCCAGCAATAGTCCGGTACTCTCAGGCGGTAAACCTGGCCCCCATAAAATTCAAGGCATTGGTGCCGGCTTTATTCCCCCTGTCCTCAAACTTGAGCTTATTGATGAGGTCATCACCGTCTCTGATGATCAGGCCATTCATTTTGGTCGTCGCCTTGCCCGCGAAGAGGGGCTGCTCTCAGGAATTTCTAGCGGTGCGGCGTTGTGTGCAGCCATCCACGTGGGCAAACGCCCAGAAAACGAGGGCAAGCTGATTGTGATGGTGCAACCCAGCTTTGGGGAGCGCTACCTGACCACACCGCTGTTCCAAGAAGCCTTGCCACTCACGCCGAGCTATTTGCAGAATTAGGCCAAATTTAGTCCAGCGTTTTTGCTGAGTACCTAAAAAGCCTCTTGGGATGAGCGTTTGAAAATTTTGCTCTATTGCGGGCCCAGCAAACATTCTCGCGACTCATCTCCAGCGCTAGGGGTAGGCAGTCATATTCAGCCGGGACGTGGTTCCTGCTTGGGGGCACGTGACGTAGGGGCTAGGTCTGCCGCCAATTCGCCACACCGAAATATAGCGATTATTGCGGACAAACTGGATACTAACCTCACCGATACAGCCAAAATTACCCCCCTCATCGCGATCGCTAAACCATCCCCTCACCAAACTGTTGCTCACATTGGTTACAGTAATGACACCGTTATGGCGACGGCCATTAACCTGTGTGGTGTACTCAATCACATCCCCAGGGACGTGGGAAAATTGGTAGCCATAGATCCGGGTTAGGCCACTATCTGAAACTAGGGTCTCGGCAGCCGCAGGTAACGCAGCAGCCATGGTTAGCAGTAACCCTCCGAAAACACTCCATCGGTATTGCATAGGCATAACTCCTCCATCAACCACGATTGATGAATCTTGACGAATCTGGAGATCCTTGAATTCCTTATTTTCTATTGTCGATTTTTAGATTGAGTGTGTGCCTGAAACGTGAAGGAATTGGCTGAAAAATTTTGGATTTCTTATCCATATGAGTGCTCAGACTGAGGTTGGCTCCTCAGCCACAGGGCGTTCAAATACCTGCTTAGCCACTTGGGCGCATTGATAGACGTAGGCCGCATCAATAGAACAGGCGTAGTTCCTCATCTCTGAGGTTGATAGCTGCATTATCGCCTTGGCTAGGCAACGGTTGTTGACCATGCCTTTAACGTTAAGATTTTCGACACAAATGAGTTGGTTTTCGTCAACTGTCCTACGCGATAGCTTGTGCAGAAAATCTGCCCAACAACGCGCAATCTTGCGGTCATATGCTAAAGCGATTTGTCCATTCTAAGCCCCTGAGAGAACAAGCACTTATTCTTGCATAAGATAAATAGACTTATAAATAGACTAAAAATAAGTCTTAAAATCCAATATAAGATATTCTTCTCACGGAGTGGTTGTAGGTTAAAAGCTAAACCTATTAGGAAGAAGAGGCGCAACACAGGGATACGCCTAGCAGAACAATTATGGCCTGCTCCCTGAAGGGTAGAAATGCCTAGGGAGCCGTTAGTGCCATAGAGAACAACTGCGATAAAATAAGGGCTGACCTGGTTTGTAGGACATCAGCCAATGGATATTATTAGCTTGGGTTGGATAGGCATTCTCAGCGTTTTTACCCTCTCCATTGCCTTTGTGGTTTGGGGTCGCCACGGCATGTAGCCCATCAGAGTCCGGGAGTATGGATCTTTCAGTCTCTCTAGCAGATGTTTTTGTTCTGATTGCGTTGCTCTTGCTCATCGTCGTCAGTGGCGGTATTGGCTATCTCACCTATGCTGAATGGCGCGATCGCCGCCGCTACCGCGCAGAGCAGCAGGAACAACGGCGGGGGCGCAAGCGTTAATGGTCGCTCCCTTACAGGTGTTGGGCGATCGCCTTCTAAGTGCCCTCCAAAAGGTTGTGGATCTGCCCCACTACCCACAGCCCCTAGTGGTACCCGCCACTCAAGCCAAGTTTGGGGACTATCAATCAAATGTGTGCCTCACCTTAGCCAAACAGGTAGGACAGTCCCCCCGAGACCTTGCGGCGGCAGTTGTGGCGGCTCTAGACATTAATGATCTGTGTGAACCCGTTGAAATTGCAGGCGCTGGTTTTCTTAACTTTCGCCTCAAGCCTGAATTTTTAGCCCAAGCGCTCCAAGCTGCCTTGGGGAGCGATCGCCTTGGCWTTGCCCGAACTCAGCACCCCCGCCGGGTCGTGGTGGATTTTTCCAGCCCCAACATTGCCAAAGAAATGCACGTTGGGCATTTACGCTCAACCATCATTGGGGATTGTATTGCGCGTATCCTTGAGTTTCAGGGGCACGATGTTCTGCGGCTGAACCACGTTGGTGACTGGGGCACTCAATTTGGGATGCTCATTGCCTACCTAGATGAGGTGTATCCCGATGCCCTGACCAAGGCCGATGCCTTGGATTTAGGAGACTTAGTCACCTTCTATAAACAGGCCAAGCAGCGCTTTGACACCGATCCTGAATTTCAGCAAAACGCCCGGCAGCAGGTCGTTGCCCTCCAACAAGGAGACGAACACAGTCGCCGCGCTTGGCAACTCCTGTGCAATCAATCGCGACGGGAATTTCAGAAAATCTATGACCTCCTCGATATTGACATTACAGAGCGAGGGGAGTCCTTTTACAATCCCTACTTGCCTGCTGTTATTGAAGACTTAGCCGCCCAAGGACTCTTAGTCGAAGACCAAGGGGCAAAAGTCGTCTTCCTCGAAGGCTTTACCAACAAAGAAGGGCAGCCCCAGCCGCTAATTATTCAAAAATCCGATGGCGGCTACAACTATGCCACCACCGACCTTGCTGCCCTACGTTACCGCATTCAGCAGGATCAAGCAGACTGGCTTATTTACGTTACCGATGTTGGCCAAAGCAACCATTTTGCGCAGTTCTTTCAGGTGGCTGAGCGGGCAGGTTGGGTTCCCCCTAACGTTACCCTAACCCATGTTCCCTTTGGGCTTGTGCTAGGGGAAGACGGTAAACGCCTCAAGACCCGCTCCGGAGAGACCATTCGCCTGATTGATTTACTCACAGAGGCGATCGCCCGCAGTCGCAGCGACCTAGAGCAACGCCTTGCCACAGAAGAGCGTCAAGAGTCCCCAGAGTTCATTAACACCGTCGCTAAGGTTATTGGCATTGGTGCAGTCAAATACGCAGACCTGAGCCAAAACCGCAATAGCAACTATGTGTTTAGCTACGATAAGATGCTGTCGCTGCAAGGGAATACTGCCCCCTATCTAATCTATGCCTACGTCCGGGTTCAAGGGCTAACTCGGCGCGGCAACATTGACTGGGGTCTGCTCTCTGAGAATGTCCCAATCCATATTGAAGAGGATAGTGAACAGGCACTGGCAAAACACTTGGTGCAATTCGAGGAAACCCTAGATCTGGTTATGGCAGAATTATTGCCCAATCGATTGTGTCAATATTTATTTGAACTGAGCCAGCGTTTTAACCAGTTCTACGATCGCTGTCCTATTTTGACGGCTCCTGAACCCCTCAAGCAGTCCCGCCTTGCCCTCGCCTATCTAACCGCAAGTACCCTCAAGCTAGGCCTCTCGTTGTTGGGTATTCGTGTCTTAGATCGAATTTAGCCCGATGTTACAAGGGTCGGTTTACTTGAGTAGAGTTTGTTGGCAACTTTGGCACAGCCCAAAGAATTCAAGGGTATGGTAAAAAATCTCAAAGTTGTGCGATTGGCGCAGTTCGGCTTCAAGGTGCTGAACCGGACAACTATCAATCGTCACCGATACGCCACAGTGCAGACAAGTAAGATAGTGTTGATCCTGCTGTACTAAGTTATAAACTAACTCTCCCGTAGCTAAGGGGCGCGCTTGCACCACACCATTGACCTTTAAGGCATCTAGAGTACGATAAACCGTTGCTAGCCCAAGGGGAGTTTGTCGTTGGCGGAGTTCAAGATAAAGTTCCTGAGCCGAGAGCGATCGCCCACTGGCTTTGAGTGCTTCAAGGACAATAGATTGACTACGAGTACGGCGCGGCGGCATAACATTGATGAAACCTCACCTTCGATTGTAGGGGAAAGTGACATCCCCACTAGGGGGATTGGCCACTCCTGTAGCGTAGGCACCCTCTTGCCTACCCCAGACCTAACGGTATCAGCACCTACCTCACTGCAGGGCTACTAAAAGCTCCCTGCTTTAGCTGGGAGTAGTTTACGTCTCATATCTTGAGCTGCGGGAGCGCACCAGCAATAGGCTACTTGGAGGCTTCCTTAACAGCGCGGCGAAACCCTAGGGCAACTAAGATATTTGCAACGGTCAAGAAAGCCTCTGCTCCCCCGTGTAGGGTGTCCACATTGGCCAAGGAGGTGCCGTAGGCGTGCTGGGCATAGAGGCCTGCGGGAATGGTGACTGCCACAAACACCAAGGTGCTATAAAAGCCAATTAAGGCCAAGCGGGGGGTTCTGGGGTTACGGGTGAGGAAAAACAAAAACCCCAGATAGGGCAACAACGAGAGAGCAAAGAAGCTATTGGTCAGCATTAGCGCCGTGCCAGTTTTTTACTCATCTTCCGCAGGCGAATCGATTGGGGGGTGACCTCCACCAGTTCGTCGGCACCAATGTACTCAAGGGCACGCTCAAGGCTCATGTCCACCGGAGATTGCAGTTGTACCAGTTCATCACCGGTGGAGGAACGGAAGTTGGTGAGTTGTTTGGCTTTACAGACGTTAATTTCTAGGTCTTGGGGGCGGTTGTGCTCACCTACAATCATCCCTTTGTACACTTTGGTACCTGGGGTAATGAAAAAGACCCCGCGATCTTCTGCATTTTTGAGGGCATAGAAGGTAGCGGTGCCTTCTTCAAAGGCAATTAAGACCCCATTGCGGCGGGCGCTAATCTCACCAGCAAGAGGGCGGTAGTCTAAAAAGCTATGGTTCATGATCCCTTCGCCACGGGTGAGGCGCATGAATTCACCGCGGAAGCCCACTAGCCCGCGGGCTGGAATGATAAATTCCAGTTGAGTGCGGCCATTGCCCCCCACTTGCATATCCTGCATTTCACCCCGCCGTTGGCCAAGCCGCTCAATACAACCGCCGACGGCTTCGTCAGGGACATCCAGCACAAGGCATTCGTAGGGTTCGCAGGGCTGACCATTTACTTCCCGGTAGATGACTTGGGGCTGGGAGACTTGGAACTCGTAGCCTTCACGGCGCATGGTTTCAATTAAAATACCTAGGTGCAATTCGCCGCGACCAGAGACGGCAAAGCGGTCTGGAGAGTCGGTCTCTTCGACCCGTAGTGCCACGTTGGTTTCTAGTTCCCGATAGAGGCGATCGCGCAGTTGGCGGGAGGTAACAAAGGTGCCTTCCTGACCGGCAAAGGGGGAGTCATTAACCGCAAAGGTCATTTGTAGGGTCGGTTCATCGACTTTGATGAGGGGCAATGCCTGCGGCTCGTTGGGGCAGGTAATTGTTTCGCCAATATTGGCATCACTAAAGCCGGCGATCGCCACGATGTTACCCGCACTGGCGGAGGTCAATTCCACTCGCGTTAAGCCTTCAAACCCGAGGAGCTTGGTGACTTTGGCCTTGACAATTTGACCATTATCCTTAACTAAGGCGGCCTGCTGCCCCACCTGCACCGTACCGTTATGGATTTTGCCAATGACAATTCGCCCTAAGTACTCAGAGTAGTCAAGGGTGGTGACCTGAAGTTGTAGGGGGGCATCGGGATTTCCCACTGGGGGTGGAATATGGCGGACGATCGCCTCGAAAAGGGGCTGCATATCGTTGCCGTCCTCGTCGAGATCAGTTTTGGCGTAGCCCGCTAGCCCCGATGCAAAGAGGTAGGGAAACTCGCACTGATCGTCGTCGGCACCCAGTTCAATAAATAAATCCAGTACTTTATCGATGGCTTTATAGGGGTCGGCTTGGGGGCGATCGATTTTGTTGACCACCACAATAGGGCGCAACCCCTTTTCCAAGGCTTTTTTGAGCACAAAGCGGGTTTGGGGCATCGGCCCTTCATTGGCATCCACAATCAGCAGACAGCCTTCCACCATCCCCAGTACCCGCTCCACTTCACCGCCAAAGTCGGCGTGCCCGGGAGTATCGACGATATTGATGGTTAACTCCTTGTAGCGCACAGCGGTATTTTTCGCCAAAATGGTGATACCGCGTTCCCGCTCAAGATCGTTGGAATCCATGACGCAATCGGGAATATCCTCGCCCTCACGAAACGTACCGGACTGCCGTAGGAGGGCATCGACCAAGGTGGTTTTGCCATGGTCAACGTGGGCAATAATGGCAACATTGCGAATGGGCAGACTCATAGACTATTCCCGCAGATTTTGTAATACAACGTCGAGGAGTGTGACAAACCGTTACAATCTTAGCTCAATCTGGTAATAGGCAGCGGGATACCTAATTGGTGGAGGGGCAAAGCAAACCCCGTGGTCACCAGATAGACCTCCGTCATCAGCGGGCGCAACTGCTGGCACAACTCACCGAGGCGGTCTCGAAAGTGGCGACCGCTGGCATAGGGGGGCACAACGCCCCAACCGGTTTCCTCAGCCACAAGAATTAAGGTGGCTTGGCAGGCAGCAACCGCCGCCAATAAGTGTTGCACCGTGGCTTGCCATTGGGTCTCCTGTTGCTCCAGTGTATTGGCCACCCATGTGCCCAGAGAATCCACTAGACCACAGTGATCAGGGGGGAGTTGCTGCACACTATTGACCAAGGTCACCGGGCATTCCCAAAGCTGCCAGTGGGGAGGGCGACGGGCTTGGTGTTGGGCAATCCGTGCGCACCATTCTGGATCGCCAC
This sequence comes from Synechococcus sp. PCC 6717, assembly GCF_022698185.1. Lineage (NCBI taxonomy): Bacteria > Bacillati > Cyanobacteriota > Cyanophyceae > Synechococcales > Synechococcaceae > Synechococcus > Synechococcus sp. PCC 6717. The sequence continues at coordinate 97,567 of NZ_JAKLTV010000003.1, read as the reverse complement.
TGGCGGCGATCGCCGTCGCAATATAAATCACAGGGGCACCAGACTCCGCCGCAAGGAACTCTGCCCATGCACTTTTACCGGAGCGGCTTGGTCCACTAACAAGGATATGGCCGGCCATGGTTACCGCAGTCGCCGTGGATCTAAGCGCTCCCCCAAGCCTTCCCCAAGCAGCGATAGCCCCACCACAAGGGTGGTCATGGCTAGCCCTGGAAAGAGGGTCGTCCACCAAACTCCCACCGACAGGCCATCCAAGGCTTGGCGCAGATCCTGTCCCCACTCTGGCACCTCCGGCGGCAACCCTAAGCCTAAAAACCCTAATCCAGCTAGGGTTAAGATCGCATCTGCGGCATTCAGGGTAAAAAGCACCGGAATACTTGGCAAGACATTGATCAACAAGTACCGTCGCAAAATTCGTGGTGTAGAGGCTCCCATCGCGCGCGCTGCTTCAATAAACACTTCATTTTTGAGGCTGACGGTGTGGTTACGCACCACCCGATAGTACTGGGGAATATAAGCAACACTCAGAGCAACCGCGGCATTCACCACCCCCTTGCCAACCACAAAGGCAACGGTAACCGCCAATAGCAATCCGGGTAAGGTATAGACTGTATCCATGAAAAAGAGCAAGGCGCGATCCAACCAACCGCCGCAATAGCCACTGAGCAATCCGAGGGGCACACCAAGGATCAGACTAAAGAGTGTGGCTACCACCACGACCTGTAAGGCGGCTTGAGTGCCAAAGAGGGTGCGGGAAAAGACATCATAGCCTTGGCGATTGGTGCCAAACCAGTGCTGCGCGGACGGGGGCGCATGAATCGGAAAGTCCAGAAAGTCTTGGGGGTTGGGGATCCAGCCCAAGGCTTGCCCTAAAGGCGCAGTAAAGGCAACGAACACAAAGATGCCACAAATCAAGCCGCCGATCCACAGTAGTTGATCCGATAGTTGGGTGGGGAACCAAGGGCGGCGTATCGGCACAAGGGTCATGGTACTATCCCAACACACTCGCAAGTAGGGCTTTTTGGGCATGGAGGCGGTTTTCCGCTTGCTCCCACACCCGCGACTGGGGGCCTTCCAAGACACTGGCGGTAATTTYTTCTTCCCGATGAGCCGGCAGACAATGAAGGACGATCGCCTGGGAATCTGCTACCGCTAGTAGCTGATCGTTGATCTGGTAGGGCTGAAAGATGGGTTGGCGAGCGATCGCTTCTGCTTCCTGACCCATACTGGCCCAGACATCGGTATAAAGCGCATGGGCACCCTTAGCTGCACTGTAGGGATCTGTGGTAACGGTGACTTCCGTTGCACCGCGACTCAATGAGCGCGCCTGCTCAACAATGTCTGGGAGTGGCTGAAATTCAGCAGGGGAAGCAACCCGTACATTCACCCCCATCAACGCACAACCTAGCAACAGCGAATGTGCCACATTATTGCCATCACCAATGTAGCAAAGGGTTAAGCCCCCTAAGCCGCCAAAGGATTCCTGTAGGGTGAGTAAATCCGCCAACACTTGGCACGGATGCTCCCGATCAGTAAGGGCATTAATGACAGGGATGCGGGCATAGTCAGCAAACAATTGTAATTCAGCTTGACCGTAGGTGCGAATGGCCAAGGCATCGAGGTAGCGATCCAACACCCGCGCCGTGTCAGCGAGCGGCTCACCGCGCCCGACTTGGGTAGATTGGGGGTTAAGATCAATCACTTGCCCTCCCAGTTGGTACATCGCCACCGTAAAGCTAACGCGCGTCCGCGTTGAGGCCTTTTGAAACAGTAACCCCAACACTGCCGGACAATGCGGGGCAACCTCACCAATCTTCATCTGTGCCGCCAACGCTAGCACATACTGCGCTTCCTCTTGGGACAGGTCAGCAATGCTGAGTAGGTCTCGCCCCCGCAATGATTCCATAGCTGTTTCCACCAGTTAAGATAGTCAAGTAGCTTGTAGCTTAGCGGATTCCCCACCGTTTTCGTCCAGTTCTTTGCGATCCAGAATTTACCAAACTTTACGGGAAGACCCCATACGCAGTGCAACGGAGTATGGGGATGAGAGCAACGCCAATTTGTTGACAAACGCCCCATCAATTATGGATCTGTTGCGCCAGCGTGACTTTAAGGCTCCATACTTTTGGGGGTGTTGCTGAATGCGGCTATGAATTCCCTCATCCCCAACCCGTCTCCTTGGGGAAAAGGGAGCTAAGAGTCCTATTCCCTCTCCGTTGGGAGAGGGCTAGGGTGAGGGCGGCAAAAGACTCACATCGGGTAGGGCTGGAAGCCCCGTACTTCAGTGCGGGGAGGAAAGCTCCTTTAGCAACTTCAGTTGTTTTAGGTTATAATTGTACTGCGGACACCAGAAACGGTTGTTCAAGGCACTGGTAACGGTCGATTGGGGGTGTTGTAAACCACCCCAGAGGCTCGCGGTTGGCTTGCTAACTGCAGGGCTACTAAAAACTCCCTGCTTTAGCTGGGAGTAGTTTACACCCGAAAGTCATACTTAATACTCAGCAACGCGCTTTTGGTCAGGCTTTACTCTCATTGGCGCACCTTGGTAACAACTTCGGTAAACCCTTAGAAAAAAACACGGTGCTGTAAACAGGGCATCTGTTGCCGCACTTGCTCTAAACGGCTCGGTTCAATGGCTGCAACGGCCACTCCCGGGCGATCGCCAGCATCCGCTAGAATCGTGCCCCATGGATCCACAATGAGCGCATGGCCATGGGTTTGCCGCCGCGCATAGTGAATTCCGGTTTGTGCTGGTGCAATGACATAGCAGGTGTTCTMAATGGCTCGTGCCTGTAACAGTACCTGCCAGTGATCCTTCCCCGTAAACGCTGTAAATGCTGCTGGGACAAAGAGAATGGTTGCCCCTGCTTGAGACAAGGCGCGATACAACTCTGGAAACCGCACGTCATAGCAAACCGATAGGCCGATATTGCCCAGTTCTTTGCTGGGATAGACGGGAGGTAACTGATGTCCTGCTAGAACAGTGCCCGACTCATGGTAGATATTGCCATCCGGTAAATCAACATCAAACAGGTGAACTTTGTGGTAACGCGCTAACTCCTCACCATTGCGACCCACTAACACCGCTGTGTTATACACTTTGCCATTGTCGGCAGGCACCGGAAAGCCACCACCCAACAGCATAATTTGAAAGCGTTGTGCCATACGCTTGAGAAACGCTTCGCTGCGCTCGGCAATAGTAGCCGCTTGGGCCACTTTTTCAGCATCATCGCCAAGAAAAGAGAAATTTTCTGGTAAGCCCACAAGTTCTGCACCGCGCCGTACCGCAAGCTCAATCAGCTCTTCTGCCTGAGCGAGGTTCGCGCTTAGATTGGGCTGGCTGGTCATTTGAATGGCGGCAGCAAGATACGGCTTCATTCCCTAATTATTAAAAAAATAGTAGCCTCTCATTGTATAGGCTGAAACAAGCCCAGAGCAAGCCTCAATCCGTTCTATCAAGACTTTTTTAAGATTACGCACCCTTGTTTGGAGCTACAATATAGAGCTTGGGATAGTCACATTGCCCCATGGAGAGATGGCAGAGTGGTCGAATGCGCTCGACTTGAAATCGAGTGTGGCAGTGATGTCACCGAGGGTTCGAATCCCTCTCTCTCCGTTACCTCAGCGTAGCTGCTGACACAATTGTTATGGCTAAAAAACCAGAGACTGAGTTGGCCAATTAAGCTAAAGATGGTTTCTAGTGTCGGAGGCACAGGCAATGAAGGTGGCGGTGTTTAGTGCCAAGTCCTACGATCGCCAATTTTTGGACGCAGCCAATGTAGCTCAACATCAACCCCACAGCTTTAGCTACTACGATGTCCTCTTAACTCCGCAAACGGCTTCACTGGCTCAAGGCAACGAGGCCGTCTGTGTATTTGTCAATGACGATGTTGGTGCGGCAACACTGCAACAACTGGCGGCCTTGGGGGTACGGCTAGTGACCTTGCGCTGCAATGGGTTTAATAATGTGGACTTGCGAGCAGCAGCAGACTTGGGGATTACTGTTACCCGGGTGAGTAACTATTCTCCCTATTCGGTGGCAGAGCATACGGTCGGGCTAATCTTAATGCTTAACCGTAAGCTGCACCGAGCCTACAACCGCGTTCGAGATGACAATTTTGCCTTGGATGGTCTGATGGGGTTTGATCTCCACGGCTGTACGGTGGGCATTATTGGCACGGGTAAAATTGGTCGCGTTGTAGGGCAGATCATGGCTGGTTTTGGGTGTCGCCTCTACTGTTACGATCCTTACCCCAACGAAGCGTTGGCCGCGATCGCCACCTATACCTCCCTTGATACCTTACTCAGCGAAGCGGATATTATTACCCTACATTGTCCCCTGACTGACACCAACCAGCACCTGATCAACCACGACACCATTGCCCAGATGAAGCGCGGTGTCATGTTAATTAATACCAGTCGGGGCAAACTGGTGGACACCAAAGCTGTCATTGAAGGCATCAAATCGGGGCAGATTGGCTACGTTGGCATTGATGTTTACGAAGAAGAAGACTCCCTCTTTTTCCAAGATCTATCGGACACCATCATTCAAGACGACACGTTTCAACTATTGCAGTCCTTCCCTAACGTGGTGATTACGGCACACCAAGCCTTTTTTACCCGCAATGCTCTTGAGGATATTGCTGCCACAACCCTTGAAAATCTGAGTCATTTTGAGCAGCGGTTGCCCCTGATCCACGAGGTAACGTACAACCCAGACTTATGATGAACTCAAGACGCTGTCCCATGCCTTGACTGAGTACCCTATCATGCTGGTTCACTGTACCCGTCCCCATTGTCCCCGTCCACAAAATAATGTGCCTGAATTAGATCAGCCCAGCCAGCGACGCAGCAGAATTAATCAAAAATTTTGCACGGCCTGTGGGATGCCCTTGATTTTACGGGGACGCTACGTTGCGGAGCGGGTGCTCGGACGTGGTGGCTTTGGGGCGGCTTATCTGGCGCGGGATTTAGATACGCCAGGTTGGCGGCAGTGCGTTATTAAGCAGCTGCTGCCCAATGTGTCTGATCCGCAACAGTTGGTAAAGGCGCAGGAACTCTTTGAGCGCGAGGCCACGGTGCTGGAAGAGTTGGGTCAGCACGCTCAAATTCCAGACTTACTGGCATTTTTTGAAGAAGAGGTGCCCAAGCACGATGGGTCAGGGGTTGAGCAATATTTTTACCTTGTTCAAGAGTTTATTGATGGCGAAACCCTCGAAGACGAGTTATTGCAGCAGGGACGCTTTAGTGAGGAACAGGTGCGGCAAGTGCTGCGGGAGCTACTACCGGTGTTGCAGTACGTCCACGAGCGTGGCTCGATTCACCGGGATATTAAGCTCTCGAACATTATGCGTCAGCACCCCAGCAAAACAAAGTTCCCCGGTCAAGGGCGTCTTTACCTGTTGGATTTTGGGGCTGTGAAGCAGGTGTCGCAGTCAACCCCTGCTCCCCGCAGCACTGGCATTTATACTCCCCATTACGCTCCGCCGGAACAATCGCGGGGCGAACAGGTTTTCCCCAGTTCGGATCTGTACGCTTTGGCGGTCACCTGCATTGTTTTGCTAACGGGTAAAGCCCCCGATCAACTCTTTGATGCCTATAAAAATTGCTGGAATTGGCAGCCCTTTGCCCAGGTCAGTCCCCAGTTAAAAGCTGTGCTGGATCGGATGCTACAAGCGGCGCCTAGCGATCGCTATGCATCGGCGAAGGAGGTAGAAGCCGCTCTGAGGACGCCCATTCCCCCAACCCCTGCGCCTGCTGCGGCTCCGCCAACCGCGCCAGCTGCCCCTGTGAACCCACCCACCCTGACACCTCGCCCTAAACCCGTCCAGCGGCGATCGCCCCGCCCTCCCTTACCAGCGCTGAAGATTCTGATGGCTGCTGGGTTTACTGGGTTTGAAATCACGGCAATCGGGCTAATGTTCTACAGCATGATGACGGCATGGGGGTTCCCCCTATCGGTGGGTGCAGGATGCATTGGGGCACTGTTTGCCCTGTTGGTGTTTTTGCAGTATCGGCGGATTGTCGAGCATTGGGAGCAGTTAATCATTGGTGGGATTACGGCGGCGGCGGTGTACTTTGTGCCGCTGTTGCAGGGGGGGATAGGGGCATTGCCGGCACTGCTGGTGTGCCTTTTGGTGGGGTTGGTCTGCGTGGTTCTGGGGAATGTGTTTTTACTGGTTTATAGCATTGTTTCGCGGTTTGCTTAGGAGATGATCGTGCAGCTTACGTGGCTAGAGAGCAATACATGGCTATGGCAGTTGGGGCACACTCGTGTCTTAGTGGATCCTTGGTTGGTGGGGCGGCTTACCTTTGGCTCTACGCCATGGCTGTTTGCGGCAGAGCGGACTCTTCCCTGTGAAATGCCTGCGGGAGTTGAGTTGATTGTGCTGTCTCAGGGGTTGCCGGATCACTGCCATGTGCCAACGCTGCGCCAGTGCGATCGCCGGATTCCAGTCATTGGCTCAGCCAGTGCCGCCAAAATTGCCCAAGGATTAGGCTTTGAAACGGTGATTGCCCTTGCGCCCCACGATACCTACTGCTGGCGAGATTTGACCATTCAGGCAACCAAAGGTGCCACGATTGGCCCGCTACAGCAGGAAAACGGCTACCTATTCTACTGGGGCGATCGCACCTTGTATTATGAGCCTCATGGTTGTCACGACCCTTGGTTAAAAAGCTATGGAACGGTTGATGTGGTTATTACGCCCTTGCTGAGTGTACGCCTCCCCCTACTGGGGACTATTCTCAACGGTGGCGAGACTGCCCTTGAGTTAGCCCAATGGCTGCGTCCCCAGCAGATGATCAGCACTGCGGCAAACGGATCGCTAACCCTGCGCGGCATCTTGCCGTCGTTGCTGTCGGTGGCCGGCAGCCTGCAGGATCTGCAACAGCAATTTGAGCGCGCTGGCCTACGCACTCAACTCATTGAACCAGTGGCCTACAGCCCCCTTGAAATCACGTCCCCGGTTGTTGAGGCATAGTTATGCGGCGTTGGCTTCAGCCTTTGATTCTTTTTTGGCAGCAAGTTCTAATTTTTCTACAAGACAATCAACGGTTCCTCCAGTTCCTCAGCCAAATTGAGGGGATAGCCACCCGGGTGCTGGCCATTGGCATGTTGCTGGTCGTCGTTGTTGCCATTGTTGACCTAGGGCGAATTCTAACCATTGACTTGCTCACGCCGCCCTTGGGTCAGTTTAACCTGCAGTTGGTCAAGATTTTCGGATTGTTTCTCAATGTATTGGTTGCCCTAGAAATTCTCGAAAATATTACGGCCTACCTGAAAACCCATGTCTCCTCCCAGATTGTTGAGCTGGTGATTGTAACCTCCCTCATTGCCATCGCCCGGAAAATTATTATTCTGGACATTGACCAGCCAGAAACGGTGGCCAAGCTGCTGGGGTTGGCGATCGCCATTTTGGCGCTCTCCGCAAGTTACTGGATTGTGCGGCGGCTCAACTATCGGCGGCGCCCTTAGGGATAAATTTGTTGCCGGTACGCTTGGGCAACGGCAAGGTTGGCCTCCAACCCCGCCCAGTCTTCCTGCTCAATTTGCTGCAGCAAATGATCAAGGGTAGCACGGTAGTGGATAATGCAGTGGCGTAGGGCGGCACGGTTATACTCGGCCATCATCCGCCCCAACTCAGGGTTGCCCCCCCCAACCCGGCTAGTATCGCGAAAGCCAGAGCTAGCCAGCCGCTGTGAGAGGGTACGGATGGGTTCGTTGACTTCTTGGGCATTGGCCAACAGCAGCGCCGCACTCACCATCACGGGTAAATGGGAGATCCAAGCTACGGCGCGATCGTGATCTGCGGGGGTGGTGTAGAGGAGTTTTGCCCCAAGATCATTAATCACTTGGGCAACGCAATCAATCGCCTCACCATCAGTATGCAGGGTTGGGGTGAGAACGTAGGGAGCATTGGCAAACAACTGTGACTGCGCGGCCTCGATCCCTGCTGCTGCTGTTCCCGCCATGGGATGCCCCCCCACGTAACGAGGCCACAGCTTTTCTAGGGCAGGCACAATACTCTCCTTGACTGACCCCACATCCGTGAGCACCGTATCGTGGCTGAGGTGGGGCACAATCTCTAAGGCAACGCTGAGGATACTACCAATGGGAGGGCACAAAAACACCAGATCAAGGGCGCTGAGGACGGCAGGGTCCGTACTGCCCCAGTCAACAGCACCTTTGGCGATCGCCCGCTCATAGGTCTCAGCCCGCCGACTGACCCCAACAACGTAGTGCCCCTTGGCACGTAAATCTAGACCAAGGGAACCGCCAATTAAACCCAGACCCACAATGCCAATCCGCAGCATAGATCACCCGCTACTGTTGTTGCCCCTACTATCGTGACATTTGTTGCTGTTCTCAGGAACAGCAGCACTTTATTCACGTTTATTCACGGTTGCGGCGCGCTGCCACCATCACCATCCCTATGCAGATAAAGCAAAGAGAGCGAGCATTACCCCGACCGCTTTTTTGGTAATAATAAAAGCACATCAAGGTTACGAGGTTTCCTATGCCAGTGGATACAGTGCTAACCATTTTGCCGGGGATGACGGTGCAAGTCACCAATCCTAACGATACCTACTACCAGTTCCAAGGCATTGTCCAGCGGGTCACCGATGGCAAAGCTGCCGTGCTTTTTGAGGGGGGGAACTGGGATAAGTTAGTGACCTTTCGCTTAGCAGAGTTAACACCTGTGACGGTGCAAAAAGGGAAAAAGTAGCCCATGCCACGGCGATCGCCCACCCCAACACTGGCTCCCTTTGCCGAGGTGGTGCAAACAGCAACGGATCACGTTATTGCCCAGTGCTATCAACCACCCACGCTCGATTTTGCACAAGTCCCCGCTCTGGGCAGTTGGGTCTGGATTCCGGAGGGCGATCGCCACATTTACGGCGTGGTGGCCTACGCCGTGACGGCTCCCATTGACACCATTCATCGTGCCACCGCCCTAGGGCTATCCTTAGAGCAACTCCGCCAAGAGCAGCCCCACATTTTTGCCATGCTAAAAACGGAGGTCACCATCGGTATTGTGGGTTTTCAGGAGCACGCGCGTAGCTATCCTCACTTGCCGCCACAGCCACCGCAAATGCACCAACAGGTCTATACCTGTGACCCAAGTGTAGTGCTTGCGTTTAGCGAACAGTTAACGTTTTTGCGCACCCTGCTCACCCTTAACTATGGCCCAGGGGATGCCCTCATTGCCGCTACTCTGCGGCACCTTTACCAGTTACGGGGGGGCGATCGCCCATGGCTGGTACAGGCGGCGCAACTGTTGAGTCGGCTCCTCAAGGATGACTACGATCGCCTGCGGGGGATTCTCGAACAGGTGTATCTTTAGGGGATACACTGCGCAAACACAATGTCTGCACCAACCCTCTTACTCATTGACGGTCACTCCCTTGCCTTTCGTGCCTACTATGCCTTTAGTAAAGGTCGCGATGGTGGCTTGCGCACCTCCACAGGCATCCCCACCAGTGTCTGTTTTGGCTTCTTGAAGACCCTGCTAGAGATTCTCGAGCAGCAGCCCTCCGAGCACGTGGCGATCGCCTTTGACTTGGCAGAACCCACCTTTCGCCATGGGGTGGATGAAAATTACAAGGCAGGCCGTGCCGAAACCCCCGAAGAGTTTATTGTTGATGTTGAGAACCTGCAGGCTCTACTGAGGGCACTGCGTCTTCCCCTCCTCACCTGTACGGGGTATGAAGCGGATGATGTCATTGGTACGGTGGCGCATCGGTTGCGGCAGCAGGGGTGGCGAGTCACCATTGTCAGTGGCGATCGCGACCTCTTTCAACTGATAGATCGCGATGGCCTCGTGCAGGTCATGTACCTCAGTACGCACCAAGGCAGTAAAGCACGCCCCGAGCTGTTTGATGCTGTTAAAGTGCAGCAGAAAATGGGGGTCTGGCCGGAGCAAATTGTGGACTACAAAGCCCTCTGTGGGGATACCTCCGACCGCATTCCCGGCATTAAGGGAATTGGCCCCAAAACTGCCGTGCAACTCCTGAGCCAGTATCCAACCCTAGAGGCTATCTATGCGCACCTCAGCGAGATTAAACCCGCCAGCCTAAAGGCCAAGTTAACCACAGGCGAGGCAGACGCACGGCACTCCCAAACGTTGGCGCAAATTGTCCTTGATGTGCCACTCACCTTAGACCTCAACCACCTCCGCCTCAGCCCCTTTGACTGGCCTGCCTTGGATTACCTCTTAAACCGCTTGGAGTTTCGCGCTCTGCGGATGCAATTGCAAGACTTGCACCTGCGCTTGGGGGGCACCCTTACCGAGATGGAACTAGCGCCTGACGAGCCTGAGCAAACATGGTTTTTCAGTGCCGAGGAGACCCCTGCCCCTTTGCAGGTACAGTTAATCGAGACCCCCGAACAGTTAAGCGCCCTGATCAACACCCTCGAAGCCTGCACGGATACCGCACATCCGGTAGCGTGGGATACGGAAACCACCGGCCTGAGTCCGCGCGATGCAACGCTAGTGGGGATTGGCTGCTGCTGGGGTGCCGCTGCGGATCAGGTGGCCTACTTGCCCTTAGGCCACAAAGCGGGTACGAACCTCCCCTTGGCCGAGACCCTAGAGGCGCTCAGGCCAATTCTGGAGAGCGATCGCTACCCAAAGGTGTTGCAAAATGCCAAATTCGATCGTCTGGTGCTGCGCTTCCAAGGGATTCAGCTCCAAGGCGTTGTCTTTGATACCATGCTAGCCAGCTACGTTCTCAATCCTGAAGCCAGCCATAACCTCAAGGACATTTGCCAGCGCTACCTACCCATTCAATCCCAACGCTATCGATCGCTAGTGGGTAAAGATCGGACCCTTGCGGATCTGAGTCCAGCGGCAGTGGCTCAGTACTGTGGCTTGGATGTGTACGCCACCTACTTGCTCAAAGATAAACTAGAGGCGGATCTCACCCCGCGCCTACGGCAACTACTGCTAGAGGTGGAGCTCCCCCTAGAGCCGATCTTAGCGGAGATGGAAGCCACAGGGATCCGCATTGACAGCGACTACCTACGGCATCTCTCCCAGGACATTGACGCGCAACTGAATACCATTCAGCAGCAAGCATGGGAGCTGGCAGGGACACCCTTTAACTTGGCCTCCCCTAAGCAGTTAAGTGAGCTACTGTTTGGCACCCTAGGGTTAGACACCAAAAAGACCCATAAAACTAAACTGGGATACTCCACCGATGCGGCCACCCTAGACAAGCTGCAAGGCGATCATCCAATCATTGATCTGGTGTTGGCGTACCGCACCTTAGCGAAACTGAAATCCACCTATGTCGATGTCTTACCCACCCTAGTGCGACCAGACACTGGCCGGGTGCACACAGACTTTAACCAAGCCGTCACGGCCACGGGTCGCCTCTCCTCCTCCAATCCTAACCTACAAAATATTCCCATCCGCACCGAGTTTAGTCGCCAAATTCGCAAAGCCTTTGTGCCAGAGCCGGGGAACCTGATGGTGGCGGCGGACTATTCACAGATTGAGTTGCGGATCCTTGCCCACCTCAGCCAAGAGCCAGAACTCGTGGGTGCCTATCAGCGGGGAGAGGATGTGCACCGCTTAACCGCTCAGTTTTTGCTAGAAAAGACGGAGATTACCGACAACGATCGCCGCCTCGGCAAAATTATTAACTTTGGCATCATCTACGGTATGGGTGCCCAGCGCTTTGCCCGCGAAGCGGGGGTGAGTGTGGCGGATGCTAAGGCGTTCATCCAGCGCTTTTATGAACGCTATCCCGGTGTCTTTGGCTATCTGCGGCAGATGGAGCGGCTGGCGCTCAGCCAAGGCTATGTAGAAACCATCCTAGGCCGTCGCCGCTATTTTCAGTTCGAGAGTCAGGAACTCCAGCAGTTGCGCGGCACCTCGCCAGAGGAAATAGCCACCCTTGACATCAGTCAACTAAACATGACGACCTATGAGCGGGGATTGCTGCGAGCTGCTGCCAATGCCCCCATTCAAGGCTCCAGTGCCGACATTATTAAGTGTGCCATGGTTAAACTGGCGCCCCTGCTCAAGAGCCAACAGGCACAGTTACTCCTGCAAGTTCACGACGAATTGGTGCTGGAAATGCCGCCAAGGGCTTGGGAGCAGCTACAGGTGCAAATTCCGCAAATCATGACAACCGTGGTTCCCCTGAGTGTACCTCTCCAGGTGGACATCTACGCCGCAGCAAACTGGCTGGAGGCCAAATAGGGAATCCTCCTAGACTGCAAAATCACCGGGAATCTCCACTATACTAGCGAAGAATCCTAGTCTCCTACGGAAAATTACAATGAGTACTGTTGATGTTATCAAGCTCTCGGGTATTTTGGGTGGCTCTCAAGCGCAGGAATTCCGACAAACTGTGAGTGAGCAGGCGCAGGCAGGGGTTCAAGTCCTCCTGCTTGACTGTAGCAATGTTACGTTTATTGATAGCTCTGGCTTGGGTGCCCTTGTGGTTGCCCTGAAAACCTTGCGAGCAGCAGGGGGGCAGCTTTACCTCTGTGGTGTTCCTAAGCAGATGATGATGCTCTTTGAACTGACCAGCATGGATAAGGTATTTCACATTCTCAAAGATGAGGAGGAGTTTAATACCCGCATTCGCCCTCAGTACGAGGGCGGCTGATGCACCCATGGCCGTAGCATCAAACAGCAGTGGTCTGTAGGGGGAATGACTCGTCTTGGTCGTTACTTTCAAGGAAGATTTCCTTGGCCGGTTCATCGTAACTAAACAGTTCCGCATAGCGTCCCCAGTCAATGGCAGTGTTGAGTTGGCGATCCGCTTCTTGGGGGGTGAAGTGGCGCTCCAGAATATCTAGCACCAAACTTTCGGGAATGCGGTGGTTTTGCTTAGCGGTCAGGAAGTTGTGAATCTGCTGTACTAAACGAATGGACTTGAGCAATTGCTGGCGGATAATGAGTTTGCGCTGATCAATGTCTCCTTGAATAAAGGCATGGCCAATCGGCGTGACGGCAATGTCACCTTCCTTCAGTTCAACCAACTCCATCATCTGGGCTGCTTCAACAATGGGCAGAATGTCGTCCAGTTCTAGTTGCAGTTCCTGGGCAATGCGGTAAAGGTCTTCTTTGCGGTTCTCTAGTAGCTCTAGCAAACCCGCAATCGAGCCAATACGAACGTGGGGCAGCAGTGGATAGCGCGGTTCTTGGCTAGGGGTTGCGGCAACGGGCTTGGGTTCAAGTGCCTCTAGTTCGTCTAGGTGGGGGTTGGTGAGAATTTTGTAGATGCGATCCACAATGGCTTGGAATCCGGGATGTTTGCGATCGCGGTAATGGGGCAACGTCATTGGAAAATCTGCCCGCACCCGCCCTGGATTGCTGCCTAAAACAATAATACGATCCGCTAGAATCACGGCTTCTTCAATATTGTGGGTGACAATGAGAATACTCTGGGTGGGAATTTTGTGCTCTAGCCACAGATCCAGCAGTTCAAAGCGCAGGTTTTCGGCGGTTAGTACATCCAARGCCGAGAAGGGTTCGTCCATGCACAGCAATTCCGGCTCCACCGCTAAGGCACGGGCAAAGCCGACCCGCTGTCGCATTCCCCCGGAGAGTTCTTTGGGGTAGGCGTTTTCAAACCCATCTAAGCCGATAATGTCAATCATTCGCAGGGCTTTGCGGCGGCGCGATCGCGGGCCTTCTCCCAAGGCTTTCAGCCCCAGTTCCACGTTTTCAAGTACCGTCAGCCAAGGATAGAGGGCAGAACTCTGAAACACGATGGCGGCGCCAGGGTTTAGACCCTGCATTGGTTCTTCGCGATAGAAGACCTGACCGGAGGTCGGTGTAATGAGTCCGGTAATAATGCGCATCAGCGTTGACTTGCCGGAACCAGACGGGCCAAGCAGTGCCACAATTTCACCGGTGCGCAGCTCAAGGTTAATGTTTTCCATGATGCTAATAACTTGGCCATTGGGCTGACGGTAGGCTTTACCGACATCCAGTAACCGGACAAGCGACTCACCTTTGGTTTTGGTTTGCATAGTCCTGCATCCTTTGGCACTTCAACCGTTAACCTACCATGGTGGCTCAATCTTGGGGAGGCTCTGCCGTGGGGATTTTAGATGTGGCAATTCTGATCCTTGATACGGGTGCTCGTGAGAGGGTGGGGAGTGTGCCACAATTTGGGGTAAGTACCTATAATTATGAAGAAATTTATGCTGTGCTGCTGCTGGAGCTGACCCCATGGATGAACTAAGGGCTGCGCTCGAATTAGCCACTGAGGAGGAGTTACAAGACCTAACGGAAATTTTGTTCCGACGGCGGCTGAACCCCCTTGACTACCTCAATACTCCCGACCCCATTGCAGTACAGGCGCAGGATCGTCAGGCATGGCTGGATCACATTGAAGCCCGCTTCCGCTTCTTGGCGGCAGATGGGCTAACGGTGCTTACGGGCAAGACGCAGCAAATTAGCTATCGCCAAACATTGATGCGGGTTTGTCGCTACCTCAAGATTAAGTTCTCTCCGAGTTGGACGGTCTCTGAATTAGAAATTGAGATTTTCTTGGGCTTATTGCAGCGGATGTGGGCAAAGCTGCCAACTCGCGATCGCAACGTCCTCGCCGATCAAATTCAAGCGTCGCTTCCCGAGCTACGCCATGGCCATCCTATTTCTCTAGAAACAGTTCGGCTGATTCTTGAGGGGGGGGCCGCCATTGCGCTTACGCCAGTCATGCGTACTCTTGTGGTGCAGCAGGTGGTTCGCCAGTGTGTCCTCCAGCTTGCAGGGCGGAAGTTGCCCATGACCCCCCTTGTGACCCAAAGTGTAGCTGCCGGAGCAGCGAAGTTTGCCCTTGGCCGCAGTATGTTGGCCTTTGTGGGAACGGCGCTATGGGTTTGGTTTGTGGCGGATCTGGGCTGGCGGGCGATCGCCACTAACTATAGCCGCATTATTCCTACAATTTTTGCCATTGCCCAAATTCGGCTCCTCCGGGGGCATAACGAAACTCAATGGGCGATCGCCTAGGAACGGCAACGAGGCATCCGTCATCCCCTGAGAATCCAGGGTGCTGGAGTTGAACCAGCCTATGGCGAATTATGAGTTCGCTGCCTCATCCGCTCGGCCAACCCTGGCTGTTTCCCAGCTTAGTCTGGGGGGGTGGCTGCTGTCTAGCCTAGGGGGGAACCCCTCCTCAAAGGCTGGAAGGATTGAGATCCGTAGGGGACTTAACGGGCACCTCTGCTGGAGGATGGAAGCCATTAGTGGTCGTCTCTTTCAGCCGCTGATGGTGCTGGTGAATTAACTGAATGGTACGGGTCACATCCGCCGGTAAAATGACCACTAATGCCCCTTGGGGGGCGCGATCGAGGGCAAATTGAATAGCGGCAACTTCATCGTGAATGATCTCGTACTGGCGGCGAACACTGTGGTGGTGCAGACCGCGCTCAATCCAGTTTGCTGCATCTCCGCGCGGCCGACCGCGGGTGTCATCGTCTTCTTTGATAATGATCCAGTCAAAGATTTTGGCGGATAATTCCCCCAGTTGCTCGAGGTCTTGATCGCGGCGATCGCCGGGGCCACCCACCACGCCAATCCGTTGACCCGGCCACTTTTGCACAAACTCGCCCACCGCTTCGTACCCCGCAGGGTTATGGGCATAGTCCACCAAAACGCTAAACGCCCCTAGGTCAAAAAGGTTCATCCGTCCGGGGGTTTGCTCCACAGAGGTGCGGAAGGTGGTCAAGGCCGCGCGAATATGCTCGATACTAATCCCTTGGGCAAATGCCGCTAAACTGGCGGCAAGGGCATTGGCAATCATAAAGTTTGCCCGACCACCGAGGGTAATGGGCACATTTTCCGCCTGCTCAATGCGCAGGGTCCAATCCCCTTTCAAAATTGAAAGATAGCCATTTTCATAGACTGCGGCTAACCCCCCCTGCTGAATGTGCTGTTTAATCACGGGGTTATGGGGGTCCATGGAAAAATAGGCCACCTGAGCTTTGACTTGGCGTGCCATGCCGGCCACCAAGGGATCATCGGCATTGAGAACCGCATAGCCATTGGGCCACGCCGACTCCACCACTACTGCTTTTAAGTCTGCCAACTGCTCCACCGTATCAATGTCGCCAATGCCAAGGTGATCCGCCTGAACATTGAGCACCACGCCAACATCGCAGTGGTCAAACCCCAGCCCAGAGCGTAAAATGCCGCCCCGCGCTGTTTCCAGGACAGCCACCTCCACGGTTGGATCTTGGAGAATGAGCTGTGCGCTTTGGGGACCGGTGGTATCTCCCTTTTCCACTAAGTAATCGCCAATGTAGATGCCATCGGTGGTGGTGTAGCCAACAGTCTGGCCGGTTTGCTTGCAAATGTGGGCAATTAGACGGGTGGTGGTGGTTTTGCCGTTGGTGCCCGTAATGGCAAAGATGGGAATGCGGCAGGAGGTTCCCGGCGGAAAGAGCATATTCAATACCGGCTCCGCCACGTTGCGGGCAATCCCTTGGCTGGGGTTAGTGTGCATCCGAAACCCAGGAGCGGCATTCACTTCAACAATGACACCACCGACCTCTGGCAGCGGGCGGGAAATATCGGGCGTGACCACATCAATCCCAGCAATATCTAAACCAATAATCCGAGCGGCACGCTGGCAAATCCAAACATTTTGGGGGTGAATTTCATCGGTGCGATCCACGGCAATTCCGCCGGTACTCAGGTTGGCGGTCGCGCGTAAATAGCACACCTCCCCAGATGGCAGCACTGTATTTAAGCTATACCCCTGTTTTTCGAGGAGGCTCCAAGTATCGTGATTGATTTCAATGCGGGTGAGGATATTATCGTGACCATCCCCCCGCTGTGGATCGCTATTGGTGCGCTCAATGAGTTCTTCAATGGTGGAGCGACCATCGCCAATGACGTGGGCAGGCACGCGCTCCGCCACGGCTACGACTTTGCCGTTGACAACCAGCACCCGGAAGTCGCGCCCCGGATGGTAGCGCTCAACAATGACGGATTTAGAAACACTACTGGCAATTTCAAAGGCTTGTTCGGCCTGAGCAGCAGAGTTGATGTCGATGGTGATGCCGCGACCATGATTGCCATCAAGGGGTTTCATGACAATGGGGTAGCCACCAATGTCGGCGATCGCCTCGGGTAGGTCTTCAACATAACGGACAACGGTACCCTTGGGAACGGGGATTCCCGCATCCCGCAGGAGACGCTTTGCCCCTTCTTTATCCCCGGCGAGTTCAACGGCCAGAATACTGCTGCGATCGCTCAGGGTAGCCTGCATCCGGTGGCTTTTGGCACCATAGCCCAATTGAATCAGAGAGCGGCTACTGAGTTCAAACCATGGAATATTACGTGCCTCGGCTTCACGGACAATGGCCTCGGTACTTGGGCCTAGGGAGGCACTGGCCTTGAAGTCCCGTAAATCTGCTAAATCTTGATCCAGTTCCCGCTGGGGGTAGGTACCTGTGTCAATAATGCTCTGACACAGGCGCACCGCTGCCCGACCTGCATAGCGTCCGGCTTCTTCGTTTTGATATTCAAAGACAACTTGATAAATTCCTGCAGTTGCGGTTTCCCGGGTACGGCCAAAGCCAACGGGCAYCCCCGCCAGTTCCTGAAGCTCAAGGGCAACATGCTCAACCACATGGCCAAGGTAGGTGCCTTCCCGCAACCGTGTCAAAAAACCACCTTCGTGGCCAAGGGAACAAAAGTGATTGTAGAGACTTGGTAACACCCGCACCAACCCATCCACAAACCCCGGAATTTGGTTGGAGGGTGTATTGGCCACCTCTTCTAAATCCAAACGCATCACAATGAGCTTATGGCGACGAATGCTCCAATAGTTTGGCCCTCGCAGCGTTTGTAGTTTGAGAATTTTCATAAGTAGGGTGGTTTTAAGGAGACTGTACCACTTTTAGTCTTGAGGTCGATGACGCAGTAAACTGTATTGTAGGCAACAATTTTCTGAAAAATCCTAATTTAGGGGTGGCAGCACACACTTGTGTTGGACTTGGTGGGTATGTAGGTTGTAGCAGTCACCATCGCTGAGGATGTGCAGACGCAGGTTATAGATACTCAGCGGCTCTGTGACATCGACGTGGGCATAGTTCGTGTAGCTGACATCCCGCGGATCAACAATCGTCACCGAGCCACGGCCAAGGACGCGCAGTGTGCCATCCGCTTCAAACATGGCACAGGTATCTTCATCCACGCCAACGCCCAGTTTATCGGGATGGGCGGAAATCGCACTAATGAGCCGCGCAAGGCGATTGCGGTTGTGGAAGTGCTGATCTACCAGTACATCGGGGAGAAAGCCAAGGCCGGTTGCTAAATCTACTAGGGATCGATTGGGTGCTTCGTTGCTGCCGCCACTGGCAATCATGCATTCCCCCATGACTGCTGCGCCGGCACTGGTGCCACCAAGCACTGATTTGCCCTCCCATACTTGATGCCGCAGTTGATAGACCAACGGGGTCTCGTCCAAGAGAGCCGACAGCCGGAGCTGATCGCCCCCCGACATAAAAATGCCACTACAGCGGCTCATGCGGGCTAAGAGGTCTTCGTTTTCAGCATCGGCGCGATCGCCCACTAGGAGGACTTCTACATCGCGCACGCCGATTTCCCGGAAAATATCGTGGTACAGCTGCCCCATGGCATCGGGTTCCCGGGAGGCCGAGGGAATAACGCCAATCACGGCATCCAGCCCGCCGGAGCGTTGACAAAATGTGGTTAGAATCTGCCGCCCTCGGACTTTATCCTCCGCACCACCGATCGCCATCACCAAACCTTTACGGCCTGCACTTGGGGGAGCAACTTTGGAAATCGGGTCTAATTGCAACATAGGACTACGGTTCATTCAAGCTTCAATCGGCAGAGCAAGGGCAAATCAGCCGCAGGGCGATCGCTCAACGCTGAGATCATTACTGGATTGATCCCACAGGAAGAGGAGTTCTATACAGCATAATGCCAGATTGGGAAGAATTTTTAAGTTTTGGTAAATGCTTCCAATTTTATTCACAAATAGTAAAAGCTTGTTGCGACCATTGGCCGGCAATGGGGTTGCTATAATACGCCTGATGTAACGTTTTTTTAACTTTCGAGGCATCCCATGGGGCACGCTACCGGCCACATTCGCATCCGTGGCGCGCGGCAGCACAACCTGAAAAACATTGATCTTGACCTCCCCCGCGATCGCCTGATTGTGATTACTGGCGTTTCTGGCTCTGGTAAATCCTCCTTAGCCTTTGACACAATTTTTGCTGAAGGACAGCGCCGCTACGTTGAATCTTTGAGTGCCTACGCCCGTCAGTTTTTAGGGCAACTGGACAAACCGGACGTGGATGCTATTGAGGGGTTGAGTCCAGCGATTTCCATCGACCAAAAGTCCACCTCCCACAATCCCCGCTCAACGGTGGGCACCGTCACCGAAATTTACGACTATTTGCGCCTGCTCTATGGCCGGGCTGGGGAGCCGCACTGCCCCCATTGCGATCGCCCCATTCGCCCGCAAACAGTGGATGAAATGGTGGATCATGTGATGCAGCTTGCCCCACAGACCCGCTTTCAGGTGCTTGCCCCCATTGTCAAGGGTAAAAAAGGCACCCACAAAAAGCTGCTCTCTAGCCTAGCCAGCGAAGGGTTTGTGCGCGTCCGCATTGACGGTGAGGTGCGCGACCTCAGTGATGCCATCGAGCTAGATAAAAACCACAGCCACACCATTGACATTGTGGTGGATCGGCTCGTGTGCAAGCCGGGGATTGAAGAGCGCCTCGCGGATGCGTTGCGAATTGCCCTAAAGCACGCCAATGGTACCGCACTGGTGAGCGTGGTGCCGCCATCCCCTAGCGAGGCTCAAGCGGCGTCCCTGATTTTTTCTGAGAATTTTGCCTGCCCTGAGCATGGGGCAGTGATGGATGAGCTATCCCCCCGGCTGTTTTCCTTTAACTCCCCCTACGGCGCGTGTCCTGAGTGTCATGGCTTAGGCTATCTGCGCAAATTCAGCCCTGAACTCATTGTGCCAAACCCCGATTTACCCGTTTACGCAGCGATCGCCCCGTGGGCAGACAAAGACCACAACTATTACTTTGCCATTCTGTGCGGCATTGCCGATGCCTTTGGCTTTGACATCAACACCCCATGGCACAAACTCACGGAGTTACAGCGTGAGATTATTCTCTACGGCACCGATGTGCCAATTTTAGTACCTGCCGACTCCCGCTACCGCCCTCGCGACTACTACCGCCAGTTCCAAGGGGTGATCCCTATCCTAGAGCGGCACTACCGCGAGAGTACCTCCGAAGCCTACAAGCAAAAACTAGAGCAGTATCTGGTCAACCAAGTCTGTGCTGCCTGTGGGGGACAGCGCCTCAAGCCGGCTGCCTTGGCGGTGCGCCTTGGCCAGTATCGCCTAACCTCCCTCACCAGTGTATCGATTCGTGAGTGTTTAGCGCGGATTCAGTCCCTTGAATTAACGGCTCGCCAACGGCAAATTGCCGACCTAGCCCTGCGGGAAATTACGGCTCGCCTACAGTTCTTGATGGATGTGGGGCTAGATTACCTCACCCTAGATCGCAGTGCTGCCACCCTCTCCGGCGGCGAAGCCCAACGCATTCGGTTGGCAACTCAAATTGGCTCCGGCTTAACGGGTGTGCTCTACGTCCTCGATGAACCCAGTATTGGTCTGCATCAGCGGGATAATGAACGCTTGTTGCAAACTCTGCTGCGGCTGCGGGACTTGGGCAATACCCTCATTGTGGTGGAGCACGATGAAGAGACCATGCGGACAGCCGACTACATTGTGGATATTGGCCCAGGCGCCGGTATCCACGGTGGCCAAGTGGTGGCTCAAGGCAGTATCGAGACTATTCTTGAGCATCCTGACTCCTTAACGGGTGCCTACCTTGCGGGACGCAAACGCATTGAAACTCCCCCTCAACGGCGACAGGGCAGCGGCCAATCCCTGATCCTAAAAAACGTCAGCCGCAATAACCTCAAGCACATCACAGTGGAGATCCCCCTAGGAATGTTGGTATGCCTGACGGGGGTCTCCGGTTCCGGGAAATCCACCCTCATGCACGAGGTGCTCTATCCTGCCTTACAACACCATTTGGGGCAGACTGTACCCATGCCCCAAGGAGTCGAGAGCATCCATGGCTTAAACGCCATCGATAAAGTGATTGTGATTGATCAGTCCCCCATTGGGCGCACACCGCGTTCTAATCCTGCCACCTACATTGGGGTGTTTGATATTATCCGCGAGGTGTTTAGCCAAACGGTTGAGGCCAAGGCACGGGGCTATAAACCGGGGCAGTTTTCCTTTAACGTCAAGGGGGGGCGCTGCGAAGCCTGTGGCGGTCAAGGGGTCAACGTCATTGAAATGAACTTTTTACCGGATGTTTACGTACAGTGCGAGGTCTGCAAAGGGACGCGCTACAATCGCGATACCCTACAGGTCAAGTACAAAGGCTGCTCCATTGCCGATGTGCTGGATATGACGGCGGAGACGGCTCTAGCCTTTTTTGAGAATATTCCCAAAGCCGTGAGTAAATTGCAAACCTTGGTGGATGTGGGCTTGGGCTACCTGACGTTGGGGCAAACCGCCCCTACTCTTTCTGGCGGTGAGGCACAGCGGGTGAAACTGGCAGCGGAACTCTCGCGCCGCGCCACCGGTAAAACCCTCTACCTCATTGACGAGCCAACGACTGGGCTGTCCTTTTACGATGTTCATAAACTCCTTGACGTGCTGCAACGGCTGGTAGATAAAGGGAATTCCATTTTGGTGATTGAGCACAATCTTGACGTGATCCGCTGTGCGGACTGGATCATTGATCTAGGGCCTGAGGGAGGCGATCGCGGCGGTGAGGKCATTGCTGTGGGAACCCCCGAAGCGGTTGCTGCTGTGGCTCACTCCTATACGGGGCAATATTTAGCTCCCCTGCTACCCCCACCAACCTTAGATTAAGCAGCAAACGTCAGCCCCTTGCCGTCGTGACGTGCTAGGGCTAGTCGCTGTTACTAGGGTTTACAGCCAATTGCACCCTCAAAGATGTTGGAGTGGCGCAGGTTAGTGTCCCTTTTGGTCAATATATATACATACCAGATAGCCATGGCGGCTCCCTGATGTCGTCGGTATCGCCGCAGCGCGATCAGTACAGTTGCAATTCTGTAAACAAAGTGTTAACTTATATTAAGAAGAAGAAACACTTTGTAACAAACGGAGTTCCAACATGAAAAGCGGTAGCATCATTGACGATCAAGGCAAAATGAACAACTTTGCCATCGAACCCAAAATGTATGTGATGAGTGAGCCACAGTCTGGCTTTACTCCCTACGCAGAATTGTTCAACGGTCGCTTAGCAATGATTGGCTTTGTCTCGCTGTTGGCTCTAGAAGTCATCACTGGCCATGGCCTCATCGGCTTTTTGAACAGCCTGTAAGGACGTTCACCGTATCTCTCTTAGCATGGAATGCAATGCCTGCCCCCTAGGGGGTGGGCTTTTTTGCGGCTTATTGTCAGTTTTTTGTATGTGTTGGCCATTCCTAACACTAGTACGTTTGGCGGCAGCAGATCCGCTATAGTGACGGGGGAGAATTGCCGCATCAATTTCAGGATTAAAGACTATGGGTCGTGCAAAAAAAGTTGTTTTAGCCTACTCCGGTGGGGTAGATACCTCTGTGTGTATCCCCTACCTCAAGGAGGAGTGGGGGGTACAGGAGGTGATTACCCTTGCTGCGGATTTGGGGCAAGGGGATGAGCTAGAACCCATTCGCCAAAAAGCCCTTGACTCTGGTGCCAGTGAATCTCTGGTCGTCGATGCCAAAGCGGCGTTCATCCGCGACTATGCCTTTCCAGCGATTCAGGCCAATGCCCTCTACGAAAATCGCTATCCCCTCTCAACAGCCTTGGCGCGGCCTCTGATTGCCAAGCTCTTGGTAGATGCTGCGGCGGAGTATGGTGCGGATGCGGTTGCCCACGGCTGCACAGGCAAGGGGAACGACCAAGTACGCTTTGATGTGGCGATCGCCGCGTTGAACCCCAACCTAAAGGTGCTAGCGCCAGCGCGGGAGTGGGGGATGAGCCGCGAAGAAACTATTGCCTACGGTGAGCGGTTTGGCATTCCTGCTCCGGTCAAGAAATCTTCCCCCTACAGCATCGACCGCAATTTGCTCGGGCGAAGTATCGAGGCGGGGCCGCTCGAAGATCCATGGAATGAACCCCTAGAAGAGATTTACTTAATGACCCGTGCGGTGGAGGACACCCCCAACTCGCCTGAGTATGTGGAGATTGGCTTTGAGCAAGGGATTCCTGTGAGCCTTGACGGTCAGCACCTAGAGCCAGTTGAGCTGGTTAGCCAACTCAATGAGCGGGTGGGTCGCCATGGCGTGGGTCGCATCGACATGATCGAAAACCGTCTTGTGGGCATTAAGTCCCGCGAAATCTATGAGGCTCCGGCGTTGCTGGTACTCATTGATGCGCACCGGGATCTTGAAAGCCTGACCCTGACTGCCGATGTCACCCAGTACAAGCGTGGCGTTGAAGATACCTACAGCCGCTTGGTCTATAACGGCCTGTGGTATAGCCCCCTCAAGGCAGCTCTGGATGCCTTTATTGCCCAAACCCAAGCTCGCGTTAGCGGTACAGTACGGGTTAAACTCTTTAAGGGAACTGCAAAGGTAGTGGGTCGGCGCTCCTCTGTTTCGCTTTATGCCCCAGACTTAGCGACCTATGGGGCTGAGGATCAGTTTGATCACAAAGCAGCGGAAGGATTTATTTATGTGTGGGGCTTGCCAACGCGAGTGTGGGCTGAGAAACTGCGCCAAG
Organism: Synechococcus sp. PCC 6717; assembly: GCF_022698185.1. NCBI lineage: Bacteria > Bacillati > Cyanobacteriota > Cyanophyceae > Synechococcales > Synechococcaceae > Synechococcus > Synechococcus sp. PCC 6717. Next base: position 73,786 of record NZ_JAKLTV010000003.1, on the reverse strand, counting down.
GCTAGCGCGGCTCTTCGACAATACACCACTCGTGGAGTTCGTAGTGAACGCACTGATGTTGCACCAAGGGATCTGCTTCGACGATGGCTTTGGCGGCAGCTAACGAGCTGGCCTCAAACAGCATCATCCCCCCGCCTCGCTCCGCCCAGTACCCCGTTCGTGCTTGATGGCCTGCGGCAATTAACTTACGGACATAGGCACAATGAGCCGGAACATGCTGGTCAAAGGTCTGCTTATCAACGATGCCGCGCTCAATTTTCACAAACCATGGCATTGACGCCCTACTCCTGTGGATTCAGCCTCACGACCTAGAATAGCTATAGTGAGCCGCTGTGTCACCCGCCTAGTCTGTTGTGTCCTAATCAGAACCTGCCATGAGTAAAGCTATCACCCTCGAAACGCTCTTAAGTGAATTTGCCCGCGGGGTTCGCAATTTTCGCGGTGTCAATTTGGCGGGCAGCTCGTTTCCGTTGGTGCAACTTAGTCATGTGGACTTGGCTGGGGCAAATCTCCAAGGCATTAACTGGAGTGGTGCCGATTTAATTAAGGCTAATTTAGCCAATGCGAATTTACGGGGAGCGAACCTCATTGGTGCAGACCTCAGTGGGGCGAACTTGACGGACGCAGATCTGCAAGAAGCTATCCTCAGTGGGGCGGTGTTGGTGGGGGCTTACCTGTCGCGGGCGAACCTCCGCCAAGCGGTGCTCAGTGGGGCGGTGCTGAAAGGGGCAGTGCTCCACGATACTAATTTACAAGGGGCCAATGTTGTTGGGGCTGATTTCTCGGCAGCGGATTTAACCGGGGCGATCGCCCTGCGCAAAGAGTTAGAGGAAGCCAAGCTCAGTGGTGCAACGTTGCCCAATGGGGAGGTTATCTTTGATGACAGTGACGCTGAAGAACTACCGCACCCACCCCTGACGGCTGCCGCTGATCCCATTGCTGCGCCGTCGGATACCACGATGCTAGAGTGGACCAATGAACAGGTGGTGGAATTGCTGCTTCAGCCCCAGCCGCTGCGTCCCCATACCTATCAAAGCGCTGACCTCAAGATCATCAACCTCGGCAACAATTGCTATCAACTGCGCACGGTTACGGAGCAGGCGATCGCCATTCTGGATGCCACAATCGCTTCACAACCACGGATAACCCTATTGGTTGATGCGCCCTTTGCGGATTTAGTGGCCAGCGTCCTCAAAGCCCATTCATTTTTGCCCATTCAGTACTGCGAACAGCCGGTGCCAGCGTGGGAGTACTGCCATGTCGCGACTCCAGCAGGTGCAAACGTTCAACAGGGCACTGCCCGCCAACTGTGGAAAACATGGTGGCTGATGCTGAAGGCGGCTCCCCCAGGGTCGCAGCCCAATCTACAACTTTTAGTAGAGACGCAATGGCAGCCCATTCACGATATTGCTTTTGCCCCCTTAGCCATCGGGGGGTTGATCATTAAAACCGCCGCTGGCGATCGCCACTATGGTGCCGATACGATGCTACTTTGGCTAGAGTTACCGGGAGCAGCGGTCGTTGCTGCCCCCCAAGATCCGGTGCCAGGGACGAGGCCATGGCAAGGAATTCTCAGTGTTGAAAATGGTTGCCTGATCATTCAAACGGCAGCAGGGGCGATCGCCGTTCGTGGTGACAATCTAGCGGTGACCCTTGCAGGGCAGCCCATTGATATAGAACAACTCTAATGCTTGAAATCCAGCCCTTTGATTTTAGCCGCTGGCCCATTGCGGTCAGTGATTTGCCGCTAGACACCTACCTTGTGGGGGGAGCAGTGCGAGATGCGCTGTTGGGGCGCACTACCCTTTACCCCGATCTCGACTTTATTGTGCCAAACCAGTCCCTTGAGCTGGCTGCTACCCTTGCCCAGCGTTACCAAGCGGGCTTTGTGGTCTTAGATCGCCAACGACAGATTGGCCGGGTTGTTTTTAAGAATATGACGGTGGATATTGCCCAGCAGCAGGGCGACACCCTCCTCACCGACTTGCGCGATCGCGACTTTCGCCTCAATGCCATCGCCTACGATATTCATCGCCATCACATTGTTGATCCGTTGGGTGGGTTATTAGACCTACAACAACGCCAGATTCACTACGTTAGCCCGGACAACTTGGCGGCGGATCCCTTGCGCCTTGTGCGCGCCTATCGCCAAGCCGCACAGTTGCAGTTCACCATTACTTCAGACACCCGCCGGGTCATCCAAACCTTGGCATCGCGCCTTCGCACTGTTGCCCCAGAACGGGTGCGTGTTGAACTCAGTTATTTGCTGAGTATGGTTGAAAGTGCGGCCAGCGTTACCTTAGCCTTTCGTGATGGGGTTTTAGGGGTGTGGTTGCCCTCTGTCACCGAAGAGAGTATGACCCATTACCATGCCTTGGAAACCACCTTAGCAAACTTCCCCTTTCCAGCTCTGTGGCCAAGTTTAACTACATCCATTGCCACCACGGCCGCTCCGGGCGAACCCCAGCGGCGTACCCTTGCGGCTCTAGCCAAGCTCACCTGCTTAGTCCATCCAGACCCCCAGCAGGCGGAGACACAACTGTTTGCCCTTACCTACACCGCTAATGAAATTAAAGTTGTTAAAGTCCTATGTCGCTTGCTGCAAGACTGGTTGACGCCACTCCAGCAGCCCCTCAATCGGGAACAGTCGTTCTATCTTTTTCGAGCTGCACAGGATTTTTTTCCAGCCTTTGTTGCGCTGGCACTGAGTCGCACTATCCCCAAAGCTCATCTCATCCCCTTAGTGAGGGCATGGCTCGATCCCACTAATACGGTGGCTCACCCCCCTCAGCTTGTGCGGGGTGCTGACCTAGTGCAACAGTTTCAATTGCGCCAAGGTCCAGAGATTGGCCGGATTTTGAAGGCGATCGAGGCGGCTCAAGCCCGTGGCGAGATTGGCGATCGCGCCAGCGCCCTTGCCTTTGTGGATCGGTTGTTACGCCAGCCTGCGAAGCCCAAATAGATTTTCCATTCGATTTTCCATTCGAGTTTCCATTCGATCACCTTTCCCATGAAGAGGAAGGAGTACCCCTATGCTAGCCGCTTCCTGAGCGACTCCGAGGGATCTAACGCATCAATGGGGGTTCGAGGCTCTGGGGTCGATCCCTCGGCAGAATAGGAGGGGGAGATTGACACTCCCACCACCTAAAGGTGGGGGATTCTTACGCAGTCCATAAACGGACTCATAAAGGCGTTGTCAAGACGCCCCTACACAGTTCCTAGAGGCAAAGCCCCAAGGTTCTGCTTACTTGTAACAACTGTCGCCGATTGGGTTTTTCACCAAGTATAGCGACCAAGTATAGTTTAGCACAGAGCAACTAAAGTTGCTAGGTAGCTTTTCCTCCCCGTACTAAAGTACGCGGCTACCAAGCTATCTTTCTGTGTTGGAGCACTTGCTCAGGGGAGCCTAGTCCCTGTACAGAGCCGTTCAAGTAAAGGACATAGTCGCAGGTTGCTTTGATCCGCTCAAGGTTGTGGGACACTTGCAAAATTGTCCAGCCCTCTTCTTCTTTGAGTTCTGTCAGCAGATCATAAAACTGTTGTTCGGCATGGTGGTCTAGGCCAGCGGGGGCTTCGTCCAAAATTAATAGGCGACGGGGCTGCACAAGGCAATAGGCGAGTAATGCCCGTTTGGTTTCTCCTCCCGACAGAGCACTCATGGGCTGTGTGGCTAAGTGGTTGAGGTGCAACCGCCGCAGGCTATGGGCAATGGCGCGTTGGCGATCGCGCCGATGGTGCCATGGCCACTGCCATGTTTGACAGTCCCAGCCCAGCCCAACAAATTCCGCTACCGTAATGGGAATGCGGCGATCGCACTGAAAACTTTGTGGTAAGTAGGCCACCTGCTGGCGGACATAGGGCAGCAAGCGCCGATAGCTCATGCCATAGCCCAATAGTGTGACCCGACCAGCTTGGTAAGGAATAATTCCCAACAGAGCTTGAATTAGACTCGTTTTCCCCGCACCATTGGGACCAACAATTGCCATGTTTGTATGGGCTGGCAACCTAAAAGAAATATTTTCGACCACGCGGCGATCGCCCCGCCACACCGAAAGATTCTCTACTTCAAGAAGGTATTCGTCCACCATGGTGTCTCGGTATTGCTAAAAGGCCGGACGTAAAGCAGCCACCGGCCAGACAACCGCCACCGACTGAGGCGATCGGTAGGTTTGGGTCTCAGTACCAAACGCTGTCGCCAAATTACGAATATTCTGCCGCATCGTTGCCAAGAAGTACTCTGGCGTGAGGTCTGCAACAGAGGGTGCTGTTTCCAACGGGTCAAAAACACTGACCTTCACCCCCATATCCTGAGCAAGGCTAGCAAACACCTGCTCCTGCCCCGGTTCAGTCAGCAGCGTTTTCAGTTGGCTAGTTTGCACCACCTCCATCACCCGCCGAACATCTGCTGGCGCCGGACTCTCTTCCGGCACACCCACTAAAAAGTCAACTTGGAGATTGTAACTGTCGGCAAAGTAAGGGGCAAAATCGTGATAAACCACAAACGTTTTGCCCGCAAACGGAGATAGCTTGGCCTCCGCCTCAGCATCCAAGGCTCTGAGTTCGTCAATAAAAGTGGCAGCGTTGGCTCTATAAATTTCGGCACCCTCAGGATCGATCGCTATCAACCCATCACGAATGTTTTCCACCTGTTGCACTGCCCGCTTGGGATCTAGCCAAATGTGCGGGTTAAACTCACCGTGACTGTGATCGTGAGTGTGGCCATGGTCATGGGGTTTATCATACGCAAGCGTTGCGACCCCAACACTGCTATCAATAATCTTCAGTTTAGGATTGTCTGCGTTGTCAATTAAAGGCTCTAAAAATGCCTCCAGATCAAGGCCATTTTTCACCAGTGCCGCTGCTCGGTTAATCTCCTGCACATCCTGAGGCCGCGCCTGAAAATCATGGGGATCAACATTGGCAGGCACTAACTGCGTCACCGTTGCCCGATCGCCCACAACTGCTTTTGTAAAGGCAGTCATCGGCAAAAACGTCGTCACCACCGTCAATTGAGGAGTGGCGACCGGCTCCGTTGGGGTCTCTGTTTCAGTTGTCTGTGTTGGCGCACAACCGCCCAGCAGCACACTGATAAGCAGCACTCTCCCGAGCGATCGCCACCAACCCGCCCCTAACGCATTGCAACCCATAGGACAACCCACGAATGATAACCATTCTCAGATTTATCATATAAAACCGCCTCCGGCAAGGGCAGCTTGGCACCGCCGCTGCCGTAACGTGGGTTGGAGTCTCCGCCTTAATTTCCCACAAAAGATGGGGTCTAGTTTGCCCCCAGCCAAGGGATCGTTGCTATGGAGTTAGACCGAGCGACCTCTAGCCTTCGACGTTCAGGAAGGGCAGTAATGCCATTACCCGTGCCCGTTTAATCGCTACTGCTAGCTGCCGTTGCTGCTTGGCCGTCAAACCAGTGACTCGCCGGGGCAAAATTTTACCCCGCTCGGTAATAAATCGCCGCAGCAGATCAACATCTTTGTAGTCAATAGGCTCGCCGGGGGCAATAGGAGAAATACGTCGCCGATAAAATGCCATAGCTGTTGTTCCTTAACCGTACCGCGCTAATCTGGACTATTTAATTTCTTTGTGAATTGTATGTTTGTTGCAGTGGGGACAGAATTTTTTTAGTTCCAAGCGTCCTGTAGTGGTGCGCCGATTCTTGGTCGTGGTGTACCGCGACACGCCGGGAGAGCGCTGAGCAGAGTTGCTGCGGCATTCCGTACACTCGAGGGTGATAATGATTCTGGCACCTTTTGCTTTAGCCATGATGTTGCCTATCTATCCAGTGAGCCGATCTCTGATTATCGCACATTTTTACGGAGTTTAGTCACAATTTCAATGATCTTACGATCCAGGTAAAACCCCCGGCGACAGCGATAGACACTGGTTCCCCCAACGCGATCGTGGAGGGTGCGGTGCTCCTCATCAATCCAGGCTAAGCTACAGTCCACTGCGAGGGGCATCAGCAAGATAATCAGGGCAAAGTTAACGCCGTAGGACTCAACGCCGACCAAGGCCAGCAGGGCGCACGAGCCAATCACTAGCTCCCGCTTACTAAGAGAGAGCAGATCGGGGGTGCGATCGCGCCTATCGAGTAGGCGCACATTCATCAACCAGTGTCCTGGGCTTTGTCCCTTATTGCGGTTGACCATTGCCACCCGCAGCAGCCACCACACCACAGCAAACACAGTAATTTGCCCCCACTGAATAGCGGCACCTGCGGTAATACCAACCACGCTCGTGAGCCAGATCACCAGAAAATCAATACTGGTGGCGATCGCCCGTCGCCATGGTTGGGCAAGGGGCAACGGCGGAGGATACTGACGGGAAAGAGCCATAGGAGAGTCTGCCGTCTTACGTACGAGCTAACCCTACCATGATACTGGTTGCGCTTCAGGAGACTGATAAAACAGGGGTGCAACACCGCTACACCCCTATTGTCCACCCATTGCTCTGTGTCAACGACAGTGACCTATGGGCGCAAGTTCCCCAGCATTCCCATTAAGCCATCTTGCTGTTTGAGCACCCGGTTCAGCTTCTTGAGGTCAAGACTAATGGTTTCGGCGGGGTAGTTCTTCAGAAAGGACATCATGCTCAGACCTTCGGGAGAGGCTGCTGCTGTTAGCATGGCTCCGCGCAGTGCCACTTCCCCCGCCTTATCGCGACGGATGGTTACCTGAGAGAACTGTTTGAGAACATCCTTGCCAATGGGGCTATTGAGAATGCCATTGACTTGCACAACATTGAAGGGGAGTTTCATGCCCAAAAATTCCAAGAGTTTTGCTTGGTCATCTTTGGGCACTAATCGCATCAAGGAGCGCAGTTCCCCCGTTGCCTGTTGGGTGGAGACGTACTCTTCTAGCTCCGACATGGGGAATGAACGCTGAAACGGGCCGTAGGTCAATGAAACATAGTTGGCCGCTTTGGCAGGAGTCACAAACAGTGCCCCAACAGGCAGTGCCAGAGCTACTAACCAAGGCGAAAGACGCTTAAGCATGACGGATCAACTCCAAAAATTAAGGCAAAATGGGCACTGACAGCCTGTTTTGTTGCATCGAAATCAAGACACCACATCCTCATTTCCCATAGAGGTTGACAGATGCAAAACAAGCCGTAGATTGCACCGCTTGCAGTATAGCAGGCAAGATAGAGGTTGCCTTGGCTTCTTAAACTAGGTGTAACGTTCTAATGGGTGTATGAGTGTTTGGCAACCGGGTGCAGTGCTTGACCTGAAGATTGATACCCTCAACCATACGGGTGACGGTGTGGCTCGTTGGCAGGGCAGGGKGGTATTTGTGCCCGATGCGGTGCCGGGCGATCGCCTGCGGGTGCGCCTTCAGCACGTTAAGCCGCAGTATGCCAATGGCGTGCTCCTCGAGGTTCTTGAGCGATCGCCACAGCGGGTTCGGCCTGCTTGCATTGTGGCTGACAAGTGTGGTGGCTGTCAGTGGCAGTGCATCGATTATCATGCCCAGTTAGCGGCTAAGGAACAACTGGTGAAAGAGGCGATCGCCCGCATTGGGCAGTTGCAGCCCCAAGCCTTTTTACCTATATTGGCTGCTCCATCTCCTTTAGGCTACCGCAACAAGGTCACCTACCCCCTTGCCCGTCGCCATGGTCAGGTGGTTGCAGGCTATTATCAAAAAGGCTCGCACCGCATTGTCAACCTGAACCAATGTCCAGTGCAGGATCCGCGCCTCAATCCTCTGCTAGCCACCCTTAAAGCCGACCTACAGCCTTGGCCTATCTATGACGAGTCAACCGGATCTCCGGGGGTTCGCCACCTAGGGCTGCGCATTGGCCAGCGTACGGGCGAGCAATTGATCACCCTAGTGCTAGCAGGGGATATCCCCCCTTACCTCGAAGGGCAAGCGCAACGATGGTACGACCAGTTTGCCGCCGTTGTGGGGGTCTGTGTGAACATTAATTCGCAGCGGGGGAATCGCATCTTTGGCTCTCAAACCCGGGTGCTAGCGGGTCAGCTGTACCTACGGGAGGTTTTGGCTGGCATTGAGTTCCACGTTGGCGCGACAACGTTTTTCCAAGTCAATACGGCTCAAGCAGAGCAACTTATCCAAACCCTTGAGGCTTGGTTGGCGCTCTCAGGAACCGAGCATCTATTAGATCTATATTGTGGCATTGGCACCCTTAGTTTACCGTTGGCGCGCTCAGCGGCTCGGGTCACTGGGGTTGAGTGTCATCCAGACTCGGTTACCCAAGCGATCGCCACGGCTCGTCACAATGGGTTGACCAATACGGAATTTATCTGTGCGGTTGCCGAAGAGTGGCTCCCCCATTGGTGCAACACTGTTGATGTCCTGCTGCTGGATCCGCCCCGTAAAGGGTGCGATCGTGCCGTCCTCGATGCAATTTTAGGGCAGCGCCCACCCCGAATTGTCTATGTCAGTTGCCATCCAGCCACCCTAGCGCGGGATTTAGGGTATCTGTGTCAGGCGGGTGCCTATCAATTGGCCAAAGTACAGCCCCTAGACATGTTTCCCCAAACCGCCCACGTCGAAACCATTGCATTACTCACCGCGACCTAGTCCCTGAGTTGCCCCTCAGTCGTCTCGGAAAAATTGTGAGGACTAGCGCAGAATTGCATTGGCAATAATGGTGATGACCGCAGTCACAATCAAGCCAAAGGCAAGATTGACAACTTGTCCCGAGGCTTTCTGGTACGTATCCACCCGTACGTTAAGAATGGCTAGCTCATTGCCAAATGCTCCCATACCGTTTTTGACCTTATCCACCTCCCCCTTTAGCCCCTCAACGTCCTGTTTCAGATCGTCAACATCCTGTTTGAGGCCTTCAACATCGTGTTTGAGTCCTTCGACATCCTGCTTAAGCCCTTCAACATCATGCTTCAGACCCTCAACGTCCTGCTTAAGCCCTTCGACATCGTGGCGCAGCAGCTCAACATCGCCGCGAATACCACGTAACTCTGTAATCACAAGGGTTTGAAATTCTTGTTCGCTCATAGGGCGGCTGCATCAAGGACGCCAATGGTTTGGGTATAAATGGCCTGAGCTTCTTCAGGAGTATTACCAATACTCACTAGTCCTAGTTTACCAAACTCGGAGAGGGCACCCATCAAGTGAAAGACCGTGCCTGTTTCGGTACTGGAGTCAAAGTGGAGATGGTAGCGGGCAATCATATCCAAGAGATCGTTGGGTAGGAGGCCGCGATACTGCGGTTGGCAGAGGTTATCGGAGGCAATATAAAATTTGGGACGGCGGTGCTTACTATAAAAAAGACCGGACTCCAACTCATAATGACCATCGGTCAGGAATTGCAGCGTCATAAAGGGATGGGTGGTTCCTCCCTTACGGAGGTTAATTTCAATGGCAGCTAGCTCCCACGCTTGCTGATCGGCATCGAACGTGGCAACAAAATCCAGCCCATAATAGCCAATGACCCCCTGTTGCGCCAGATAGGTTCCAGCGGTGCGTCCGAGGTCTTGCAATTGATGCCGATAGTCCGCGTGGGCAGGAAATTCACACCCAATGAAAATTTGCCCTTCCGGTTCATTCAAGAGCTGTTCGTGGGTGGAGATGATTTCCACCCGACCGTCAGGGGTGATGCGACCTTGGACACTGGGCGATCGCTTCTGGGAGCCGTCGATGAAGGCTTCAACAATGCCTCCGAGGGTTATAAATCGCTGCCGGTAGGAGTCCCATGTTTCATTAGGGGCTTGGAACCTCATGTCGGCAAGGCTATTCTCTAGCCGTTGGAGATGGGCGGGATCTGTGGGGGAGGTGGTGGGGCGCACCTGTGTTAGGTCAAGGAGGGCATTCCCTTCGCCAGAAAATGCTTCGTTTAGTTTCACCACTAAGCGGTGTAAGTGGGGGTATTTGGCTTGCAGGTGGGCGATCGCCTGCACTAACTCAGAGACTGTCGCTAAAAAGCCACTGCCGACAGGGTGGGGGATGCCTGCTGCTGCAAAGAGTTCGCGGCTGCCCGCCTTAGTTCCCCAATAGAGTAAATCCGGATCCGTTGAGTACAGAGGAATCCCCAACGTCACAGCCAGTTCCCGTTCGAGGGGGGTAGAGTTAAAACAGACCATATAGGCCTGATTCGGCCGTAGGGCTTGACGGATACGTTCCACCAAGCGGGGGCGCTCCAAGATTTTAGCGGTCAAGGGTTTATCGGAGCGATCGTAGGTGGCCAACAGCAGGAGGCGATCGCGGGCATGGGAGCTGGGCACCCCTGGCAGTAAGTCAAGGTAGTAGTCAATAATACTGGGGTGCAGCGGCTGAGAGGTGATATAGATCATGCGCGTGCGGGGATTGCGCAGTTGAATCAGTGTATAGAGCTGGCGCTCTTCGTAGTGGGTGTAGCCCGTAATTTTGGCAAGTTCGGGTTGGGGAAAGCTCAGAGAAGGCACAACCACAATATCCCGCTCAATTCCCCCTGGCCCCTTTGGCAGTTCCGGTACAAAGGTTTCCGTACCCTCCCAACACTCTTGCAGACGGGTTTGTAGCTGGTGGAATTGCTGGGCAATGGACATCTGCCAGTCCCCCAAAGGTTTGTCCCCTAGTGTAGCAGTGTCCTCTGCTCAGCACGTTAAGAGTGTCGATGGCTTTAAGGCACGCAGTATCTTAGAATCAGTACGTTGTTTTGTTAGGCCACGCGGCTCAATGCTTAGACATCCGGCACTACGCGCCCTAGGTAAAATTTGGCGATTACTCGATCGCGGCGATCGCTGGCAACTGGTGGGCATTGGCGTTTTAATGCTCATGGGCAGCATTTGGGAAGCAGTAGGCGTAAGCTTGGTTCTGCCCTTTATTGCCATTATTGAAAAGCCGGAACGCCTAAATGAGATTCTGTTTTGGCGGCAAAACAACACCCCTCTAACCCAAGGCGAAGAATATAAGTGGTTGTTAACCCTCAGTTTGGCCTTTGGTGCTCTGTATATTTTCAAAAATCTATTTATTGCTGGCAGCAACTATATTCAATTTAAGTTCTTAAACGAAAAGCAGCGGAAGTTTTCCGTATTACTACTTCGGAGTTATTTGTTTAAGCCTTATACCTTTCATCTGCAAAATAATACTGCGAAGCTTATCCAAAACGCAAAAACAGAAACCAACAATGTCTTCAACCAATATCTATTACCGATTTTAGTCATCATTTCAGAATTTCTAATTGTTTTAGCCATCTTTAGTGTCATCATTCTTGCAAATCCATTTATTGCTATCATTGTCATCGCTGCTTTAGCCCTATTAACCTATCTATTTTTCAAGATCTTTCAAAGAACTTTGAGGACTATAGGAGCTAAACGGGTTCACTACGAACAACATGTGGTTCAAGCCATTAGCCAAGCCTTGGGTGGCATTAAGGAAGTCAAAATTCTTGGACGAGAGAAATTATTTCTTGATGTTTATGAAGAGAATCTCATTGAAGATCGCAAAGCTAATTTCTTCTTGAACTTTATTAGCCAACTGCCTCGTTCTTACTTTGAAACTCTCGCTGTAATTACTATTATTCTGATTATTGTCTTGACCTTAGTGCAGCACGGAGCAATGGCTCAAGTGTTGCCGCTGATTTCTCTCTTTGCGGCGGCGGCATTCCGGCTGATGCCTTCGGCAACTCGCCTGATGAGCAGCTTGAACACGGCTATTTTTTACGCTGCTGCGGTGGATGTTGTCTATGACGATATTCTGGAGGCGCGTACGTTTAGCACACCAGCTCTAGCGTCTAGTCATAGTCCTCCTCAGCCTTTTCACGATCGCCTCGAACTTCTTGATATTTACTATTCTTACCCCAATACTCAACGACCTGCTTTAGAGGGGGTCTCCTTAACGATTAAACAGGGAGAGATGATTGGCTTTGTGGGGTCTTCTGGTGCCGGTAAGACAACGATTGTTGATGTTATTTTAGGACTCCTAACCCCCTCCCACGGGGATATTCGCGTTGATGGGGTGAGTATCTATACCAACCTTAGTCAGTGGCAGCGGCAGATTGGCTATATTCCCCAAAGTATTTACCTTTCGGATGATACGCTACGCCGCAATATTGCCTTTGGTCTGCCGGATACTACGATTGACGAGGAGGCGCTCCTAGCAGCGGTTCACGCCGCACAGCTATCGACCTTTGTCGCGGGTTTGCCAGAGGGGTTGGATACGATTGTTGGGGAGCGCGGGGTGCGGCTTTCAGGGGGGCAACGCCAGCGCATTGGCATTGCGCGGGCACTGTATCACAATCCAGGCGTGTTGATTATGGATGAAGCAACCGCAGCTCTGGATAACCAAACCGAAGCAGGGGTGATGGATGCGATTCAAGCCCTCAGTGGTGAAAAAACGATTATTATGATTGCCCACCGCCTCAGTACGGTAATGAATTGCGATCGCCTCTACGTGATGGCAAATGGCAAAGTAGCAGCCACAGGAACCTACACAGAATTAATAGAGCATAGTCCTGAGTTCCGCGCTATGGCAAAAGGGTATGAAACGCCCCCGTCTGCTTAAGGCCGATGGCAATCATTCGCTTGCAGTTCCTTTAAGGTACGCGCCATCAACACGGCGTGCGTGCCTCGTTCTGGCTCCCCGTCTTTGGGGTGGCGTTGCCGGTAGCTGCCATCGGGTTGCAGCTCCCAAGCTTGGCGATTATCAGCAAGCATAATTTCCAGTAGCTCTTGCAGTTCCTGCTGAATACGTGGCTCTATAATCGGTGCGATCGCCTCCACTCGCCGATCTAAGTTGCGCGATCGCCAGTCAGCACTGCCGATAAAGTACTCTGGCTGACCGTTGTTGCCAAAATAGAAAATTCGCGAGTGCTCGAGAAAGCGACCAATAATACTAATCACCCGCAGGCGATCGCTCACTTCCGGCACCCCAGGGCGCAAGCAGCACATCCCCCGAATAATCAGATCAATCTCTACCCCCGCTTGCGAAGCTTCGTACAGCGCACGGATGAGCTGCGTATCTGTAATCGCATTCATTTTGGCAATAATCCGCCCTGGGCGGCCATTACGGCAGTGCTCCGTTTCGCGGTGGATGAGTGCTAGCATCCGTTCCCGCATGGTCACCGGTGCCACCAATAGTTTCCGATAGTGCCGCTGCCGCGAGTAGCCCGTCAAGACGTTAAACAGTTCCGTGAGGTCTGCGCCCAATTCTGGGCGACAGGAAAATAACCCTAAATCCTCATAAAGACCAGCGGTCTTGGGGTTGTAATTGCCCGTACCAATGTGAACGTAACGGCGAATTTGCCCTGCTTCTTGACGCACCACCAACACCGTCTTGGTATGGGTCTTTAGGCCGGGTACCCCATACACCACATGCACACCCACTTTTTCTAGCTTTCGCGCCCAGAGAATATTGTTCTCCTCGTCAAAGCGAGCTTTGAGTTCCACCAGTACCGCCACCTGTTTACCATTTTCCGCCGCTTTAATCAGGGCACTGACAATGGGAGAGTCGCCGGACGTGCGGTAGAGGGTCATCTTAATGGCTAACACTTGCGGGTCGTGAGCGGCTAGGGTAATAAACCGCTGCACTGTTGCCGTAAACGAGTGGTAGGGGTGGTGCACCATCAAATCGCGCTCGCGGATTAAGCCAAATAACTCATTTGCCGTTGCTTCCCAATAATCGGTGCCCAAGGTCGTAATTTCACTGGTGGTGTCAAATAAAGACTCCCGCTCATCCACCCGCTGAAAACTAGGCGGCACTTGAGGATGCCACTCCACATCCTTACATTGCGGCAATGGCAGTGCCATAAAGGCAAACAGATCGTTGAGGCACAACAGCCCATCTAATTCATAAACATCAATCTCTTCGAGATCCATTTCCTCCATCAGGGTTTGCTTTAGCAGTGGCGGAATCCCCCGCTGGACTTCAAGGCGAACCACAGAACCAAACCGGCGTTTGCGAATTTCCTGCTCGATCGCAATCAGCAGATCATCGGCTTTATCTGTTTCCAGTTCAAGGTCAGCACTGCGGGTAATGCGAAAGACAAAGTAAGACTGAATGTCCATGCCGGGAAATAGCGCATTCAGGTTGTGGGCAATGATGTCTTCAAGGGGCACCCCAACCCAATGGGTGGCTTCGGAGCTGTGCAGGTGTTGCGGCAAGGGAATAAAGCGAGGAAAACGGTTGGGCACCTTAACCCGGGCTAATCGCTCTTGGCCAGAATCAGGATCTCGAATCAAGACGGCCAAGTTAAGGCTCAAGCTGGAAATATAGGGGAACGGATGAGCCGGATCCACGGCTAGGGGAGTGAGCACTGGAAACACTTGCGCCTGAAAGTAATGGTTGAGGTAGCTTTGCTGCTCCGGCTCTAGCTCCTGAAAACGATTGAGAAAAATTGCTTCCTTGGCAAGGAGCGATCGCAATTCTTGGTCGAAATAGCGGTGCTGCTCAGTCACAATGGGGAGAAGATATTGCCGCACAGCCTGTAACTGCTCTGCGGGCGGCATGCCATCGGCACCGCCTTGGAGGATGCCACTTTCTACCTGTTGTTGCAGACCGGCCACCCGCACCATAAAAAATTCATCGAGGTTGGTACTAAAAATCGCCATGAACTTCAGCCGCTCTAGGAGCGGTGTTCGCGGATCGTAGGCCTCATGCAGCACTCGCTTGTTAAACTCCAACCAACTGAGGGAACGGTTGAAATAGTACTGTGGGTCATTTAGATCAATGGGTTCCGAAGCTTTGCGGCGACTGGACTTAGCCGAGGTCATAATAGTCTGTTCCAGTTCTTCTGTTGCACTAGCATCCACTGTACTCGATCCCCTGTGCTGACCGGTTCTGATTTTTCTCAGAGCGTACAATGATAAGGTTAAGGTTTGCTAATCGTGGAGAATTGTTAAAGGTATGGCTGAGGTAGGGGCAACGGGGGCAGAAATTCGGGCAACGCGAATTGAAAAAGCTGCCACACTCCAGCAGCGGGGGATGAACCCCTACGCCTATCGCTGGGAGCGCACCCATACGGCAGCTATGCTCCAAAAAAAATACGCCAATCTCACCGCAGGGGATGCCGTGGGCGATCGCGTCAGTGTGGCAGGCCGCATCATGGCACGGCGGGTGTTTGGTAAGCTGGCGTTTTTTACCCTCCAAGATGAGAGTGGCACCATTCAGCTTTACCTCGACAAGCAGACCATCAGTACTGCTATGGGAGAGACCGCCTTCTCAGATCTTAAACAGCTCACCGACGTTGGCGACATTCTCGGTGCGGTGGGCACCCTCAAACGCACAGAAAAAGGGGAGCTATCGGTGGTGGTTGAGGACTACAGCCTCCTGACCAAAGCATTGTTGCCCCTGCCTGACAAATGGCATGGCCTCACGGATGTTGAAAAACGCTATCGGCAGCGCTATGTCGATTTAATTGTCAATCCCCATGTGCGAGACACCTTTCGCAAACGCGCCCTGATCACGGCTGCCATCCGCCAGTATCTGAACGAGCAAGGGTTTATTGAAATTGAAACCCCTGTCCTCCAAGCAGAGGCAGGAGGGGCCGAAGCCCGCCCTTTCATCACCTATCACAACACCTTAGAGATGCCGCTGTACCTGCGGATTGCCACAGAGCTTCATCTTAAGCGGTTGATCGTGGGAGGGTTTGAAAAGGTCTTTGAACTAGGGCGCATCTTTCGCAATGAAGGGATTTCCACAAAGCATAATCCTGAATTTACCTCGATTGAGGTATATCAAGCCTACGCCGACTACACCGACATGATGGCCTTAACTGAAGCCATTATTACTACTGCGGCTCAGCAGGTTCTTGGCACCCTCATCCTAAACTATCAAGGAGAGACCATTGACCTGACCCCTCCTTGGCAGCGGGTGACGATGCACGAGATCGTGGCAAAGGTTACAGGGGTAGATTTTCAGCAGTTTGGCGAACTGGAGCAGGCCAAAGCCGCCGCCCAGCAGGTGGGAGTCAGCGATCTTGACAGGTGCGATACCATTGGCCGTGTGCTGAACGAAGTGTTTGAGCAAGCTGTTGAACCCACCTTAATTCAGCCCACCTTTGTCCTTGACTATCCCGTGGAAATTTCCCCCTTAGCCAAACCCCATCGCCATAAACCGGGGCTAGTGGAGCGGTTTGAACTGTTTATTGTGGGACGTGAGCACGCCAACAGCTTTTCTGAGCTGACGGATCCGCTAGATCAACGGCAACGGCTGGAGGCGCAAGCGGCACGGAAAGCGGCAGGGGATCTCGAAGCCCACAGCGTGGATGACGACTTTTTAACGGCTTTAGAGCACGGTATGCCACCCACCGGTGGGTTAGGGATTGGCATTGATCGATTGGTGATGCTGCTAACCGACTCCCCCAGTATCCGCGATGTGATTGCCTTTCCGTTATTGCGCCCTGAATAGACGGCTGGGCAAGATTTGCTAAAATCTTAAGCATATTTACCGATTGATGCCCACCCAGAATGGAGGCATGGCGAACAATGTCAGTGCAAACCATTGAAAAACCAGCAACCGTTCGTAAGTTGGCACCCCGCTATCGTGTGCTGCTGCACAATGATGATGTGAACTCGATGGAGTACGTTGTCGAGGTGTTGCTGAAAACGGTGCCCAGTTTGACACAACCACAGGCGGTGAACATTATGATGGAGGCTCACATGACTGGGGTTGCTTTGGTCATTACCTGTGCCCTTGAGCACGCTGAATTCTATTGTGAAGGCCTGAAAATGGCAGGATTGACGAGCACCATTGAACCGACTGAATAATGCTTGGCGGCAGATGATCCGCCGCCCGCTCTGGGTTCGTCTGTTGAGTTTTGCCGTAACACTGGTTTTGCTTTGGCTACCCATTGGCCTGAGCATTTTTTTTCTGTGGGGGGACGGTGGCACTGCTAGCTTTGTCAATATGGGGCTGCTGTACCTCATTTTTATCGCTTTGCTGCGGGTTTGGGGGCAGCGAGTTCACCAGCAGCGATCGCCCCTAGGGTTCTATGGGTTGCAGGGGGGCTGGCTATTTGGCCGCGATGCCCTTGTAGGATGGCTGTTGGCTGTGGGGTTGGTAGTGCTGTTGTTCTTCGTTGAAGGGCAGTTGGGCTGGGTGCAGTGGCACGGCACGCCGGATCGCTTTGGGCTATTGCTAGTGGAGGGCTTGGCTACCGGAATTGGTGTGGGTTTTGCCGAAGAGTTGCTGTTTCGAGGGTGGCTCTTACAGGAGCTAGAGCTAGAGTATCAGCCTTGGTTTGCCCTCGGCCTCAATGGTTTGATCTTTGCGGTGCTGCACTATCTTCACCCACCGGAGGTGATTCGCGCCACCTGGCCACGCTTTTTTGGTTTAGTGATATTGGGTTTAAGTTTAGGTTTGGGAAAATGGGTCTTTGGCCGCCGCTTGGGCTTTCCCATGGGGTTCCACGGCGGGKTGGTCTGGGCCTATTTTGGGGTCAAGGKGGGGGAGTTGGTTACCTATACTGGGGTTGCGCCAGAGTGGCTGACGGGTATTGGTGGTAATCCGATCGCCGGTGTTATGGGGGTGAGCCTATTAGGGATTGTCACGCTTCTCCTTGGTTATCGCGCCGCAACCGCACCATAAAAAAACCATCCATGTCTTGACGCTGCGGCCAGACGGTGATCCACCCTTGGGGATCCGCCCATTGATCTAGGGGGGCAAAGGGAGGATCGATGCGCCACTGGGGGTGCAGGCGCAGGAAGTGCTGAATCTGGGCTTCATTTTCCGCCGGCTCTAAGCTACAGGTGGCATACACCAGCACACCGTTCGGTTTGACCCACTGGCAGACATTGCTGAGGAGTTGGGCTTGCAGGGGAACAAGGCTGGCTAATCGTTTGCCTAAGGGGTGCCAGCGGGCATCGGCATGGCGGTGCAGCGTTCCGGTGCCAGAGCAGGGAACATCCAGCAGCACGCGATCGCCTACGCCCCTGAAGTCTGGAGCCGTGGCACTATCGACGGTGTGAATCTCAATACAGCTTAAACCAAGGCGATCGCGATTTTGACGCAGTCTGCGCAGGCGGCTGGGGGTGCGATCGCAGGCAATCACCCGGCCTTGATTGCGCATTAGCTCAGCGATATGGGTTGTTTTACCCCCCGGAGCAGCACAGGCATCAATGACAACCTCCCCAGGCTGGGGATCCAACAAATGTGCCACCCACTGCGCTGCGCGATCTTGAACCGACCAATMCCCCGCCTCAAAGTAGGGCAATGTCGCCATGGGTGCGCCACAGTGGTTCAGCGTCAGCCCTTGGGGTAGCGTGGGAATAGCCCTCAGGTCATAGCCCGCCTCAGCAAATAACTGGATTAAATGCTGGCGATCGCCCCGTAGGGGATTGAGCCGTAAATCGAGGCGGGGCGGGCGGTTAAACCAGTCGCAGAGCGCTTGGCACTCCTCAAGTCCCACTAGGTCTAACCAGCCTTCAATCAGCTCATCGGGGAAACTATAGTAACAGCCCAGTTGTGAGACGTGGGGCAACCCTGCAATCATCGACGTGAGCGGATCACCCTCAGCACGCAGATAGCGGCGCAGCACCCCATTCACCAGCGCGGCCAACCCGCCCAAGCCCACCACCTTTGCCAGACGCACACTGGTATCCACCGCTGCGTGGGCTGGAATGTGATCGAGGTACCGCAGTTGATAGAGGCCTAGGCGCAGAATTAATTGCAGGCGCAGGGGAGGCGCTTGACGACAAAAGCCCGCAATGAGGGTATCTAAGGTGCGCTGCCGCCGTACCGTTCCATAGACTAACTCGGTGACAAGGGCGCGATCGCTGGCCTGTAGATCGCAGGTATGCAATACCCTGTCTAAGGTCACATCGGCATAGGCCCCCTTGGCAATGGCATCGAGTGCGTTGAAGGCAAGATGACGGGCAATTAGTTCCACGCCGACTGTTGGATCGCCTCTCGCTGTTCACTACTGGCGATCGGCCATTCTGGATGATCACCACCAATCACTAAATTGGCAATGGCCACATAGTCCTCACTAAACTGACTCAGGGCATTAATGAGAATATCTAGAGCTAGGGCATCACTGGTGCCCAGATCAAACCAGCAGCGCGCCCAACGCCCATTGTACTCAAACTCTCCCATATTGTGCATTACCGCCATAAGAGAGCTATCCGCTTGCAGGGGATTGTACTCAAGGTAGCTGAGGTCTAACCCTGTTTCCTGGACTTGCAGGTTCTCGGCATTGAAGCCGCCCAACTTTCCTAAAAAAAACCATGAATTAAAGACTTCTTCAAGGTATTGCTGCTCAATGGTGGTGGGAGGGTCAACAAACTCGACCCAAATCCACAGATCAAAGGGATCAATTTCCTGAAAGATCACATTCATGCACTTGCTCCCAAGAGGCCTTTCTGAAACGCAGGGCGGCTGCGTAAGCGCTCTGTGTAGCCTTCAACCGCAGGATAAGGACTCAAATCAACCTGAAAGAGCATTTGTAAGTAGGCCAAGATTGACCCTAGAGCCACATCGGCAACGGAAAAGTCAGCTCCCAAAATATACGTGTTCCCCTGCAGTGTTGCGTCTAACCCAGCTAAGAGGCTAGGGAGTTGGCGATCGCGATTTTCCGGCGGAAACATGGCCTGAGAGAGGGTAGAGTTGGCAAACAGAACCCACTGATAGACCTTAGCCGCCGTTGCGGCATCCGACGGCAGTTGACCGTGGGTTTGGGCGAGGTATAGCAAAATAGCTCCCGATTCCCACAGCACCAGATCCCCATCCACAATGACGGGCACTTTACCCATTGGGTTTAGTTTCAGGAACTCAGGCTGGCGATGCTCCCCTGCTTGCAGATCCAGCAGCACAAATTCATAGGGGAGGCCAATTTCTTCTAGATACCAGCGCACAATTGAAGCGCGGGACTTAGCACCACCATAGAGCTTTAGCATAGGCGATTGGTGTCAACTCATTGCAACGGAAGCAGCTGATTGCTATTATCGGCGATCTGCATCCCTATTGATGAGAGCGCGAAGGACTCAGCGAACTATTGGGTCTGCAGGTAACCTCTAGGTACCAGTGGTCCAAGAGTTCATATACTCAATCTGCTCAGGGGTCAGCGTATCCATCGTAATTCCCATGGCCTGCAGTTTAAGGCGGGCAATTTCTTGATCCACTTCCGTAGGAATGGCGTGAATCCCGGCCGCAAGCTGCCCTTGATGTTTTACTAAGTACTCACAGCCAAGGGCTTGGTTGGCAAAGCTCATATCCATGACACTGGCGGGGTGGCCTTCTGCCGCCGCTAGGTTAATAAGCCGCCCTTCCCCCAAAACAATGATGGATTTGCCACTGGGGAGCACGTACTCTTCGGTAAAATTGCGGACAACCCGCACCTCTTTAGCCAAGGTTTTGAGGGTTGCCAGATCAATTTCAATATCGAAGTGACCGGAGTTGGCCACCATCGCCCCATCCTTCATTACCGCAAAGTGCTCAGCGCGGATCACGTGTTTATTCCCCGTCACGGTGATGAAAATATCGCCTTGGGGAGCGGCTTCCAGCATGGGCATCACCCGGAATCCATCCATGACCGCTTCAATGGCACGAACCGGATCAATTTCGGTCACGATCACATTGGCACCCATCCCCCGTGCCCGCAGTGCAGTTCCCTTGCCACMCCAGCCGTAACCGGCGACGACGATGGTTTTGCCAGCCAGCAGAATATTGGTTGCCCGAATAATGCCATCGAGGGTGGACTGGCCGGTGCCATAGCGGTTGTCAAAGAAGTGCTTGGTGTCGGCATCGTTGACGTTAATGGCGGGAAAGGTCAGTACCCCATCGCGAAACATGGCTTTGAGGCGGACAATACCAGTGGTGGTTTCTTCGGTGGTGCCAATAATATCCGCTAGCTGCGACTGCCGTTCTTTGACAAGGGTTGCGACCACATCACAGCCATCATCAATAATGATGTTGGGTTTGTGATCCAAGGCAATGTTGACGTGGCGTCGGTAGGTGTCTGTGTCTTCCCCCTTTTTGGCAAATACGGGAATGCCGTAGTGAGTCACTAAACTAGCAGCAACATCATCCTGGGTGGACAGGGGGTTGCTGGCAATCAGGACTGCGTCGGCACCACCGGCTTTGAGGGCGATCGCCAAGTTAGCGGTTTCGGTGGTGACGTGGCAACAAGCGGCCAAGCGAATGCCAGCGAGGGGCTGCTCTTGGGCAAAGCGATTGCGAATTTGCCGCAGCACTGGCATCTCCCGTCCAGCCCACTCAATCCGTTGTTGCCCCAAGGGGGCTAAGCTCAAATCTTTAACGTCGTGACGAACGGTAGTGTCAGGATTGACCGCGGAAGAGACCATGCTGCAATGCCTTAAGAAAGGTTACGGCTACTCATTATACGCAACAGTTGTGCATCATAGGTGGATAGTCCCTCAACCGAGCCTCAACCTAGAATGTCTATGGCCAAGCGTCTGCTGTCCCTGAATTTTTTGCTGTGTCTGTGTCTTGCCCTTGTCCTAGTGGTCGCTCAGGCACAGTTACCAAGTATTGCCCAACCCACTGCAACGACCACGGCACCATCTCCTGAGGCGGAAGGCTATCCGGTGACGATTGATGGCGAGGTCATTGTTGAGGTTCGCCATGGTCTGGGGTCTTTTAGTGCCCAAGAGCGGGCAGAAGCAATCCGCAGGCGAATTTTGCAGGTGGCAGAGCAGGATGAGATTCCCGTAGAGAGCATCACGATTAAAAAAATTGGCGATCGCCGCGAGGTGGCCGTTGTCCAAGGCGATCGCCCGCTGTTAACGGTAACGGCTGACGATGCTGGCGAGCGCTTAATTAGCCAAGAGGCGGCGGCGGCAGAGCTGGCCCAGCGCATCCGGGAGGTCATTGGGCAGTACCGTCAGGATCGAGCGCCGCAACGCCTGCTGCAAAACATCGTGTATGCCGTGCTCTCAACCCTTCTCACACTGATTGTGTGCTCAGTGATTATTCGCGTATCGGCAAAGATCTTTCAGCCCATCACTCGCTGGGGGGCGCAGCGCATCCCGACCCTGCGGCTGCAAAATTTTGAAATTATTTCTACAGAAGCGATTCAAACATGGCTGCTGCGCGCTCTCCAATTCACACGGCTTTTTTTGTTATTGTTTATTCTCTACGTTTATTTAACGTTTGTTTTTAACTTATTTCCGTGGACCCGTGCCTTTGGCCAAAATTTTCTCAATCATTTTCTGTTTTCTCTGGAACTGGTATTCACCGGGATTGGTAACTATTTGCCAAATTTGGTAGCGATCGCCGTCATTATTACCATCACCTATTACATCCTCAAGGGCGTTCGCGCCATTTTCTACGCCATTGAAACAGACCGCTTGGTCATTCCTGGGTTTTATACCGACTGGGCGAAACCTACCTATAACCTGCTGCTGATTTTAATTGTGGCCATGGCGGCGGTGGTGGTGTTCCCCTACTTGCCGGGGTTCGACTCTCCGGCATTTCGGGGCATTTCTGTCTTCTTAGGGATTCTATTTTCGTTGGGTTCCACCTCGGCGATCGCCAACGTGGTCGGGGGCGTGATCCTCATTTACACTCGCGCCTTCCAGCAGGGAGACCTGATTCAAATTGGCGATGTTCAAGGAATTGTTATCCAAAAAACCTTGCTCGTGACCCGTGTCTGTCGCCCCAACAACCAAGTTGTTACGATTCCCAACTCCTCGCTGCTCAATAGCAACGTCACCAACCTATCCGTAGCCATTCGCGAGCTAGACCGCCCCTTGATTTTGCAAACCACCATTACCCTTGGCTATGATGTTCCCTGGCGCGATGTCTATGCGGCGATGATTGAGGCGGGGCGGCGCACCACTGGTATTTTAGCTGATCCGGCTCCCTTTGTCTGGCAAACCGCCCTCAACGACTTTCACATCAGCTATCAACTCAACGTCTATACCCAAGATTGGCCGCGGGTGCCGTGGATCCTCTCAGAACTCCACGAACACTTGCAAGATGCCTGTAACGAAGCGGGAATCGAGATTATGTCCCCCAGCTATTTAGCCCTACGGGATGGCAACACCAGTACCATGCCCAGCAATTACCTTGGGGATGACTACCAGCCCCCGGGCTTTCGGGTCACCCTACCAAAGTAGGTGAGAGGTCGAATCGCTCTTGTGCCTCTCTCACCCGTGCTTGGAGATCGGGTGAAAGCCAAGGAATATATTGGGGGTAAATCGGTAAGCGCGGAACTAGCTGCCAGCCCCATCCCCGAAGCTGTGCTTTGAGCGCCCCTAAATCCCTGTGGGGATAGTCTGGATTCACATGATCAAGGGGGACAATCCCCCCTAAATCCCGTGCACCAAATGCTAAACAGGCTCGCAACACCTCAGGATGGGTGACTAAGTTGGCAGGAATTTGCAGGGTAATATCCTCAGGCAGGAGCGATCGCGCCCATTGAACCACCTGCGGTAGTTGAGCGACATCAAAGGAGGGCAAGGCCTCCTGCTGCTGCTGGCCAGGGCGATGGGGCTGCAAAATCACCTCTTGAATGTGACCCCAGCGCTGATGACACTTAGCAATCGCAGCAAGGGAGTCCTGCGAATCCTCAGGATCTTCACCAATGCCCAGCAGTACGCCTGTTGTAAAGGGAATGCCAAGCTCCCCCGCCTGCTCTAGTTGGGCATAGCGCAATTCAGGAACCTTACTAGGAGCGTGGCGATGCACCGTTTGCAGTAGTTTGGGGGTGAGTTGCTCCAACATTAACCCCATGGAGACATTCACTTGCTTTAGATAGCCCATTTCCGCACGAGTTAAAGGCCCGGCATTGGTATGGGGCAAAAAGCCATAGTCCAGCGCCAGCGCAGCTAAATCGTAAAGATGCTGCACCCACTTGCTGCGCTGTGGACTATTGGGGGCAACTTCGCCACTGAGAATGAGGATTTCACAGACGTGATGCGGACTCAAGCGCGCCAACTGATCCGCCGCTGCCGCCAGACTCAACCAGCCGCTCGTACCAATATCACGGCGAAAGTTGCAGTAGGTGCAACGATTAAAACATTCATAGGTAGGCACAAGGGTAAACGCAGGACTATAGGTAATCCAAGAGTAGGGCATAGCACCAGTTCACTGGTTTGGACGTGACTGTAGCTTAACGAGTAGAGTAATCTCCACGATAATGAAATCTTCGTTAAACGGGTTGTCGTTGAGCAAGGTGATCAATATACTGAGAAAAATAATCAATAAGTTCCTCGCACACATCTCACAAATGCAAGATGTCAGCATCAAATTGGCAACCTTTTATCTACATCGGCGATGCGCCCCGCAAAAGAGAACCAATGGCTAGCAAGATGACGCTGGCAGACGCACAGGTGGGCGATCGCTACCGCATTGTCGAATTGACCTGTGACAATCCGCAGCAACTGTTTGGTATGGGCTTAACACCGGGAGCTATCGTCTCTGTTGTACAGCGAACACCCCAAGGCTCAGCGATCATTTCTTTAGATCAGCAGCGGTTCTGCTTGAACTGCGAACTGGCTCAATCTGTCGTTGTTTCACCGCTTCGGGGTGAATCGGGGCACATCAGTTTACGCACTGCCCCTGTGGGTGCACGCCTGCGGGTGGTGGGCTATGCCCCAACCGCCACATTTTACAAACGCAAACTACTCTCAATGGGATTAACGCCGGGCACTGAGCTTGAGATTGTCCGCCATGCACCTTTGGGAGATCCAACCGATATTCGGGTGCGGCAATTTCATCTGAGCCTCCGTAAAGAGGAAGCCGATGCACTCCAAGTGTGTGAGATTTAGGATAGAGACAGTGCTATGAAAATCACCATTGCTCTGATCGGTAACCCTAACTGCGGCAAGACAACGGTTTTTAACGGCCTGACGGGCGCAAACCAACGGGTGGGGAACTGGCCAGGGGTGACGGTAGAGCGTAAAGATGGGCAATATCGCGATGGGGATTTGATCGTTGAGGTGGTTGACTTGCCGGGGATCTATACCCTAGATGCCTCTGAGGGCGGCAGTAGTCTCGACGAGCGGGTGGCACGGGATTTCCTGCTTCAGGATCACTACACCTTGGTGGTGAATATCTTAGATGCAAGCAACTTAGAGCGGAATTTGTACCTCACTAGCCAACTTCTGGATATGGGGGTACCCCTGATTTTGGTGCTCAATATGATGGATGTGGCGACGGCGCAGGGGGGAATTATTGATCCTGCTGCTCTTGCAGAGCGCTTGGGGGTGCCTGTTTTGCCGTTTTGTGCCAAGGAGAAACGCCAGTTTACCACATTGCGCACAGCCATTCGCTCAGCAGCCTGTCAGCCTCCTAGGCCACAGGCCTATCCACCTCACCCTGCGGTCATTGAGGAGGCGATCGCCGATTTATTGGCACAGGGAATTAGCCATCGTGGCCAAGCCTTAGCGTGGCTCCAATACACGGAGGCAGTTCCTGAAGATCAAGTACCACGCTTACGGGAGTGGCGGCGCAACATCCACCAAACCCTTGGGGAAGATATTGATTTACTCATTGCCGACAGTCGCTACAGATGGATTGAACAGCTGCTAACGAGCGTTTACACAAAAAGCAAGCGCTCTTACACCAGCGTTTCCGATCGCATCGACCAAATTGTGCTCAATCGCTGGCTGGGAATTCCCATCTTTTTAGTTGTGATGTATCTCGTCTTTCTGGTAGCGATCAATGTCGGCGGTGCATTCATTGACTTTTTTGATACTGCCGTCGGCACCTTAGTTGTCGGCTGGCCAGCCCAAATCCTGCAAGATCTACGTGCCCCTGGGTGGCTCATTGGGCTAATTGCCGATGGGATTGGTGGCGGCATTCAGACAACTTCTACCTTTATTCCCCAAATTGGCTTGCTGTTTATTTTCCTCACCTTTTTGGAGGACTCCGGCTATCTCGCGCGGGGTGCTTTTGTGATGGATCGGCTGATGCGCATTTTGGGGTTGCCAGGGAAGTCCTTTGTACCCATGATGGTCTCCTTTGGCTGCAATATCCCTGGGATTATGGCCACCCGTACCCTAGAAAACCGACGCGATCGCCTCATGACCATTATGATGAATCCGTTTATGTCCTGTGGGGCGCGCTTGCCAGTTTATGCCCTTTTTGTGGCTGCTTTCTTTCCCCGTAACGGCCAGAATCTCGTCTTTCTACTTTACGTGTTTGGTATGGCTGCCGCCATGTTTACTGGCGTTGTTATGAAGCACACCCTTTTCCAAGGAGACATTGCCCCGTTTGTGATGGAGCTACCCCCTTACCACTTGCCGACCCTCAAAGGTGTACTACTGCGGGCGTGGGATCGCCTGAAAGTCTTTATTACTCGGGCGGGCAAGATGATTGTAGCGCTAGTTGTAATTTTGGGGCTGCTCAACTCCGTAGGCATCGATGGCAGTTTTGGTCAGCAAGATAGCAGCAATTCGATTCTGAGTGCCTTTAGTCGGCAAATTACGCCAGTTTTTAGCCCCATGGGCATCCAACAAGAGAACTGGCCAGCAACGGTAGGACTCTTTACCGGTGTTTTTGCCAAAGAAGTGATGGTAGGCACCATGGATGCCCTCTACACCGAGCTAGCCCGGCAAGAGGCCATAGTTAATGCCACTGAACTAGAGCCAGAGCCACCCTTTTCCCTGTTAGGTGGCCTCAAAGAAGCGGTTGCCAGCATCCCCAAAAACCTAGCAGAGCTACCGGGGCAAATTTTTGACCCCTTGCAATTCAATGTCTTAGAAGAGGCAGACAACCCAGAAGCTGCCGCAGACGTCCAAGGCGTAAACTACACCGTCTTTGGTCAAATGGCAAAGCGCTTTGACAGCCCCACCGCTGCCATTGCCTTCCTCTTGTTTGTATTGCTCTACTTCCCCTGCGTTTCTGCCACTGCGGCGGTTTATCGCGAAACCAACTTGGGCTGGACTGCCTTTGTTGCTGGATGGACAACCGGCTTAGCCTACTGGGTGGCCACCGCCTACTACCAACTGGTGACATTTTCTGAGCATCCGTATTTTTCTGTGTCATGGCTGTTGGGGCTGGTACTGGTGATGACGGGGGTGCTGTGGATTCTCAAACGCAAGGGCGATGCCCAGCCTTGGCGGCGACAGCCTTCAACAGAGGTTTGACCACTTCAGCGGAGGCTTAATTGTGTTGTTGCAAGTACAGTCCTACATCAAAGAGCATCACGTGGTTTCCATGGCGCAGTTGGCCACCCACTTTGACAAGTCTCCCGCTGTCCTAGAGCCTCTCCTAGTTCAGTTAATTCGCAAAGGACGGCTGGAAAAACTAGCGGCTCCCCGTTGTGGTGGCTGTCACCAGTGCCACTCTACAGACCTTGACCTATACCAGTGGAGAAGTACCAATGCTATCAACTGCAATGATCAATCGCCTGAACGAGCAAATTAACCTAGAAATTGCTTCGGCACATCTATACCTGCAAATGAGTTCCTGGTGCGCTTACAAAAGCCTTGAGGGCTGCGCTACCTTTTTAAGTGCCCATGCTGACGAAGAAATGGCACATATGCGGCGGTTGCTCAACTACATGCATGAAACGGGTGCCCTTGCCATTTTGGGCGGCATGGAAGCCCCACCACACGAATTCAATTCGCTTAAGGAAATGTTCACAAAGGTTTATGCGCACGAACAATTTGTGACCCATAAAATCAATGAGCTAGTTCATCTTGCAAACACAGAACCTGACTATGCCACTTTGCAATTTTTGCAGTGGTATGTAGCGGAGCAACATCAGGAAGAGTTCCTCTTTAAGAGTATTCTCGACAAAATTGAGCTGATCGGCACCGAAGGCCAAGGGTTATTCTTCATTGATAAAGAAATTGGCCAACTCTCTCAATCAAAAGTCACGTCCTCAGCCCAACTGTGAGGCAAAGCAACGTGCCGCTTGCAAAAGTGTCATGTGCTGCTTATCCCTCTACAAAAGTGTGGGTTAGTCTTTACTTAGTGAGGAGTGATTCGCAAACAAAAGTCT
Organism: Synechococcus sp. PCC 6717; assembly: GCF_022698185.1. Lineage (NCBI taxonomy): Bacteria > Bacillati > Cyanobacteriota > Cyanophyceae > Synechococcales > Synechococcaceae > Synechococcus > Synechococcus sp. PCC 6717. The sequence goes on along the minus strand of NZ_JAKLTV010000003.1, from coordinate 45,961 downwards.
CGGGGTCGAAACACGGCAAGACTCCCGAGACTTTTTATTTTGCCGTTGAATGCTTGCCGTTGGTTTTATGCCCCTACGTATCTCCGGTCAGCGATCGCTCAAAACGATTACCGGTCACACCACTCGCCCCACTAGTGCTAAGGTACGCCAAGCGGTTTTTAATATTTGGCAGGGGCGCATTCAACATTGTCGGTGGCTAGATTTGTGTGCCGGAACCGGAGCGATGGGGGCAGAGGCACTAATTCGCGGTGCACAGTGGGTAGTGGCCATTGAACAGTCAGCCGCAGCGTGCCAAGTGATCCGCCAGAATTGGAGCGCCGTTGCGCAGCCAGAACAACAAACCTTGATTCTGCGTGGGGATGTTCGCCAAAAACTTCAGCACCTCCCTCTCCCCGAGTTTGACTTCATTTACTTTGACCCTCCCTACAACAGCAACCTCTATTTACCAGTGTTGGAGCTTCTTTGGCAGCAACAGCGCTTAGCTGTGGGGGGCGAAATAGCGGTAGAATGCCGCACCAAAGACCCACCAGATTTAGGGGCGATCGCCCAGATTGGCTGGCAGCAGCACCGACTGAAAACCTACGGCAGCACGATGCTGATCCTACTGCAGGCAGGCAACCCTCAATAGTGCTAGCGATCGCCCGGTGGCTGCGTGTTCTCGTATGCGTCTGTTCCTCACCCACTGTAGTAATAGATTTAACCAATGAGGGGTTCGGGGAGTGATACGTCCCGTGCTGTACCCGTAGGATCAGCGTCGGGAAGATGTCACAATAAATAAGAGACACAATAGCGGTTTTAGGGTGAGAGCCTTTTCATGCGCGTAATTTTAATGACGGGTAAAGGTGGCGTTGGTAAGACCTCAGTCGCAGCAGCGACGGGGTTACGCTGTGCTGAGTTGGGGTACAAAACCCTTGTTCTCAGTACGGATCCGGCTCACTCCCTAGCCGATAGCTTTGACCTAGAGTTGGGGCATGTGCCTGCTCCTGTGGCCGAGAACCTCTGGGGGGCAGAGTTAGATGCCTTGATGGAGCTGGAGGATAACTGGGGAGCGGTGAAGCGCTACATTACCCAAGTGTTGCAGGCACGGGGGCTAGAGGGGATACAGGCCGAGGAACTTGCCATCTTGCCGGGGATGGATGAAATTTTTGCCCTCGTACGGATGAAGCGGCACTATGACGAGGGTCAGTACGATGTCCTGATTATTGATTCGGCACCCACGGGAACGGCACTGCGGCTGTTGAGTTTGCCTGAGGTGAGCGGCTGGTATATGCGCCGCTTTTATAAACCCTTGCAGCGGATGTCGGTGGCCTTGCGCCCCATTGTGGAGCCAATTTTCAAGCCCTTGGTGGGCTTTTCGCTACCGGATCAGGCGGTGATGGATGCACCTTACGAGTTCTATGAACAAATTGAAGCCCTCGAAAAAGTCCTCACCGACAACACCCAAACCTCGGTACGGCTGGTCACAAATCCTGAAAAAATGGTTCTTAAGGAGTCCCTACGCGCTCATGCTTACTTGAGCTTGTACAATGTGGCCACAGATTTGGTGGTCGCTAACCGCATCTTACCAGAAACAGTCAGCGATCCCTTTTTTAGCCGCTGGAAAGAGACGCAGCAGCAGTACCGCCAAGAAATTCACGACAATTTCCGACCCCTACCGGTCAAAGAAGTGCCCCTGTTTGCCGAGGAACTCTGTGGTCTGGCTGCCCTGAAGCGTCTTAAGGAAACGCTCTACGCCGATGAAGACCCTGCCCAAGTCTATTACCAAGAGCAAACAATTCGGGTGGTGCCCAGTGATGGCCAGTACAGCCTCGAACTCTATTTACCCGGGATCCCTAAGGAAAAAATCGAACTGAATAAAACTGCTGACGAGTTAAGTATTCGCATTGGTAACCATCGGCGTAATATGGTGCTACCGCAGGGATTAGCCGCCATGCAGCCAGTTGGCGCCAAAATGGAGGCAGACTACTTGAAAATTCGCTTTGCTACTGCGGCGGTCAGTGGATAATCTACTGCTGTTTTGAGATGTGCTGAGATTACACTTGTGACCTCCTCTGTGCCTTCGTTGGCGATCGCCACGACTGATTTAACGATGGTGTACCAGTCGGGGCATCAATTGACCCCAGTGTTACACGGCATTAATCTCAGTATTCAGACAGGCCATATCCATTTGCTGATGGGGCCTTCCGGCTCCGGTAAAACAACGCTGCTCTCGATTTTAGCCGGAATTTTGACCCCCACTAGCGGCAAAGTATTTGTTCTAGGGCAAGACATTACCCAGATGAAAAAGAACGAATTAGCGAGGTTTCGCCTCAACAACATTGGGTTTGTCTTCCAGAGTTTTAATCTTTTTCCAGCCTTAACCGCTTTAGAAAATGTAGAGATTGCCTTCAACCTGAAGGGGGTTGCCACGAAGGATGCGAAGGTGCGTGCTGCCAAGCTTTTAGACGAAGTGGGCTTAGGCGATCGCCTCAACTTCTTACCGCAAAACCTCTCAGGCGGGCAAAAGCAGCGAGTTGCGATCGCCCGGGCACTGGCCGGCGATCCAAAAATTATTTTTGCCGATGAACCGACTGCGTCTCTTGACTCCCAAAGTGGCCAGCAAGTCATTAAAATTCTCTACAAGCTAGCAAAGCAAAAGGGATGTACGGTAATGATTGTCACCCACGATCCCCGAATCATCCCCATTGCCGATCGCATTACCAAAATTGAAGATGGTCGTATTCAGACCGATTAGGGTCACTCAGCCTGAATCACCCTTGATTATGGCTGTGCAACCGACGGGGATTGGGTTGGAGCAGGTTGCTGAGGTGCGGGTGAGCGCAGGTAGGCTCCCACAAAAATAGCTGCGACCACGGTGGCGATCGCCCCCAAGCCAATCATCCACCTCAGCCCATGATGGGACTGGGGTTCGTGCACCGTGGCTTTATTCGCTTGGGAAGAGGTGTCACCACCCTCACTGGCCAAGGTATCCTTGGCAGCGGGCTTGACCGGTTCCGTTTCAATACTGAGAGCCGTTTTGGCCGCCCCCACCAATTCACGGCTGGGTGGACGGCGCAACTCCCCACTGAGCTCCATTCCCACCAACGTTTCCTTGGCACCGCGCAAATCCGACTTAATACTTTGAAAGGCGATGGACTGGAGGTATTGGCTAAACTCCGTCTCCGCCATTGACACCATCATGTAAGAAGCCTTGGCTTTGCGGCCAAAGAGAATCACGTCCCCATGGTGAAGTTCATGGCTGGAAATCCGTTTGCCATTGACAAACGTACCGTTCGTGCTGGGCTTGCCATTGGCATTGCCATCCACCAAGCGGTAACGATAGTTCGTGGTACCCGGCACAGGCACCCGCAACAGAATCGCGTGCTGTCGTGATACGGTCTCAAAGTCTAAGACAATTGCATTGCTTTCGTCGCGCCCTAAGGAGTAAGCAGCCGCCTCAAGGGCGATCGCGCGTCGCCCACCCACCATATTCAAAATCAAAACATGACGCTCTTGTGCCAAGCTGTTCATTTTAATCTATCCCCCGTGAGTCCATAAACAACCACGGCCAATGGCAGGATGATGAGAAGAGGTCATCCTGAGCGTTCTGAGGCGCTCAGTCACGCAACGCTGCAAATATTGATGACGCTTGCAAAAGTGGCCTAGGCTGTCAATCTACTTTTACCTTTGCGTGATCTGACGGAGAACTGCTGTGATGCTGATCACAAACATGTCAAGAATTGTCAAATCTTAAGGTTTGGCTAGATAAGACTTGGCCAGATTTGGCACAGATTCTGTGTTAACACAGCCACGCATAACGAATCGTAACAAGTCACCCCTGCTACCACTGAAGACCCAAAAAGCTGCCTAGAATTGATGTAGATTAAACCGTGCTTGGAGTGTCTTCCTATGGCCACAGATTTTAATCGCGGCATTATGAAGTTTGAAGGGGCAGATAGCCCTGTGATGATCGCAGCTTCAGCGGTACTGATTCTTGGCTTTATTGCTGTGTTGATTTGGTGGGCGCTGCATACGGCTTACGCTTAGGGAGCTTGTCGCTCCAGATGGATAATATGTTCGGTCAGGGCAGCAAAGGTTTCATCATGGCTAATGACAAATAGCTGTCTAAAACTTCTCAGATTAGCTAGGTTTTCTGCTAGCTGCTGACGGCGCTCGTGATCCATATTGGTCGTGGGTTCATCAAAGAAGGCCACGTCTGTGGCGGCTAAAATTCGCAGCAGGGCAAGGCGTACCGCAAGGGCAGCGCACATCTGCTCACCCCCAGAAAGGCTCCTAAAACTACGCCAGTGCCCGCCCTCGTTCACTTGAATGTCGTAGTCCGACAGCCACCGAAGGGCAACGTCAGGACGGTTGAGTAACTCGCGAAAGAGACGGTCGGCTTCGTGGGAAATGCTGTGCAGATACGCCTCGCTAACGCGGGGGCCACTGGTTCGGTAAATTTCCCGCGCCGTCACGATAAAATGGTGCCGCTGTTGGTACTCAGCGAGGGTTTGGCGGCTACGGGCAAGCTGTTGCGCCACCGCCTCAAGATGCTGGAGGGCGTCTGCATAATGCTGATATTGTCTCTCCTTTTCGGGAATTGCCCCTAGGAGGGTTTGATACTCGCGGCTGAGTTGCTCATGGCGAGCTGTGACCTCCCTTAAGCGATCCACATCTATGCGCTGGGCTTGGGTCTGGTAGTCCTGCGCTAGGGTGGCACAGGTGTTTTGGAGGGCGGCATAGGTGGCTTGTGCCTCTGCAAGCGCCGCTTGGTAGGCGGCCACTTGGCTAGCTTGGTGTTGGTGCTGTAGATAGGTTTGGTAGGCGTGCTCTAGGGTCGCCAATTCCTCTGTCAGGGCTTGGCGCTTCTGCTCTAAGGCTTGATAGTACTGGCGTTGACGGTATAGGGGCGCAAGCTCGCTGTTCAATTGCGCTTGGTGTTGTACTAGCTCTTGGACTGCTGTTTCAATGTCCGGTGCTGACTGCTGTTGCTCTAGGAGAACCTGTTGTTGGGCGCGGGGTTGCCCCAGTGCCTCTAGCTTTGTGCTCAGCTTAGTGTACTGACGCTGCAACTGGGCGAGTTGGCTGTAGCGAGGGATCAACTGCCGTTGGCGATCGCCAAGGGCACTCAGGTGTTCGTGTAGTCGTGCTTTTTCAGCGGCAAGGGGGTGCCATTGCAGAAGTGAGCGTTCGGCAGCGGCAGCGGCAGCAATGTCCGCGTCAAGTTGCGCGAGGAGAGGGGTCAGCAGGTCTTGCTCAGAGGGATCAAGGCGCTTGAGGAGTGCTTCAAGGTCGTTGAGCAACTGCTGATGGTTGGCGTGCAGGTGTTGCAGCGCTTGCAGGCCTAAGGTCACAGCTGGGGTGAGCAAGGCAAAGTCTTGGGCGGCGGTCAGTTCATGAATGGCTTGGCGAGTTAGAGGAGCGATGGCGGCGGCTTGGGTTGTGGCGCTTGCAACGATGGGGGCAAGGGTGGCGGCAAAGGCTTGGGCGGCGCTGAGGTGGCTTATCTGGGCTGCGAGGCGATCGCGCTCCTGCTGTTTCTGGTTTAGGGTGGCAGCAAGAGGACGTTGGGCATCAAGGGCAGCCAATTGCTGCTCCAGTTCAACAAGGCGGAGTTGGGCGCTTTGAATTTGCTCCTCAAGATGGGTGGCCTCTTGAGCTGCCTGCTCCGCCGCTCGTAGTTGGGCGTGGACTACGGCTAATTCCTGCTCAAGGGCATCCGCCGCCGCAATCTGGGGGGCAAGGGCAGCCAGTTGGGACTCAATCGTAGCGATCGCTTGGCGTTGGGCTTCAAGGTGTGCCAGTTTGGTTGCGGCTCGCTGCTGTCGCTGCTCGCACTCAGCAATCTGCTGCTCAAGGGTACCCTGCTCCTTTAACTGCCGCTCGAGGCTCCGCAGTGCCTGTTGCAGTTCGCGATAGCGATCGTAGGTTGCCTGAGAGTCTTGGCAGCGCGCTTGACTCAATTGCGCGGCGGCTAGCTGTTGGTGGCGATCGCGGCAAAGCTGCTCCTGCTGTTCAAGTTGGTGTTGCAGCCGCTGCTGTTGCTGTGCTAAGTGCTCAAGAGCTGCCACTTCTGCCTCAAGCTGCGCCCGTTCCTGGGCCAAGGCGTGACACACCTGAGCGAGGCGATCGCGCTGTTGGTAGTCCTGCGCCAATTCTGCGGCTAGGGCTTGCGCCTTGGTGGTATAGTCTTCGCGGCTGGCTAGCGCCTGCTCATGGCGGGCAATAGTTTCCCGGAGGTGCTGCAGGCGGGTTTCGGAGTGTTTTTCTAGCGCCAAGGCGGCATCGTAGGCGCGGCGATAGTCATCCACCTGCAAGATAGGCTCAAAAATTGCGCGGCGCTGAGCGGCTGTACCGAAAAAGTCGGCGGTCATCATCCCTTGGGGAATGCCGATCACCTGCTCAAAGAGGTCTTTAAGGGGCAAGGCACTGTTGATCCCCAAATGTTCCTTGAGCCATTGCTGTACCTCGTCCCGCCGCGACAACACCAGCGCCTGTAACTGGGGGTCAAAAATGCTATAGCCGCTACGGGTACTGCGTTTAACCAAATAGGAGCGACCATCCGCCGCCGAAATAAACTGAACCGTTGCCTCGGCATGGGTTGCGCCCTTGCGAATAATTGCTTTGTTAAAGCCAGACCCATAACCGGAGGTGGCATCAAATAGAACCCAAGCAATGGCTTCTAAAAGGCTTGTTTTGCCCGCCCCATTTTCGCCACAGATAACATTCACCCCGCGGCAAAAGTTAACAGTGCGATCGCGATGGGTTTTGAAATTAGTTAAGGTCAGCCGCTGAATTTCCACTCCGGCCTCCTAGGCGTGGCTCGGTACCGGCAATGAGGCGCTGGATATTACTCTGGTGCCGCCAAATAACAAAGGCACTCGCTAAAATACTAAAACCAACAAAGGGCAGCGATCCTGTAAACCACCAAAACCAAAGGGGTAGAGACAGCGCCGCTAGAATCGAGCCAAGAGAGACAATGCGACTCAGGGCAAGTACCACAAGGAAGACACCAAAGGTGACCAATCCTGTCGGCCAGTTCAGCGCCAAGAGCACCCCCAAGCTGGTGGCAACGGATTTGCCGCCCCGCCATCCCAGCCAAATAGGTTTACTGTGCCCCACCACCGCCACTAGGGCGATCGCCAACAGGCAGTAGTCTCCCCACGCTGGCGGCACCGTACTCCAGGGTTGAGCGAGGCTCCAGCGAGCCGCAACAACGGCAACCGTTCCCTTGAGCACATCAACAACAAAGGTGAACAGCCCCGCGCCTTTGCCCACCACCCGCAGGACATTGGTGGCGCCTGTGGAGCCAGAGCCATGATCGCGAATGTCAATACCGCGTAGGTGCTTGGCCACCCAATAGCCTGTCGGAATTGAGCCGAGTAGATAGCTTGTCAGCACCATAACCCCAAGGATGACTGCGGTGCTCACCTGTGCCTCCTATTCAAAAAACTCATTCGTGCGACGCAACTGGGGTTCGGGAGCAAACCCCAACAGGAGTGGATACTGAAGCAGCGATAAACTCACCTTCTCTTGGGAGTCGTCAATTAAAATCAGGGGGAGATAGTCCTCTTGTTCAAGGCGATCGGCGCGGAAGGCCAATGCATCCGCAGACTCAAACAGCGCCACCCCCCGCTCAGGGCCAAAGTCTTGGCGGTTGATGCCTAAACAGTCTTGCAGCCCCCGCCGCCAGTCTCCCAAACGCTCGGGAGAGTCTGCCAAGACCAGCACCCGCAGCATGTCGCCGTAAAAATCCCGCAAAATCGAAATAATTGCCGAGGCCACAAGGATATTTTGCAGCCGACTTGGGAGCGATCGCAGGGCACCCCGCCCCCCTAAATCAAAAAACCAACTTTCCACTCGCTGCGCGTGTAACGGCTCAAAGGTGCGCCGTAGCTGCCAAGGCGGGCCATAGTAATTGGGGTTCGTTTGGTACTGCTCTAGGAGGTGCTTAATGCGGCTAGTTTCCTCCTGAAACCCCTCATCCAACACCAATTTCGGGGGGGAAGTTGCAGCGGGCGGTGTTTCATGCTCTGCTGCTGGGGCAGGGGCTGGCAGCAGTTGTAGTTCCTCCACCGTTGCAGCTAAATCCTGCATACTGTTCACGAGGAACTCCTTAAACCCTTGCACCCGGATAGCCATTTCCTGAGATGCACCAACAAAATTTTGGCGCAGTTCCTGCTCAATACGCTCCTTGCGTCGCTCCAACTGTTCGATAGTGAGTTGCAGGGCTTGTTGCTTCTCTTCAAGATCCTGGCAACAACGGTGAGCAAGACGATGGAATGCTGCTTCAAGCGCTTGAATTTCCTCTTTGAGTGCATCCCGCCGTGCCGCAAGCGTAGCCAGTTCCGCCTCCTGTGCCTCAGCAGCGGACTCAGTTAGGTCTGGGGTCAAGGTGGGTTCATCAGTCATTGCGAGCAGGGGGAATAAAGGCCGTACGTGGGCAGCGTTCTTGCAGGCATTGTACTAAAGTTTTGGCATCAAACAGAATCGGCAAGAAGTGGATACTCTTGACCTCACGGAAATAAAACAGGATGGGCAGCCGTGGCCAAAAAACCTCCCAGTGCTGCCACTGCTGGTAGGGAAACTGCCGAATTTGCTGGCTGCCGCGATACACTTCAAGGGCTGTCGCTGTAAAGTCCAGCCGTAGGGTAGCTGCTTGCACGGCCAAAAACAGACTGAACAGCGATACCGGCAACCCTAACCACCACTTCAGGTACCAAAGGGGCACACTCAGCAGCAGTACGCCCACCGGTACAGCAAAGGTCGGAGCCAAACGAACTGTCGTGGTTGTTGCTTGCATTGGGGATGTCCTCCCTTCTGTTGGGTCATACTTACTTACATTGTCAAGCATTGGCAAACCAACGCCTGCCAGCACCTACGGTATTGGACACGAACGGCACAGCCCCAAGGCTAGAAAGGGCAACAGTTGGTAGTGTAAACTACGGTGATGTCCGTGGTCTGGTTACGGTGCCGTACCACTGCTGATCGCTGCACTTTGATGTCATTCTTTGGATGGGATTCACCTTGGCTGAGCATATCCCCACCTGCCTCAACGGTAAAACCTTAGCCCAGTCTATTGAGGCGAAGCTGGCGGCACACGTACAAACCCTAAAGCCACAGTTGGGGCGGGCACCGGGGCTAGCGGTTCTCAGGGTTGGCGATGACCCCGCTAGTGCTGTTTACGTTCGCGCCAAGGAGCAGGCCTGTGAACGGGTTGGGATTCGCTCCTTTGGTGCTCACTTGCCCGCCCGGACATCCGAAGCTGACCTCTTGGCTAAGATCACCGATCTCAACCATGATGAGCGGGTAGATGGTATTTTGCTACAATTGCCGCTGCCGCCTCACTTGGATGCGCGCCCTCTGCTCTACGCCATTCACCCCGATAAGGATGTCGATGGCCTCCACCCTGACAATTTAGGTCGTCTTGTGCGCGATGAGCCGGGGTTGCGCAGTTGTACCCCTGCTGGGGTGATGCAATTGCTAGCGGCCTACGGGATTGAAGTGGCGGGTCGGCAAGCGGTGGTGGTGGGGCGCAGTATTTTAGTGGGCAAGCCTCTTGCCCTGATGCTCTTAAATGCCGATGCAACGGTGGCGATCGCCCACTCGCGCACCCGTAACCTAGCTGAGGTGACTCGCAGTGCCGAAATTTTAGTGACGGCGATCGGTCGTCCCCGCTGCATTACCGCAGACATGATTCGCCACGGTGCCATTGTTATTGATGTTGGCATTAATCGTATTCAACGCCCAGATGGTAAATTTAGCCTGTGGGGCGATGTGGACTATGATGCTGCCTGTCAAGTGGCTAGTTACATTACCCCTGTTCCCGGCGGGGTTGGTCCGATGACCGTGGCCATGTTGTTGCACAATACAGTATGGAGCTATTGTCGCCGGCACAATCAGCCAGCGCAGTTACTCCAGTTGTCCCCTACAGACCAGCCTGCACGATGAGGAGACCCCAATGATTTCCGCCGACCCCCCCCACGTTCGCAACGCTGCTAGCAACTTTGACCTTAAGGCCTACCTGAAAGAACGGCAAGCCCTAGTGGAAGCGGCGTTGGAGTCTTCCCTGCCTGTGACGTACCCCGAAAAAATATACAATGCCATGCGCTATTCCCTCATGGCGGGTGGCAAGCGCTTGCGCCCCATCCTCTGCTTGGCAACCTGTGAGTTACTGGGGGGGACGATCGCCATGGCCATGCCCACGGCCTGTGCCTTGGAGATGATTCACACCATGTCCCTCATCCATGATGATCTGCCAGCAATGGACAATGATGACTATCGGCGGGGCAAACTCACGAACCATAAGGTGTACGGCGAAGACATTGCGATTTTGGCTGGGGATGGGCTGCTTGCTTACGCCTTTGAGTATGTGGTTGAGCAGACCAAAAATGTGCCTGCGGAATATTTGCTAAAAATTGTTGCCCGCTTGGGTCACGCGGTGGCAGCGACGGGGTTAGTGGGTGGGCAAGTTGTCGATCTAGAGTGTGAAGGGAAAACAAATATTGGTGTTGAGACCCTGCACTTTATCCACTCCCATAAAACGGGGGCACTGCTAGAGGCTGCGGTGCTCTCAGGCGCACTCTTGACTGGGGCGGATGAAGCAACGCTCAAGCGGCTGTCTCGCTATGCCGCCAACATTGGTCTGGCCTTTCAAATCATTGACGATATTCTCGACATTACCTCGACCCGGGATGTGCTGGGTAAAACCGCTGGCAAGGATGTGACGGCGCAGAAAATGACCTATCCTCGGCTATGGGGGCTAGACAAATCCCGCCAAGAAGCTGAGCGCTTGGTGGCGGAGGCGAAGGCAGAGTTGGCACTTTACGGTGAGGCTGCGGTGCCCTTGCAGGCGATCGCCGACTATATTACTGCCCGTAGCCATTAACGGGTGTCACAGAACACCCAATCCGTAGGGTAGGGTAGTTCATAGAGGCACAACACGGTAGGATGGGCGCAGACCTTTGTCCGCAACGATGATGGATACTCTCCGCGAGCTGTTGTCTAACCATGTTCTCTGGGTGGCCTTGGCGGCTAGTGCGATCGCCCAAACCCTCAAGCTGCTGTTGGATATTGCCAAGCATCGTAAGCTGAACTTCCGGGTGTTGGTGGAAACTGGCGGCATGCCTAGTTCTCACTCTGCCTTAGTGACGGCCTTAGCCACGAGCGTAGGGTTGCAGCGAGGCTGGAGTAGTGTTGAATTTGCCATTGCCCTGGTCTTTGCCTTTATTGTGATGTACGATGCAGCCGGTGTGCGCCAAGCCGCCGGCAAGCAAGCGCGCATCCTCAACCAGATTGTCGAAGAATTTTTCCAAGAAGGGCACGAATTAGCAGAAGCCCGACTCAAGGAACTTCTTGGCCATACCCCCATTCAAGTGATTGCTGGCTCTGCGCTGGGGGTGGCGATCGCCTGGGTGGCAACCTAGAGGCTCAACTCTTCAGGCTTTGGGCTAGCTCAGTGTAGTATCGTGAGCGCTCAGTCTCCTGCAAGGCTTGGTAAGCCAGCGCCAACTGCTGGGCAGCACGTTCGCCCACGTAGTCCAAGGGAAAAGGCATCTGCTTGCTGTAGCGATTGGTGCGCCCCATCTCGAGGCAGTACTCAAAATAGGCAGTGGCACCAAGGGGAAAGCCTAAGGCCATTAGCCAGCACCCTGCTAAGTGGTTGAGGGGAGGATAGGTAGGGAACCAGATCAGGCTTTGCTGACAGAGCAATTGCAGCGCCTCGTGTTCTTCCGCCGCCAGTAAGCGTCGCCCCAGTTGATGGAGAATTTCTGGCAGGGAGCCGGGCACCTCTGGCGGGAGTTGGCCACTCAGGAGGTGGGGAAATAGGCGCTCAAAGAGTTCATTAAAGCAATCTTCCGCAGCACTAGGGTTATTGACGGCGTTGTACATGTCCGCCAAGGCAAACAGTAAGCTCAGGCTCAGCCCTTCGCTGGCACGGATGCGCTCCAAAATGGGGATATTGCGATCGCGCATCTTTGCCTGAATCTGGGCCGGCTGATAGCCGTAGTGATCAATTCTGAAAGTTGTGAGGGATCCGATAGTGATGGGGGCAGATCCTGAAGAGACCAATTGCTCATGAAAACGCCCCTGATAGCGGAGGGTGGGCAGGTTGCGAAAGAGGCGCACAATGGCAAAATCTGAAAACTGCTCCCCTGTGCCAATTTCACGGCGCAACAGTTGGTACGCCTGTACGCTGGGCGCTGCGGCTAACTGCTCCCTCAAGGAGGTATCACTGAGGCACACAAGGACTTCGTCGGCATCCAGTACCAGAATCCACTCACCGCTGGCTTGGTCTAGGGAATAGTTACGCGCCGCTGCAAAATCATCGCGCCACGGTAGGGTGTAGAGCTTCTCTGTAAACTGACGGGCGATCGCCACCGTATCATCCGTTGAGCCGGTATCCACCACCACGATTTCATCCACAACAGGCTGCACACTCGCCAAGCACCGCTGAAGATTTGTGGCTTCATTTTTGACGATCAAACAGGCGGAGACCTGCGGCATGGCCACCTACAGTAACTTTTCAAGTTGTTGACGCAGACGGTTTAGCTCTTTTTCCGAAAATTCACTCTCCGCGGCGGGCGGTACTCGGTTTTCAACCTCCCAGTCGGTTTCAGCCACATTGCGCTCCGGTGGAGTCAAGAATAACCGCTCAGCATCGTTCGTTGGCACAAACCCCCTAGGCACTAAATGGCATTCGTAACCTGAGGCTTGACAAAACTCTTCCACTTCCTTGGCATCAATTCCAACCACACTAGGACGTTGAAAATCCTGTGCTTCTAAGAGCAACCCATAGCGCTCAGCATCATCGGCGCACTCAAACATGAGAATTAGGTTGCGATCGCCCAGTTGCAGCGAATGAATACCCTCATTTGCGGTACCGGGATTGTAGAGCAAGACATAAACTTGCATAACGATTCGCCCCTGAAATCTCAACAGCGATTATACCGATTTTGGCTCCCTTACATCAGTTTCATCCACTAAGTTCTGAATGGTTAATCGCCGATGTTAGCTTAATAGGTTGTAACGTCTTGCAAATAATATCCACAAAAGCCCATCGCTGTTGGCCATAGAATCCCCCCCTAACATCAACTAAGCTAGAGGTAGGGGGCGATCGCTAACGCCAAAGGAGCGTGATCCATCATGTACAAAAAAATTTTGGTTGCGGTGGACGACACTGAATTAGGAGAATCAGTCTTTCAAACGGCTTTAGATTTGGCTTTACACTATCAAGCCCAAATGATGCTCATTCATGTTTTGTCCCCCACCAGCGAGTCCTATCCGGATCCAATTTTCACAACGCCGCTGGCGTCGGGGGTTTATGTGGGGCTGCATGAGGAAGTGATGCGTGCCTACGCCGAACAGTGGGAGAGCTTTGAGCAAAAAGGGTTAGATATGCTGCGGCATTTGACCCAAGTGGCCACAGATAAAGGGGTTGCCACTGAATTCACGCAAGCCTTGGGGGATGCTGGCCGCGCCATTTGTGATTTGGCTAAAGACTGGCAAAGCGATCTCATTGTTGTGGGACGACGGGGACTCAAAGGGCTGAGTGAGTTCTTCTTGGGGAGCGTCAGTAACTACGTTTTACACAATGCCCACTGCTCAGTGCTCGCGATTCAACGTCCGAATCCCTAAGCAGGTTACTCAGCATGGGACAAAGCTGGCAAGTTGGCAACGTCTTCGGAATTCCACTGCGCATTGATCGCTCGTGGTTTATTGTCATCCTTTTATTTGCGTTTCTCAATGGAAGTGACTGGCAGGCCACCTACCCTGAGTGGGGAGCCTTGGCGTGGGGTATGGGGTTCCTCATTTCACTGCTATTGTTTGGCTCGGTGCTGCTACACGAGTTGGGGCACAGTTTGGCTGCTCGCTCGCAAGGCATTACCGTTCGCTCAATTACCCTCTTTTTGTTTGGGGGGATGGCTGCGATTGAGCGAGAATCGGCAACGCCTGCCCAAGCATTTCAGGTGGCGATCGCTGGCCCACTGGTGAGTTTTGGGCTGTTCGTGGTGCTGCGGCTCGCAGCAGTGCCATTGCCTGCGGGGAGTCCCCTGCAGGAACTACTGCTGTACCTTGCCAGAATTAATTTTGTGTTGGCGCTGTTTAACCTCTTGCCCGGGCTCCCCCTTGATGGGGGGCAAATTCTCAAGGCGGGGGTTTGGAAACTCACCGGCAGCCGCTTTCAGGGGATTCGCTGGGCGGCGCGCTCCGGTCAGGTGCTGGGCTGGCTCGCCATGAGTCTGGGGCTGGCGGGGGKGCTCTTAGGCAGTGGCAACGGTTTGTGGATTGGTCTATTGGGGTGGTTTGCGCTGCAAAATGCTACGATTTACCATCGTCTCAGTCGCCTCCAAGAAGGCTTGCTGAAGCTAACGGCGGCGGCGGCCATGTCTCGGGACTATCGGGTTGTGGATGGCACCCTGTCCCTGCGGGAATTTGCCGATCGCTACCTCCTCTTAGCGGATCGCCAACCGACCGCCTATTTTGTGGCCACCGATGGCCGCTACCGTGGGCTGTTGGCGCCCCAAGCCCTGAACCACATTGAGCGCAGTATGTGGGAGCAAACCCCCATCGAACAATTAGCCGTACCCTTGGCAGCGATCGCCACCGTGCGGGAATCTGACTCCTTGGCCACCGTAGTCTGTACCCTTGAAGAGAAAGAGCAGCAATTTTTAACGGTGCTCTCCCCAGCGGCAGCGGTGGCGGGGGTGATTGATCGCGCCGATGTGATGGCGGCACTGGCCAGTCAGCTGGGCTGGCAGCTCAGCAAACAGGAACTACAACTCCTGAGGAAGCAAACCCACTATCCACCAGAGCTACAGCTCCTCGAAGTGGCGCGCACCGCCCTGCAATTGCAGAGTAGTGATCCGCTGCCCCCTGCCGATTGAAACCCGACCAGCGGGGTAGTTCATCAAAAAAGGCGGTATGATCGTGTTCCAGTGCTTCCCGTAGCGACGAACACGCTTAGTTGAGGCGACGCCATGATTCAGGTTGAGCACCTGACCAAAGTGTACGGAACAACGGCTGCCTTGCGCGACGTCAGCTTTACGGCAGCCACGGGGGAAATTTTGGGACTTCTCGGCCCCAACGGTGCTGGTAAAACCACGACGATGCGCATTTTGGCAGGGTATTTGCCCGCAACCAGTGGCACTGCAGCCATTGCTGGACATGAGGTTCACACCGACCCGATGGCCGTGCGGCAGCGCATTGGCTATCTGCCGGAACATCCGCCCCTTTACACCGAAATGACGGTTGCCGGATATTTGCATTTTGTGGCTCGTATTAAGGGGGTCAGCGCCGGCGATCGCCCTCAGCGGGTCAACTATGCCCTCAAAAGCTGTGGCCTTCTTGATTGCCAACATACGATTATTCGCAAGCTCTCAAAAGGGTATCGGCAGCGGGTGGGGATTGCCCAAGCCATTGTTCACGACCCGCCGGCCATTATTCTGGATGAACCCACCGTAGGACTCGATCCCCGGCAAATTATTGAAGTGCGCCATCTCATCCAAACCCTTGCCGGACAGCATACGGTCATTCTTTCGACCCATATTTTGGCAGAAGTGAGTATGACCTGCGATCGCGCCGTCATTATCAACAAAGGCGAGGTAGCCGGCATCGGCAAACTGGATGAGTTAATGCAGCAGCTCAGCAGCAGCTACACCTACGATCTCGAACTCGTGGGCGATCGCCAGCACATCCAAACCCTGCTAACTCAGATGCCCCAGCTGCAAAACGTCAACTGGCTTGGCACTCCAGACCAGCCGCGGCAGCAACTCCACATCAGCAGTCCTGAGGAAATTGGAGCCGATTTGGCCACCCTCCTCATCCAAAATGGTATTCAACTCTACGAGATGCGCCGCTCCCACGCCAACCTTGAAGACGTATTCCTCAAACTCACGACCGACGATGTTGCTCCTGCTGCCGCAGCCCCCACCCCGGCTGAGCCACCCATCGTGGAGGATGCCGATGCCTAACCGCTTACTCCACCGTGGCCGTATGATCATCGCCAACATTTTGGCCATCTATCGCCGTGAGTTGCAAAGCTACTTCACCGCTCCCTTTTACTATGTAATTGCTGGAGTCTTCTGGCTGCTGAGCGGTCTCTTTTTCATTGTGGTGATGACCACCATCATTAACCAAGTGGCGCAGCAGGACCTACTGCAACAACAATTTGGCGCACCCTCCCAAGCAGTGGATGTACCAAAATTAATTCTGGAAAGTTTTTTAGGACTACTTGGTTCCATTTCCCAAGTGATTTTGCCCATGCTCTCGATGGGACTCTACACCGAAGAGCGTAAGCGCGGCACCCTTGAGCTATTGGCTACGTCCCCTATTACCAACTGGAGCGTAGCCACGGGCAAGCTCTTGGCGGTATTGACCTTTTATGCCACCCTGTTGCTTCCCCTTGTGGTCTATCAGTTTGTGACCCTGCAAAGTAGTACTCCCCCCCTCTCGCCGTGGCTAATTCTTGCCGGGAATGGTGGCTTGCTCCTGTTGGCAGCGGCCATTTTAGCCTTGGGAATGTTTTTATCCTCCCTCACCGACAGCACCATTTTGGCCGCTATTCTTGGCTTTGCTGTGTTACTGATCCTCTGGACTCTAGATATTTTGGCGAAGAATACCGGCGGCACCCTCAGTGAGGTGCTTACCTACCTCTCCCCCATCGAACATTTCTCAACCCTAACCCGCGGGGTTTTTCGCACGAGCAGCCTAGTAGTCTTTGGCAGCTATATCTTTTTAGGGATCTTCCTAACGGCACAGTCCATTGATGCATTTCGCTACCAACGGAATTAGGGGGTCAATCTTATGAAGCGCTTTGCCCTTGGTTCCTCAGCAGCAGTGTCCACTGCCCTTCTGTGGGTGGCACCCCTATGTCTTATCGCAGGAGCAACAGCGGGAATCGTCAGCGATCGCTGGGACTGGGTGCCCCTCACCCTATTAAGTGTAGGGGCGGGCGCACTACTGTTGTGGCTCATTTTGCAAAGCCGTGTCTCAGGAGGGTTTTGGGGACGGCGCTCTACCCAGATGAGTACCAACGCCATCCTCACCGTGGTGGCCGTCATCGCCCTGTTGGGGGTCGTGAATGTTCTCGGTAATCGCTATAGTGTTGACATTGATCTCACTGAAAACCAATCCTTTACCCTTGCGGTTGAAACCCGCGATGTGTTGCAAAACCTCAAAGAGCCCGTACAGGTCTTGGTTTTTGATACCAATGCCGCCAGTCGCGATCGCCTCTTGCTAGAGCAATACCGTCGCCACGCCAACAACCAGTTTTCCTTTGAATTCGTTGACCCCCAAGCTCAACCCAGCCTTGCGCGCGAGTACAACGTCACTCAGGTGGGGCAGGTGATCGTTAAAGCCGGTACAAAAACCCAGCGCATTGACGAAGACCTCTCCGAAAGTAACCTCACCCCAGCACTGATTCGCGTCACGAGCGATCGCACTGTTACCGCCTACTTTACAACCGGGCACAATGAACTCCCCCTCACGGGTGGCTCCGCCAGTCTATCAGAAGTCGCTAAGCTCCTTGAGCAGCGGGATGTTGAACTTCTACCCCTCAATCTTTTGGAAAAAGGCAAGGTTCCTGAGGATGCCAACGTAATTGTGGTAGCAGGCCCACGGCAGCCCTTTTTGCGCCTTGAGGAAGACCTGCTCAAGAACTATTTGAATCGCGGCGGCAGCCTGCTGCTAATGCTGGATGTGGATGTCAATGTGGGACTAGCAGATCTGCTCAAGGACTGGGGGCTAACCCTCGATAACCGCTGGGTTATTGATGGCTCTGGAGTTGGTCAGCAGGTCGGCTTGGGGCCTGACACGATTATTGTTACCACCTATGGCAATCACCCGATTACCCAACGATTTGCCCAAGGCCCTAGCGTCTTTCCTCGGGCTCAGGCCATTCGCATTGAGCCAGTCAAGGATGACGATATTGTTGAGCTTGCCCTCTCCGGCTCGCAAACTTGGGCGGAAACCGACTGGCAGTCTGGAAATCTCGAATTTACAGAAGGGGTGGATACCCTCGGACCGCTGCCGTTGGCCGTGGCCATTACTCGCACCCTCAGTGAAGAGCCAGCCAAACAGGCACGTTTGGTTGTCTTTGGGGATTCCGAATTTGCCACCGATGGCGTGATTGCCTACCAAGGGATTAACAGCGACCTATTCGTTAATTCTGTGCTTTGGTTGGGCGATCGCGACCAGCAGGCACTGTYTTTGCGCCCCCGCCAAACCACCAATCGTCGCCTGCAACTCAACGTGGCTACCAGCCGCTGGATCGAGATTAGTGCTGTCTTTTTGTTACCGCTGCTGGGGTTTGGCCTAGCGGTGTTCCTGTGGTGGCGGCGACGCTAACCGTGAATTTTATGGCACGAACCTCCCTCCCCTATACTCACCTGCTGCTCTACGCACTACTGGTGGGGATCCTTGGTGGCCTAGTCTCCACCGCCTTTTATCAGGTTCTGACAGGGGGGTTTGCCCTCCTATGGGACACCGCACCAAACCTAGTCAGTATTAGAACCTGGGAGCATCTCTACCCCTACATTCCCCTGATTACTGCCACGGGCGGCCTCTTGGTGGGGTTGTCTGTCAAATTTTTCGGAGCCACGGGGGGTCTCACCGATGCTGTTGCTGAGTTACATCGGGATGGCAAGCTCAGCTATCGCTACATTCCGGGGATGGCCTTAGCCTCATGGCTCTCCTTACTGTTTGGCAGTAGTGCTGGGCCTGAAAGTCCAATCATTGATATTAATGGGGGTCTTGGCAGTTGGTTAGCAACTCGCTTACAGGTGTCAGCAGCCGTGGGGCGCATCCTCACCCTCTGTGGAATGGCGGCTGGRATGGGGGKATTTTTTAACACTCCTCTAGGGGCAACCCTTTTTGTTCTGGAGGTACCCCATCGGCGTAGTTTAGAGTTTTATGAGGCGATTATTCCCGCACTCATTTCCGCCTTTTGTGGTTTTACCCTGTTTCGGGTGATCACTGGCACCACCATCGGTAGTATTTATCGCTTTCCTCCTTACGATGCCTTACGCCCTCAGGATATTGGCACATCGATCGCCCTTGGCATCATTGGGGCAGCGGTGGGCGTAGTCTTTATCGTTGTGCATCGGCTCCTAGGGCGATGGCTGGCTCCGTACCAACCGCATCCTCTCATTTTGATTGTAGCGGTAGGCTTTCTCATTGGCCTGATTGCTCTGCTCTACCCCATTACTCTGTTTTATGGCGAGCGGCAAATTGAGCAAATTCTACAAATGGGGACGCGCTATAGTGCCCAAACTCTCTTAGGGGCTGCCTTTTTCAAAATTGTGGCACTAAGTCTGTGTCTCCATGGTGGGTTCCGTGGCGGTGTCGTCTTTCCCTTACTCTTTGTTGGCTCCTGTGTTGGCATGGCTATCCATCAAGTATTGCCGGCGATCCCTGTCAGTGTGGCTCTAGTTGACACCATGGCGGCAGTGACCGTCGCGGTGACGAAAMCCCCTCTAAGCTTAGCCGTGATTCTCTCGGTGATTTCTCACACCGCCATGCTGCCCCTGATCACCACCGCAACCCTGACGAGCTATCTGTGTACCCTCCCGATCGCCTGGATCGCCAGTCAGCAGTCCCGCAGCGATGCTCCCTTAAACGATCCCTGAGAGAAACATTAATAAAATACAAAATTCAGATACAACCCTTTACAATCTGGTCAGGATCTGATTAATATAAAGTTACATTCCGGCTCATAAAGCTGAGATGCAGCCCTGAGACCCTCTCGTGGTGCGCATTTTATTCCTGAGACGGACTTGTAACATTCATTCATTTTGTTCAACAGGACTTATCATTATGACGACTGTTTTACAACGTCGCGAGCAACTGAACCTGTGGGAGCAATTCTGCAGCTGGGTCACCAGCACCAACAACCGCCTCTACGTGGGTTGGTTCGGCGTGTTGATGATCCCCACTCTGCTCGCTGCTACTGCTTGCTTTGTGATTGCCTTTATCGCTGCTCCGCCGGTGGACATCGATGGCATCCGTGAACCTGTTGCTGGATCGTTGATCTATGGCAACAACATCATCACCGGTGCTGTGGTGCCCTCCAGTAACGCCATTGGCTTGCACTTCTMCCCCATCTGGGAAGCCGCCTCTCTCGATGAGTGGCTTTACAACGGTGGCCCTTACCAGCTAATCATCTTCCACTTCTTGATTGGCGTGTTCTGCTACATGGGTCGTGAGTGGGAACTCAGCTACCGTCTGGGGATGCGTCCTTGGATTTGTGTTGCCTACTCTGCGCCTGTGGCTGCTGCTACCGCTGTGTTCTTGATCTACCCCATTGGTCAAGGCAGCTTCTCCGATGGTATGCCCCTCGGTATCTCCGGTACCTTCAACTTCATGTTGGTGTTCCAAGCAGAGCACAACATCCTAATGCACCCCTTCCACCAGTTGGGTGTGGCCGGTGTCTTTGGTGGCGCTCTGTTCTCCGCCATGCACGGGTCCTTGGTGACCTCCAGCCTGATTCGTGAAACCACCGAAACCGAGTCGCAAAACTACGGTTACAAATTTGGTCAAGAAGAAGAGACCTACAACATCGTGGCTGCCCACGGTTACTTTGGTCGCTTGATCTTCCAATACGCCAGCTTCAACAACAGCCGTGCACTGCACTTCTTCTTAGCTGCTTGGCCGGTTATCGGTATCTGGTTCACCGCTCTGGGGATCAGCACCATGGCCTTCAACCTGAACGGGTTCAACTTCAACCACTCTGTGGTGGATGCTCAAGGAAATGTGATCAACACTTGGGCTGACGTGATCAACCGTGCCAACTTGGGGATGGAAGTGATGCACGAGCGCAATGCTCACAACTTCCCCCTTGACTTGGCCAGTGCTGAGTCTGCTCCTGTGGCCATGATTGCCCCGAGCATCAACGGCTAATTCACAACATTTGCCTAGTTAGCTAGCAAACCGTCTCTCTCTGGAGGGGCGGTTTTYTTTTGGCAATTTGGCCTATCTCTGATTTCTGACAACTATCGTTATGATCGAGGGAATACTAGCTATCAAGTCCCTTCGGCATACTCCAGCCAGAGTGGCAGGGAATGTTTGCGCCAGTAAGCTGAGCACCAACCATGAGGTCATCATTGCGGCTGCAAGGGGGCAAGCTATGTATATCAACGATTCAGTGGAGGGCAGTTCGATGCGAATCAAAGATTTCATCCTTCCGGTTATTCTTGTTGGGTTGGTGTTTGTTGGCTTTGGCGATCGCTTTTTGCCAGCACCGCTGAGTACGGCCAGTGCTTCCAGTCGCGAGCAACTTGATACGTTCTTTAAGGGGCTGTTTACGGGCTTTTCTACCTATAACCGCTACCATAAAACCGAGCAAATGATTCGTGAGGCTGAAAGAGCTGAAGGAAAGTAAAGGATGCGCCGTCTGCTGCTTTTTTTGCTGTTTATGGTGACGACTGGGGCGATCGCCGTGTTTTCGGTGCAAAATGCAACCGCCGTATCCCTACGATTTTTAGCGTGGCAATCCATTCAGTTGCCCCTAGGGGTTTTATTAGTTCTAGTGGCGGTTTTGGCACTGTGGATTCCCTACATCGCTAGTGCCGGCCGGTAATGCGGTGGCACCCTACCTGCTGGGTCATTCTTTTGGGGCTGCTGGCAATACTGTTACCCTTGGTGAGCGTCGCTCATACACCGCTGCGATTGGAGGTGAATCCCGATCATCCTGCGGCCAATGATGGTTCCTTGCATACCGCCGCTCAGCCCTTTGGGACGATTACGGCGGCTCTGGTATGGGCGCACAACCATGGCGATCGCCCCGTAGAGATTTACATTCACAACGGCACCTACCGTGAAGCCCTTGGCACCCTAGAGAACCATCGTACCCCCCTGCGTCTAGTGGCTCAGACCCCCGATCGCGTCCGTCTGCAGGGAAGTATGCAATGGCCAGACTGGCAATGGGTGAGTACAAATGGAGCCATCCAAGTGTATCGCCATCCATGGCAGCAGCGGTGGGGGGCTGCCGGTAATCCGTGGACGGCCTACAACATTCAGCTGCCGGCCTTGGCTCAGCGGGGGGAGATGGTGTGGTTAGCAGGGGCACCACTACGGCAGCGACTGGCCTTGGCAGAGCTAATGGGTCATGATTTTTACGTGGATGAAGCACAGGGCGTTGTGTACGTGGCATTGCCAGAGGGGGTTGACCCTGCGGTGTTAGAGGTGGCGATTCACCGTGAGGCGCTGCGGTTACTCAACAGTGCCCATATTGCTTTGGTGGGGCTGCGCTTTGAGCATTATGGTGGTGCCTTTAGCCAAGCATTGCGAATTGAGGGCAGCCAAGACATTGAGGTGCACAACTGTACGTTTTGGGGCAATAACTGGGGCGGTCTTGAGATGCACAATAGCGATCGCATCCACATTCGGCAGAGCCGTTTTTTAGAGAATGGCTGGCGGGGGATGGCCGCAGGCGGCATTCGCGATCTGGCGGTGCACGATGTACTGGTCAGTGGCAATAACTGGCGGGGGGGATGGGCTGGCTTTTACGACTGGGATGCTGGTGAAAAGTATTTTCATCTGCGGCGGGCGACCTTTGATCGCTACCGGGCGATCGCCAACCAAGCAGCGGGGCTATGGCTGGATACCGATAATCAGGCGGTAGCAATTCGGCGCTCGCAGCTCATCGGCAATGCCGTTGTTGGTCTGTTCATTGAGGCGGGAACGGGGCCAGTGACGGTTGAAAACTCTGTGATTGCCTACAACTATGCGGTTGCTCCCAACTATTTGCAAACGCCGGGCGTCTTTGGCTGGGCGGCACAGGCCGTGACCCTACGCAACAACTGGATTATAGAAAATGAAGGGGCACAAATTGGCGTGCGCGATCCCTACCCCCGCAGGATCACCCTGCCGGACACAGGCGAGTCAGTCACCATTACGTCCAAGGATTGGCGGCTAGAGAACAACTACATCGGTGCCCAGCAGCAGCTCCTATTAACCACCCTACGGGGGCACCCCTTTCTCGAGACCCTCACCCTAGGGCACAATCAGTGGTGGAGCGATCGCCCCCAACCATTTCACCTTGAGGGCACCCCCTTAAGCTGGCAGGCATGGCAGCAGCAGTACGGTAGCGCCAGCGATCGCTTTCGCAGCAGTGAGTGAGGAGGGCTGTCCATGATTCAGGAGCAGGTCGTTTTGATTACGGGTGCCAGCAGTGGCATTGGTGCGGCCTGCGCTGAAGTGTTTGCCGCAGCAGGCGCACGCCTTATTCTGTGGGCGCGGCGGCAGGATCGCCTAGATACCCTAGCAAAGCGCCTGCCACAGGAGTGCACCGTCTTAACCCAAGCCGTGGATGTGCGCGATCGCCCTCAAGTCTTGGCAGCCCTAGCGTCTCTGCCCCCGGACATGGCCAACATTCAAATTCTGATTAACAATGCTGGCCTCAGCCGCGGCCTTGAACCCTTTGCCGAAGCGCAGATTAGCGACTGGGAGGAAATGATTGACACCAACTTGAAGGGGCTGCTCTACGTGACCCGCGCCATTTTACCCGACATGATTGCTCGACGGCAGGGGCATATTATTAACGTTGGATCCATTGCCGGGCACCAAGTCTATGCCGGTGGCCATGTCTATTGCGCCACCAAAGCAGGGGTACAGGCGCTGAGCCAAGGGCTGCGGCTGGATCTCCTCGGCACCCCCATTCGTGTCACTGAAATTGACCCCGGGATGGTGGCCACCGAATTTAGTGAGGTTCGCTTCCATGGCGATCGCCAGCGTGCTGCCGCCGTCTATCGCGGCATGACACCCCTAAGTGCCCACGATGTTGCGGAAGTCATCCTTTTTGCAGCAACCCGACCTGCCCACGTCAACCTGAACCAGATTGTCCTGATGCCCGTGGATCAAGCTAGCACCACCATGGTTTACCGGCGCAATTCAGAAGCGGAAGCCTGAAGCAACTGGCGACAAGGAAGCGTCAAAAGCGTCGGTCTGGGGGGGTGGGTTGCGAAACCCCATCCCTCTCAAGGGTGGGGTAGTTCATGTGACTGGTTGAATCGGTTAATGGATGGTCTCGACGAGTTTAAGCAGTTTAGCCATAGCTACGACGATCGCTATCGGCACACTGGTCAGGAACTCTTTCGCATTGCCGAGCGCCTCTTCGCAGAGTGTCGTGTTGTCCGCTAGACTTAAAAAACAAGGGCTGCGCCCACCCTAGCGGCACTAAGTATGCACTATAGGGTGATTGTGCTTAATCCTTCCCCAGAATGCAAGCAACATAAAATGAAACATACACTGTCGGTACTAGTAGAAGATGAAGCGGGAGTGCTGACCCGCATTGCTGGCCTATTTGCACGGCGCGGCTTCAATATCGAGAGTCTTGCCGTTGGACCTGCAGAGCAGTTGGGGATCTCTCGGATCACGATGGTGGTGCCCGGCGATGATGCCATCATTGAGCAGCTGACTAAGCAGCTTTATAAACTCATTAACGTCCTTAAAGTACAGGACATTACAACCACTCCTTGCGTTGAGCGCGAACTAATGCTGCTCAAAGTCAATGCAACGGCCAGTACTCGCTCGGAAATTTTAGAACTGGTGCAAATTTTCCGTGCCAAGGTGGTGGATGTGGCCGATGAGTCATTGACCATTGAAGTCTCTGGTGACCCCGGTAAGATGGTGGCCATTGTCCAAATGCTCAATAAGTTCGGCATTCGTGAAATTGCCCGCACGGGTAAGATTGCCCTTGTGCGCGAGTCAGGGGTGAATACAGAGTATCTGAAATCGCTGGAGGCACGGGTTTAATTGCGCTGGAGGCAACGGTGGCTAGGGTGGAGCATCGGGGCGATCGCCCTTGGGTTAAGTAGTTGTACAACTGCGGAACCCCCCACCTTAAGTGACAATACGATTCCTTTAGGGGCTGCCTTTGCCCAGACGGGGAATGCGTCCCTCTACGGTCAGGAGTTAGCTCAGGGAGCGCAGGTGGCGGTGGCGTTTTTTAACGCCCAAGGTGAGCTTAAGGATTATACCCTCCGCCTTGTGCTACAGGATACCGGTAGTGATGAAGCAGGGGCAGTCAATGCCTTTCAAACCCTGATCAACCGCGATCGCGTTGTTGGCATTATTGGGCCAACGCTATCTCAGCAAGCCTTTAGTGCGGATCCCATTGCTGAACAGGCGGGGGTGCCAGTGGTGGCCGCTTCGAATACCGCACGGGGGATTCCCCAACTGGGCGCCTTCATTAGCCGTGTTTCCGCTGGGGTTGAAGTGGTGGCACCAACAGCCATTGACGCCGCCTTGGCCATCAATCCGAACATCCGTCGCGTCGCCGTCTTTTTCGCTCAGGATGACGCCTTTAGCCGCTCGGAAACAGACATTTTTCAGCAGGCTATCCGCAGCAAGCCCAACCTTGAATTGATCACCGTTCAACAAACCCAGACGACCGATACTAACTTTCAAGCTCAGATTAACGCCACCCTCAGCCTCAACCCAGACTTGATCGTAATCTCTGGCCTTGCTGCCGATGGGGGGAACCTCATTCGCCAGTTGCGGGAACTGGGCTATCAAGGGGTGATTCTAGGGGGCAATGGTGTCAACACAGTGAATGTCTTTCCTGTCTGTCGCCGCCTTTGCAATGGGGTACTGGTGGCTCAAGCCTACAATCCTGAAAATCCAGCCCCTATGAACCTTAAGTTCCGTGACGCTTTTGAGGCGCAGTATCGCCAACTGCCCTCCCAATTTAGTGCCCAAGCCTTTACCGCTGTCCAGGTCTTTGCCCAATCCCTCAGCAAACTCTCCCGGCAGCACAATTTAGGGCAGTTATCCTTGCCAGAGCTACGCCAAGCCTTGAATCAACAACTCCTGCAAGATACCTATGACACTCCCTTGGGCGAACTGCGCTTTACCCCAGAGGGGGAAGTAGTGCAACGGTACTTTTACGTGGGGCAAATTGAGATGAGTGAGGATGGCCAAACGGGTCAGTTCCGTCTTGTGCGTCAAGTAGAGCGTCAGCCGTTATCAGGCCAAGGATCGGTACGTTAGCGTCATCGGCGGAAAGCACCGCACTTTACCTTTGGGGCAGTGTTGGGAGTATGCCATGGATTGATAACTTTGATGAAGTTCTAGCAGCTCATTTGCAATCTTAATAGGTTCTTAATTTTCCCCTAACTTTCCCCAGAAATTCCCCAAGTTTTGCGAGGTTTTTCACAGATTTCCTAGGGGTTTTCCACAGGGGAGAACGGTCTGGCAAGTGTTTAGGCAGTTTCTGGGGATAACTCCCTTGAGCAATGCTGAGGATGGCACTGTTGCCGCAAAGCCGCATTCTGCCGTGGATTGCCCGTGTCAGAATAAGCCTAAGAGAGGATTGACAGACTCAGAGCCAACCCAGACAATGGAGTTCCACAGATAGATATTTGCTTGCCAAAAACCTTAACCATCCCGTGCTAAATCCCCTTGATAGCTAGGTTATGGGGATTTAGAGCAGTGCTGCTTGGAATATTTTCCACAGGTTTCCACAGGGCGAGTAGGATTGGCCTGCAATAATGTTTTGGTTTTACCGAGGTAACTCACTGTATGAACGCTCAAGCCACTATTAGTATTCTGGCCGAGATTCCTGAGGAGCTGCACGAATCGTTGAAACATTATCTCGAGCGGCATCCTGACTGGGATCAGGATCGGGTGTTTGTTGCCGCGCTGTCCCTCTTTTTGCTGCAAAATGGAGAGTGCGATCGCCGTACCGCGCGGGTTTATTTAGACTCGTTATTTAAGCGGTTTTAGGCATTGCAGACCGGTGATTGGTAGGAATCAAGCTAGGTGAGTGAACCTATTGTCGTAGATGTTGCTGTTGTTGGGGCGGGGTTAAGCGGCCTGAGTGTTGCATGGCGGTTGCAACAGGTGGCACCGCAGTACAAGGKGGTGGTGCTGGAGGCCAGCGATCGCCTAGGCGGGAACATCACGACCGAAGCGCGGGACGGCTTTGTGTGGGAATTGGGCCCCAATAGTTTTGCGCCCACCCCTGCCCTGCTGCACCTTATTGCCGAGGTGGGGCTTCAGGATCAACTGCTGCGGGGCGATCGCCGCCTGCCCCGTTACATTTATTGGCGCGGCAAGCTCCACCCTTTAGAGCCTACCCGCCCCCTCGCCCTCGCCACGAGCGGGTTACTTAGCCCTTGGGGAAAACTGCGAGCCGCCTTAGGTGCCTTTGGCTTTGTCCCGCCCTACCTTAGGGATGCCGATGAATCCGTTAGCTCGTTTTTTCAGCGCCACTTAGGGAAAGAGGTAGCCGAGCGACTGGTAGCGCCCTTTGTGTCTGGGGTTTATGCTGGCGATCCACAACAACTGAGTGCAGCGGCGGCCTTTCGGCGCATTGTCCAACTGGAACAGCTCGGCGGCGCTCTCATACCGGGTGCCCTACGGCTACGGCGGCAGCAGCCCCCCAAGCCCMCCCCCCCAAAGGGACTCGAGATGCGTCCAGGGGAACTGGGGTCGTTTCAGGAGGGATTAAGTGCCCTACCGCGGGCGATCGCCCACCACTTAGCAGCACCCATTCACTTACAAACGGCACTGCATCAGCTTACCCCCGAACTCAGCGGCGGCTATACCCTAAGCGCCACCACCCCTGATGGCGAGCAAGCATGGCGTGCCCGTAGTGTGGTGCTGGCCMCCCCCGCCTATGTCACCGCAGACCTCCTGCGGCCATGGCAACCTACAATTGCTGCCGGTCTAGAGGGCATTCCCTACCCAGCGGTAGCCTGTGTGGTGTTGGCCTATCCCACGGGGATGGGGGTAATCGCTCGCCCGGGCTTTGGGGTACTGATTCCCCGCACTCAAGGATTACGCACCCTTGGCACAATTTGGTCATCTTGCTTGTTTCCCGAGCGCACGCCGTCTGGCTGGCAAGTGTTTACCAGCTTTATTGGTGGGGCAACGGATCCTGAATTGGCGACGCTTGAACCCGAGGCCATTGTCCAGCAGGTGCAGCAGGATTTAGAGCACATGCTTGCCTTACCCCCAGCCAAAGCCCGCTTATTGGGGATGAAACTGTGGCGGCGAGCCATTCCCCAATACACCCTTGGCTATCCGCAGCAGTGGCAGCAGATCACCCACGCCCTGAAGCACCTGCCCGGCCTATTCCTGTGTAGTAATTACGCGGCTGGCGTTGCCCTAGGCGATCGCGTCGAACATGGGTATAACACTGCTGCTGCGGTGGATGCCTACTTAGGAGGGACGTATGGCTCTGTCTAACTATATGAATGCAGCACTGGATCGAGCTGTCTATCGTATCGACCCCGAAGATGGCTTGATCTACGGTGAAATTCCCGGCTTTGATGGCGTCAGCGCCAAGGGAAAAAACCTCATTGACTGCCGTGAGCACCTGTCGGAATTACTGGAAGATTGGATCTATTTCCATGTCTCCCGCGGCATCCCTGTGCCAATCATTGATGGGATTGAAGTCCCGATTCGTGAGGTCTTTTAGGGAAGACTGGCAACGGTAGAATGGGTAGCCTTGCTTTTTTCCCTCAAAAAGGTATCGCAGGGGGACCTCACCCCTGTAATATCAGTAAAAGAATACTGAACTGAACCGCCCCGTAAGGGAATGTCCACTTCTACGAGCAAAGGGAATCGTCAGCTATGAGCAGTAAGCCAGACCGTGTGGTTCTCATCGGCGTTGCTGGAGACTCCGGCTGTGGTAAATCAACATTCTTGCGCCGACTGGCCGATCTGTTTGGCGAAGAATTTTTGACTGTGATTTGCCTAGATGATTATCACAGTCTGGATCGCAAGCAGCGAAAAGAAACGGGGATTACGGCTCTTGACCCCCGCGCCAATAATTTTGATTTGATGTACGAGCAGATTAAGGCGCTCAAAAGTGGCGAGTCGATTATGAAGCCCATCTACAACCATGAAACGGGCACCATTGATCCGCCAGAAAGAATTGATCCTAACCATGTCGTTGTGATTGAGGGGTTACACCCCCTTTATGATGAGCGGGTGCGCTCCCTGATTGACTTTAGCGTCTATCTCGATATTAGCGATGATGTCAAAATCGCTTGGAAAATCAAACGGGATATGGCGGAGCGGGGGCACACTTACGATGATGTGATTGCCTCCATCAATGCCCGTCGCCCTGACTTTATGGCCTACATTGACCCCCAAAAGCAATACGCCGATGTGGTGCTACAAATTCTGCCAACGCAGCTAGTGAAAGAAGAGAAAGTAGGGAATATTCTACGGGTGCGGATGTTGCAGCGGGATGGCGTTCCGGGCTTTGATCCGGTTTACCTCTTTGACGAAGGCTCAACTATTTCTTGGGTGCCCTGCGGTCGTAAGCTTACCTGTTCCTACCCCGGCATTCGCCTCAGCTATGGTCCTGACGAATACTATGGTCACTCGGTTTCGGTGCTTGAAGTGGATGGCCGCTTTGAAAAGCTGGATGAGGTGATCTACATCGAAAGCCACCTCAGCAATACATCGACAAAGTACTATGGTGAAATGACAGAGCTACTGCTGAAGCACCGTGACTACCCAGGCTCTGATAATGGCTCTGGCTTGTTCCAAGTGTTGACGGGGTTAAAAATGCGCGCCACTTACGAACGACTGACCTCCCGAACGGTGGCCACGGTAAGTAATCGTTAGCCCATCTGCTGGCGATCGCCCCTTGGGGTCATCACGAGGAGCACCCATGCAATCGCGCCATCGATCCAACTGGTTCATTGTTTTGCTCGTTAGTCTGTGCTGGTTCATGCTGGTTTGTGAGCCAGCCCAGGCGGCAGTTGTGGATGATATGGTACTTGTGCCGCGCTACGCCCTGAGCGCCCTCAGGTTCCATAAGCGTCCGACCGTCGAGCCACTGCGCAGGCTGTGGGACACGGCACTCACGCCCCAATTAGCTACGTGGGGCTGGCAGTGGTCTGATATGGCAACGTGGGCACAGGACGAGGGAGTACTGGTACAGTTGCCCTGTGCAACTCAGTGTGATGCGCCACGGTTGCTATGGATTTGGCACTTGAAGCGACCAGACGCTGCCACTGCCTTCTTGAACCAGTATTGGCAAGATCATGCGTTTGATACCCAGACCTACCAAGGGGTTCCGGTGCAGGTGGGCGAGCGGGTCGCCACAGCAACCTTGGGCGATCGCCTGTTAGTGGCCACCGATCCCGCCGCGATCCTCGCTAGCTTGGGCAGCCGTAGGGCGAAGGATGCCAACCTTGGGGGGGTAGCCTTTTATCAAGAGGCACTGGCGCAATTTAATGATCAAGACAGCCTCCTTTTTTATGCCAACCTGCACCCCCTCACCCGAGAGAACCAGTTTGCCCCAGCCTACGATCGCCTCCTAGTGGGGGTTCGTAGCCACAATAATGAGATTCACCTAGAAATTGCTCTCCATGCCACTGCTGCACCGGCGGTAGCTTCCGTACCATTGCCCTTGGATGACCTGCGCACCCTTGGCGATCGCCCCACATTGGTCTTAGCCGGACGGCAGTTGCCCACCACCTACCGTGACCTGCTGGCCAACCTAGAGACATTCAGCGTGGCCACGACCCCTAAGGGTACCCCTATTGTCCCTGAACTGCTGCGGGATTTCACGCTGGGGGTAGATCTAGAAGAGATAATTTTCCCCTTGGCCACAGATCGCTACACCCTTGCGCTGTGGCGGCAACCCGCGGGTTGGCAATGGTGGTGGCAAACCCGCCAAACCCCCGAAACCCCCACACTATTGAAAAAACTGGATGAGCAAGCGCGCTCCGCTGGCTATGACGTGAATCGCCTAGTGCTGGATAAGCAAGCAGTGACTGCATGGGTCAAGCTTGCCCTTGCCGCCGACACCAGCGAAGGTTTAGCCGCAGAGGTAGCAGCGGTCTATCAGCAAGACAACGACACCCTAACCCTTGCTTCGGCACTCCCCTACCTGATGCCTGCCAAGCAACGGGCACCATGGCTGAGCGACGAACTGACCCGTCAACGGCGTGCTATTGTTGGCCTAGCCTATGCCCAATGGTCAGATCTCTACCCTTACCTAGCGGAGCGGGTGCCCCTGTTGGCCTACCTGAATGGTCTAACGGCTGGTTGGCTAGGGCGGCTGCAAAGCATTACATGGGTGAACTATGGTGCTAGCGATCGCCTCCAGCGCAGTGAAATAATTGTTACCACCAATTGATATTAACGAAACGTTAAGTCTGGGGAGGCTAGTTGCTGTAGCCCCTTGCCCCCAGTATTGGTTAAAGTAGGGAGTATTATGTTTGCTGACTGGGGTAATTATGGCATCAGTCCTCGATGTAACCAATCGCGATCGCTCCGTAGAAAGTGAAAGTTTAGCAGCACAAACGTTACGCGATCGCTTGCGGCTCGTTGAAGAGGTCTTGGTGGATGTCCTTGCTGCCGAATCGGGGCAAGAGCTTGTGGATCTGTTGCGGCGCTTGGGTGCCTTGTCATCGCCAGAAGGCCATGCTCTGCATCCACCGGAAGGCGAATTACTCAAAGTGATTGAGTCATTGGAACTGAGCCAATCCATCCGTGCAGCGCGTGCCTTTAACCTTTACTTTCAAATCATCAATATTCTTGAGCAGCATTACGAACAGCAGTACAACCGTGAGCGAGTGCTGCAAGAGGGGTTGCGGCGGCGCAGCGTCATGAGTGAACCCATCTCCGGCGTGAGTGGCGAGGGCTTTCCCTTAGCCCATAATGCGGCCAATGCGACGGATGTTCGCAGCGGGCCAAGCGAGCGCCTAGAGCATAGTTTGTACGAAGCTMCCCCCGCCACGCAGCAGCACGGCTCCTTTTCATGGCTGTTTCCTCGCCTGCGCACCCTGAATGTGCCCCCTAAGTATATTCAAAAACTACTGGATCAGCTTGACATTAAGCTTGTTTTTACGGCGCATCCAACGGAAATTGTGCGCCAGACCATCCGTGATAAGCAGCGGCGGGTGGCACGGCTGCTGGAGCAAATGGATACCGTTGAGGGAGCCTCGCCCCACCTCACCGATTGGACGGCTCACACCCTACGCGCCCAACTGATGGAGGAAATCCGCCTGTGGTGGCGCACCGATGAGCTGCACCAGTTCAAGCCGGAAGTGCTTGATGAAGTGGAATATACGCTTCACTATTTCAAAGAGGTGATTTTTGCAGCGATTCCCCAGTTGTATCGCCGCCTCCAGCAATCCCTCAAAGAGAGCTTTCCCTATCTCACTCCCCCCCGCTACAACTTCTGCCGTTTTGGTTCGTGGGTCGGGGGCGATCGCGACGGTAACCCCTCCGTTAAACCGGAAGTCACATGGCAAACCGCTTGCTATCAGCGCAACTTAGTTCTGGAAGAGTACCTAAAATCTGTTGAGCGGCTGATTAACCTGCTTAGCCTGTCACTGCACTGGTGTGATGTGCTACCGGACTTGCTAGACTCCCTTGAACAAGATCAACGGCAACTCCCCAGTGTTTACGATCAGTATGCGGTGCGCTATCGCCAAGAACCCTACCGTCTCAAACTCACCTATGTCCTCAAACGGCTGCAAAACACGCGCGATCGCAACCGTAACCTCCAAACCTACTGCATTCGCCGCCCAGATGCCGAGTCCCTCAACAGTGGTCAGTACTATGCCCACGGCCATGAATTTTTAGCAGAGCTAACCCTGATCCAACGCAACCTCAAAGAAACGGGACTGACCTGTCGGGAACTGGACGACCTTATCTGCCAAGTAGAGGTGTTTGGGTTTAATTTGGCAGCCTTAGACATTCGCCAGGAAAGCACGTGCCATGCCGATGCCCTCAACGAAATCACCGCCTACTTAGGCGTGCTGCCCTGTCCCTACAATGAGCTATCGGAAACCGAGCGAACCCGCTGGCTCCTGAGTGAGCTATCGACCCGCCGCCCCCTCATCCCGGGCGAACTCCCCTTTAGCGATCGCACCAATGAAATCATTGAAACCTTTCGTATGGTGCGGCAACTGCAACAGGAATTTGGTACTGATTTGTGCCACACCTACATTATTAGTATGAGCCACGATGTCAGCGATCTGCTAGAGGTGCTGCTCTTTGCCAAGGAAGCAGGGCTGTTTGATCCGGTGACGGGTGCCAGTACGGTACAAGCGATTCCCCTCTTTGAAACCGTAGAGGACTTAAGACGCGCCCCAGCGGTCTTGACGCAGTTGTTTTCCTTGCCCTTCTGCCACAATTATCTGGCCAGCCACACCACCCCCTTCCTACAGGAAGTCATGCTGGGCTATTCCGACAGCAATAAGGATTCGGGCTTTTTAAGTAGTAATTGGGAAATTTATAAAGCACAGCAGCGGTTGCAAAAAATTGCCGAAGCCTTTGGATTTCAACTGCGGATTTTCCACGGACGGGGTGGCTCCGTCGGACGGGGCGGCGGACCTGCCTACGCAGCGATTTTGGCGCAACCCGAACAAACGATTAATGGCCGCATTAAAATTACCGAGCAGGGAGAAGTGCTGGCCTCGAAGTATTCCCTGCCGGAATTGGCGCTCTTTAACCTAGAAACGGTCGCAACAGCGGTTATTCAAGCCAGCTTACTCCGCAGTAGCATTGACGAAATTCAGCCATGGCATGAAATCATGGAGGAGTTGGCCATGCGATCGCGCCAGTGCTATCGCCATCTCATCTACGAGCAGCCAGAGTTCATTGAGTTTTTTAACGAAGTGACCCCGATCCAAGAAATTAGCCAACTGCAAATTAGCTCGCGACCAACTCGCCGAGGGGGCAAAAAAACCCTAGAGAGTCTGCGGGCTATTCCATGGGTATTTAGCTGGACGCAAACGCGCTTCTTGCTGCCTGCTTGGTATGGGGTTGGCACTGCCCTCAAGGAGTTTTTAGACGAGAAACCTGCTGAGCACCTCTCGTTGCTGCGCTATTTCTACTACAAGTGGCCTTTTTTCCGGATGGTGATCTCGAAGGTGGAGATGACCCTTGCCAAAGTCGATCTAGAAATTGGCCGCTACTACGTCCAAGAACTGAGTGCCCCCCCAAATCGCCAGTCGTTCTTCCGCCTTTACGATCAAATTGCTGAGGAGTACCGACTCACTAGTGAACTGATTTTGACAATTACTGGGCACGAGCGATTACTAGATGGCGACCCAGCCTTGCAGCGCTCTGTGCAGTTACGCAATCGCACCATTGTGCCGTTGGGGTTCTTACAGGTGTCGCTACTAAAACGCCTGCGCCAGCACAACAGCCAAACCACCTCCGGGGCAATTTTGCGCTCCCGCTATGGTCGGGGGGAACTGCTGCGGGGGGCATTGCTGACCATCAATGGTGTGGCCGCTGGGATGCGCAATACCGGCTAAGCCCCTGCCAAGCAATACAGGTAGCCATCCAGCGCCAAGGTAGCAAACAGGCGGGGGCGATCGCCCCGTAGGTTATGGGCATCATTGATCATTCCCAAGAAACACCGGAATCAGGAGTTCCGTTTCTGGTTTAGCAGGCATTGTCAGGCTTGCAAACTCGCTGTCGTCGGGGATAACAGCTTGGGCATCACTTCATTGCCGCAGTGTCAAGCCAGCTGCCAGTCCGGTGCCCCCCCAGAGGAGAAAACGGTTGATTTGCCGTCGTTTCACTGTTGACCTAGGTTGAATGAGGGGTTGGAGCAAATATGACAAAATTACTGGTATCGAAGTGATTCTAGTCAATTTTTGTATGCCTTTGCAGCGGCGCCAGTTTCTACAAGGCCTCATCGCCGGGGTCACTCTGACCCAGTGTCGGCCCGTGCCCCTTGCCGCAACCCAACAAAATACCTGGGATGTCGTTATCGTTGGCGCTGGGATTGCTGGCTTGGCTGCAGCACAGCGATTACAAGCCGCAGGGCAGCAGGTCTGCATTCTGGAAGCGCGCGATCGCCTCGGTGGCCGCATTTGGACGGTGTCTGACTTCACAGTTCCCGTCGATTTAGGGGCAAGCTGGATTCATGGAATCCAGGGAAACCCCATTCAGCGCCTTGCAGTGGCCGCAAGACTACCCACCCAAGTAACGGACTACAACAATCTCATCCTCTACAACACTGACGGTCGTTCTCTGTCGGCAGCCGCTACAGAGCATCTTTATGATCAAGGCGATCGCCTCCTTGAGCAGGTGATGGCACAGCCAAGTGGTTCTAGAGATTCACTGCAGGCGATTATTACGCAAGTACACCCCCAAGCCCTGCCCCCCAGCCTTCATTTTTACCTGAATACCACCATTGAGCACGAACGCGCTGCCGATGTACAGGAGCTATCCCATCAGCACCTCGACAGTGATGAAACCTTCGACGGTGATGATGTGCTGTTTCCCCAAGGGTACGATGGTATCATTCGGTATTTAAGCCAATCTCCTGCCCCATTAACGGTGTATCGTAACCAACTGGTGCAGGGTATTGACTATAGCAACCCTAAGGTTATCACCCTAGAAACGAACCAACAGGTGTACTGTGCCCGCGCCGTCATCGTAACGGTTCCGTTGGGAGTCCTCAAACGCGGTCGGATTGTCTTTGAGCCAGCCTTACCTCGGATAACTCAGCAGGCTATTGACAACCTTGGTATGGGAATCCTCAACAAAGTTGTGTTGGAATTTCCAACGGTTTTTTGGGAAGACGTAGAAATCCTGAACTACATTTCTGCCAGCAAAGGGGAGTGGTGCGAATGGCTCAACCTGCACGCCTACACAGGGCAACCCTTACTGGTGGCCTTTAATGCCGCCACCGTTGGTCATCGTCTTGAAACGTGGTCAGATACTCAGGTGATCACTGCGGCCATGGCTACGCTACGGCGGTTATACGGTACGAAGATTCCTGACCCCACAAAATTTGCTATTACCCGCTGGGGGCAAGATCCGTTTAGCTACGGTGCCTACTCGTTTATTCCTCCCTTAGCCAGCCCCCAAGACTACCGCACCCTTGCCCAACCCATTGAGGGGCGGCTATTGTTTGCTGGCGAAGCCACCCACGATCGCTATCCGGCCACAGTGCATGGCGCCTATTTGAGCGGCGATCGCGCTGCTAGGGAATGGCTGTCATCAGCCTAGCGCCCTGCAAACACAAAGATTACCCTGCGTCGTCGCTGTTCGACGGTGCAATTGAGCGAACTTAGCCAACGGCTACCGTAGGTTGAGGCACAGCAAATTTAGCCATAATAGTCTCTGCCATCTGGGGCGGCGTTAGGCCAAGATCCGCTTTAGACTCATCTGGTGTGGCGTGCTCCACCAAAATATCTGGAACGCCTAAACGCAGCACAGGTACAAGAACGTCTGCGTCCTGCAATGCTTCTAAAACCGCTGAACCAAATCCTCCCATCAGGCAACCTTCTTCGAGGGTAACCACTCGACCCGTTTGTTTGGCTAAAGGAATAATTAACTCTGTGTCGAGCGGTTTGGCAAAGCGTGCATTGATTACCGCGGCACGCATACCATGTTCTTTGAGGATTTCCGCGACCTGCAGGGCTGGATAGACCATGGAACCGTAGGCAACCAGCACCAGATCCTCCCCTTGGCGCAGGAGTTCCCCTTTGCCGATGGGCAACGGCTCCCAGCCTTCCTCCATCAGGGCAACACCGTGGCCATTTCCCCGCGGATAACGCAGGGCAATGGGGCCAGCGGTGTAATTAATGCCGGTCACCAGCATTTGTTGGAGTTCAGCTTCATCTTTGGGAGCCATTAGCACCATATTGGGCAGGCAGCGGAGGTAGGCAATGTCGTACATTCCTTGGTGAGTCGGCCCATCAGCCCCCACAATACCGGCGCGATCCATGCAGAAAAAGACCGGCAGGCTCTGGATGCAGACATCGTGAACAATTTGGTCGTAGGCACGTTGTAAAAATGTGGAGTAAATTGTGGCTACAGGGCGCATTCCTTGGGTGGCGAGGCCAGCAGCCATTGTGACCGCGTGCTGCTCAGCAATGCCAACGTCAATGTATTGTTTCGGCAGCCGCTTTTGCAAAATATCTAGACCGGTGCCTGTGGCCATGGCAGCAGTAATACCAATAATGCGCGGGTCATTTTCGGCCAATTTAGTGAGGGTTTCACCAAAAACCTTCGAGTAGCTGGGGGGCTTGGGCTTGCTGGAGGGTTTGGCTTTGCCGGTCACCAAATCAAAGGGGTTTTGGGCATGGTAGCCCACTTGATCGTTTTCGGCGATCGCATAGCCTTTGCCTTTAATCGTTGCCACATGAACCAAGACCGGCCCGCTAATGGTGTGGGCGTGCTGGAAGGTGGCAATCAACTCTTCGAGGTTATGGCCATCCACTGGCCCGACGTAGGTAAAGCCGAGTTCTTCAAACACCGCTCCAACCTTGGGTACGGCTAACCGTTTCATACCTTCCTTAATGCGGTGCATTTCCGGGGTGAGGTTTTCCCCAAGAAAGGGAATGTGCTTAAATTGTTCCTCAAGGTTATCGGCAATGAATTGGACTTGGGGGGACAGGCGAATCTTGTTTAAGTAGCGGGGAATGGCCCCCACGTTGGGAGAAATCGACATTTCGTTGTCGTTAAGAACCACCATGAGGTTGGTGTCTGGAAGGTGCCCGGCATGGTTAATGGCTTCTAGCGCCATGCCACCCGTCAAAGCCCCATCGCCAATGATGGCCACCACCTTAAAGTGCTCTCCCTTAAGGTCTCGGGCGATCGCCATCCCCAATGCTGCTGAGATACTCGTCGAGGCATGGCCGGCACCAAAATGGTCAAAGGGACTCTCCCGTAGATTTAAGTAGCCCGCAATCCCACCCTTTTGGCGCAGCGTATGAAAGTTGTTATAGCGACCCGTCAACATTTTGTGGGGATAGGCTTGGTGGCCAACATCCCAAATCACCCGATCTTGCTCTAGATCAAGGGTTTGGTACAGAGCTAGGGTCAACTCCACCACACCTAAGCCCGGCCCCAGATGCCCTCCCGTTGCCGCCACCGTTTCCAGATGCTTATCGCGGATCTGTGCTGCAATTTGACTCAACTGAGCAATGGATAACCCGTGCAACTGGTTAGGATGGGTGAGCTCACTCAAATGCATAGAAACCCGGCCTCGTTGAAGTATCGACTTGGATAGTTTGCCGCTGAAGGGGGAACGACCTTCTGACTGATTCTAGCAAAGTCCTCCGACCCCCTTCTCCTATTGTGTCCCTAAGCGAGGTGAAAATCCGCAATAATCGCGAAATAGCTCATCTTGACTTCTCTCCTCCTTGAAAGAGAGGAGATTCCCAAAGGATGCTACGCAACGGGCTGAAGCCGCGTTGCTTCGCTTTTCCCTTGAGCTGTCACCCACAACTTAATGCGGGTGGGAGCAGTCAAAGACCCCCTACTCACCTCAAGCATTCCTGCTATTGGGACTACGTTTATGTTTCGGTTTGTGGTTTCGCGCTTTTCAACACTAGCCAATTCGATACGCTCAACATCCTGCCATTGCTTGCAGTGGTTTAGGCTTGCCGCCAAAGCGGTAGTGACTTACTTGCCGGGATTTCTCCGTACTAGGATGTTTCTTCGCGTAGTTGATACGCCTACTTTCCACGTCTCTAGTTTAACGCATAGAGAGGGCTAAAGCCCCCTGAGTTGGCTGTATCCCCTCGCTAAAGCGGAGGGGTTTTAGCCCGCCCACATCACTACTATAAAAGTAAAAGTAAAAGTAAAGTAACGATGACCTGACGCTCCCTGCCCAGCATGGGGATACTGCCTCTAGCTGGCACCTGTACATTATTCGCCTCAAGCTGGATCAGATAGGATGCTCTCACCGTGAGGTGTTTGAGGCACTTCGCGCTGCCGGAATTGGTGTGAACCTGCATTACATCCCTGTCCATACCCAGCCCTACTATCAGCAGCTTGGCTTTCGCTGGGGAGAGTTCCCCGCCGCTGAAGCCTATTACCGCGAAGCCATCAGTTTACCGCTGTACTATGGGTTAACGGTTGAGCAGCAGGATTATATTATTCAAGTACTGCGCACCCTGATTCCATAGACCCAGAGGAAAACGACGTTCTCAATGGGTTTTCTGGCTCAGCCAACGGCAAGGGATATAAGGGGATATAATCATAGAGTATTTTGCCCTCTACGCGGTCTTCAACGGATATGGCCTTTGAGATTAATCACGGTCTTGGTCGCTTCAACTCCAAACGTGATTTGCACGCTGCCCTTGGCATTCCTTTATCGGCACAGCCCGGAGAGATTCGTAAGCGGTACCTCAAAATTGCCAAAGCCCTGCACCCGGACAGCCGTGATGAAGAATCGGGGAAGAAATTAGCCAGTGACTTGCTCTCTAAATTCGTCAACCCAGCTTACGAAATTCTCTCTCAAGATAAAGAACGGGAAGAGTATCAGGTTATTCTGCGGTTACTTGAAAAGCAGCTAGTATCTGCCAATATGGTGCCCGAGCCAACTTTCAGTTTGGCTGAAGACCTGTTTAACGCTACGAATGTTGAGGAAGCCTACCAACAAGCTCTGGAAAAATTGGCTAAGGAGCAATACAGCGATCTGGCCAATGCCCTGACCGTCAGTGAACAAATTAGTGAACTCAATCTGATTTATCTGTGGCGATCCTCGGGGGGGAAAGCAGCCGCCCCAGTTAGTGCTGCCCCACCGGCGACCCGCCAAACAATGGCTGATACTCAGGTTCGCCCAGCATCAGAGCCTGTAGTGGCTGCTACGCCGGAGCCGTCCAAGACTGACCAATATACCGAGCAATACTATCGCCGTGCTGAGGAATTACTCAATAAAGGCGTTTATCTAGAGGCTATTAAGGAGCTTAAGGATGCTCTGAAAATTGACCCCCGCAGTGCCCGTTGCAATGCTTTACTGGGGAAGGTGTACTTGCAGCAGGGTCAAAATAGTATGGCAAAGATACATTTCAACCAAGCCCTCAAGCTGAACCCCCAAGAAATTGTTGCCATTCAAGGCATGGAAATCCTTGCCAAAAAGGAGCGCAAGGCACAGCARAAAAATACGCAGCCGCCACAAGGTAAGGAGGGGCGAGATAAAAAGGGTGGCTTCTTTGGTGGTCTTTTTGGGAAGAAGTAGCCTGCTATGGTGTATCAACCGGCCTGTGGTGCCCGTGATATTTTGCCGTTGGATGTTGCTCGTCAGCGCTGGCTGGAGCACCGCCTAGAGCGCGTTTTTCAAAGCTGGAGTTACCAAGAAATTATTACCCCAACTATTGAAACCTTGGCGACCTTAACTGCTGGGGGCGCACTCAAGCCGGAAACCGTCATTCAGGTGCACTCAGGGAGTGATGAACTCCTTGGTTTGCGTCCAGAGCTAACCGCCTCCATCGCCCGGGCGGCAGTGACTCGGATGGCAGGAATGCAGCTGCCCCAACGCTTGTACTACAAAACCAATGTCTTTCGGCGTTCGGCTATGGGGGGGTCCACCGCAGGGGACTTAGGCAGTCAGCAAGAATTTTTTCAGGCTGGGGTTGAACTGTTGGGGGCAACCGGCCTAGCAGCGGATGCTGAAATTCTTTGGTTGGTGCAGGAGTGCCTGAGTGCGCTTGGGGTTGACAATGCTTATCTGATGGTCGGTGATGCTCAGTTAACACAGCTATTATTGGCAGAATTTCCGACTGAGTTGCAAAACGTGGTGCGGCAATGTTTGGCTAGTTTAGACCGTGTTAGTTTGCAACAGTTGCCGTCACCTTGGGCAGAGCGCGCCTGTCAACTCTTTGATCTGCGGGGTTCCCTCAGAGACGTTGAAGATGAATTAGAGAGGTGGCGCGTGTCCGCAGAGATCCATCAGCGTTTTCAAGCTCTCCGGCAACTTTTGGAACTGGTGGGCGATCGCCTCACGGTCACGCTTGACCTCAGTTTAATTCAATCCTTTAACTACTATACGGGGATTGTTTTTGAAGTCTTAGTTGCCACCGAAACAGAACTGCGCTTGGTGGGTCAGGGAGGGCGCTACGATCAACTTCTCAGCGTGTATCATCCTGATGGGACGGCTCTACCTGGCATTGGCTTTGTTTTTAACGTTGAACAATTGCTACAGGCGATCGCTAGTCCTCCGGCCTCTTTACTGGCGGCTCGCAGTCAGTGGCTAGTCGTCCCTCTGAATCCTGCTGCCTTAGGGGCTGCCCTTCAGCATGCCCAAACCCTGCGACTCGATGGCTCAACCCGAGTGGAGCTGGCTCTTTTGGAACTTGCGCCAGAACAAATCCGTTCCTACGCTCGCGATCGCCAAATTCCCTATATTGCTTGGATTGATGTTGATACCCCCCCGCAAATTGAATCTCTTATCGACCCGCTCACGCTGACGCAAAGCCGTGAAACAGCGACCCTTTTGCCACCACGTTCATAGCTTCGCTCCAGTACAAGTTATTGGCGGCTATAGCATTGCAGTCAACGCCTCTGTTAGAATAAAAAGCCGCAGCAATGTGGGCGGTTAACTCAGTTGGTAGAGTATCTCGTTTACACCGAGGCTGTCGGGGGTTCGAGTCCCTCACCGCCCATACACAAACAATCTGAAGTTAAGCTCCTATCAGGTACTGCTCGCCCAACGCAGTATAGGCAGAGCACTGCGACGGATTTTTGGTAGGCGCACTCAGCGCTGCACAAGGGCTGGCAACTCGGGAGAACTTTGCTGCAAGTGGGCTAACTCTTCGACAAAATCACTAATGCCTTGAAATTGACGATAGACCGAGGCAAACCGTACGTAAGCGACTTCACTAATCTGTCGCAGACGCTGGAGAGTCGCTTCTCCGAGTTCGCTACTGCTCACTTCGCGCCGCGATCGCAATTGCAAGTCCGCCTCAATATCGTCCACGAGGGCTTCAATTTGCTGTTGTGGGACATTGGTTTTACCACAGGCGGTCATGATCCCCCGCAATAGCTTCGAGCGATCAAACGATTCACGATTGCCATCCCGCTTAATGACAATAATAGGGACAAATTCAATCCGCTCGTAGGTGGTAAAGCGTCGCCCACATTCTAGACACTCCCGTCGCCGCCGGATACTTTGCCCACTTTCTGCGGAACGGGACTCTAGCACACGACTATCGGTATGGTTGCAAAAAGGACACTGCATAAGCACTCAGCCACAATGAGGAGGAGCAGCGCATCAAAGGCTTGTTTGTATCATAGCTGATTCTCTCGGTGCCCTAAGAAGGTATAGGGCAATACCATGATTTGCTACGCTGAAGCTAGACCACGGGTATCACACCATGACCAATTCTGAGCCTCCGAAAAAAAGCGGCCAACCTGCTATCATTAACATTGAACCGGAAACCCTTCTATTCATTGTTGCCTTGGGAATTTTTATTCCCCTGATTGTGGTTGGCTTTTTTGCACGCTAATCAATCAGTTACGAAATCAGTTGCCCAGTTTGCAATTGCCAAAGGCTGTAGTACAGTCCTTCCTGAGCAAGTAGCGCTTCGTGGGTGCCCTGCTCGACAATATTCCCCTGTTCCATCACGTAAATACAGTTGGCATGGCGAATCGTTGAGAGCCGATGGGCGATCGCGATCGTCGTGCGGTGCTCAGTAATGTGGGCAAGGGAGCGTTGAATCGCCGCTTCGGTTTCGTTATCCACGGCTGAGGTGGCCTCATCCAACACCAGAATAGGCGGATCCTTGAGAATGGCACGGGCGATCGCCAACCGTTGACGTTGCCCCCCAGAGAGTTTTTGCCCCCGCTCCCCCACCACCGTGTCATACCCTTGCGGCAATTGCTCAATAAACTCGTGCGCCTCCGCCATCTTGGCGGCTTGGATGACCTCCGTCAGTGTGGCATCAAAGGTGCCGTAGGCAATATTTTCAAAAACAGTGCCATGGAACAAAAACACATCCTGACTTACCCAACCAATAGCGGCTCGCAAATCCTGCAAGCGATACTCGCGAATGTCAATACCATCAATACACACACACCCCTGCTGCACCTCGTAAAAGCGCAGGAGCAACTTCACCAGTGTACTTTTGCCAGAGCCAGTGGAGCCAACAATGGCCACAGTCTGCCCAGCGGGAATCGTCAGGTTAATATGTTTGAGCACAGCAGAGCGCCCAGCATAGGCAAAGCTTACATCCCTAAAGGCCACCTCTCCCTTCACCCGAGATGGGTCTAGGGGGCGATCGCCCGTCCGAATGGCAATAGGGGTCTCCAGTAAATTCAACACCCGCTGCGTAGAAGCCATCGCCCGCTGATACTGATCCAGCGTTTCCCCTAGACGCGTCAAAGGCCACAGCAAGCGCTGAATCAGGTACACCATCGTACTGTAAGCCCCTACATCAAGATGGCCGTTAAACGCCGCAAAGCCCCCCAGCACTAGCGTTCCCGTAAAACCAAACAAAATCACAAATCGAATCAGGGGAATATAGGCAGCACTAAGGCGAATGGCACGGCGGTTACTCTGCCGGTAGGCATCACTGTCAATACGCAGTCGCTCCAGCTCATAGCGCTCAGCCGTGAAACTTTTAATGGTTTGAATGCCGGTAATATTATTTGCTAAGCGTTCGTTGAGTCGCCCCGCCTTTTCGCGCACATCCGCATAGCGCGGCGCTAAACGCCGCTGAAATACCAGCGAACCCCACAGGATAAACGGCATCGGCAGCATCCCCCAAAACGCCACCGTCGGTGCCAGCACAACGAAAATCCCACCAATGGCAATAACAGTGGTCGTCACTTGTAAGATTTCATTTGCCCCGCCATCAAGGAAGCGTTCCAACTGATTAATGTCATCATTGAGAATCGCCAAGAGTAGCCCACTACTGTGGGCCTCAAAAAACGCCATATCCATCTCTTGGACACGGGCGTAGGTTTCTAGGCGCAAATCGTGCTGAATCTGCTGTGCCAAATTGCGCCATGCCCGCGCATAGGCATACTCAAACAGCGACTCAAGGCTCCAAATA
Source organism: Synechococcus sp. PCC 6717 (assembly GCF_022698185.1). NCBI lineage: Bacteria > Bacillati > Cyanobacteriota > Cyanophyceae > Synechococcales > Synechococcaceae > Synechococcus > Synechococcus sp. PCC 6717. The sequence continues at coordinate 2,255 of NZ_JAKLTV010000003.1, read as the reverse complement.
ATAAAGGAAATCAGGGCAAGAGCAAGGAGTTGGTGCTCAAAAGACACAAGACCCCAGCGGGCAAACAGGGAATCTTGCCGCTGCACCACCAAGTCCACCGCAATCCCAATGAGAACCGGAGGAGCTAAATCAAAAATTTTGTTAAGAATAGAATACAGGGAGGCCAGCCCAACCTGTCGCCGATAGCGTTGAGTGTGATGTAGTAGCCGAACAAACGGATGCAATGGCCAACAACTCCCCTCAATGATCTTAGCCTAGCGCGTTACAGGCGCAGACTCTTGAATCGGCACCCATTCGGTGTGAAATGTGCCGGGCTTATCAAGGCGCTCGTAGGTGTGGGCACCAAAAAAGTCGCGCTGCGCTTGGGTCAAATTTTGCGGCAGGCGATCGCGCCGATAACTATCAAAATACTCTAAAGACGCACCAAAGGCTGGAGCAGCAATACCTAAACGAGTAGCCTCCAGCATCACCTCCCGCCAAGCTGCCTGTTTATCCAGAATAGTTTGCTTAAACTCCGGTGCCAGCAATAGGTTTGGCAGATCAGGGTTTTCATCATAGGCCTGCTTAATTTTGTTCAGAAAACCAGCGCGAATAATGCAGCCTCCTTTCCAGATGCGGGCAATTTCACCCAAATTCAAGCGGTTGTCAAACAACTCCCGCGAGGCTTTGGCAATCAGTGCCATCCCTTGAGCATAGGAGCAGATCTTTGAGCAGTAGAGAGCATCGCGAATCTTATCAATAAACGCATTCACATCGCCACTAAAGCTAGCGCTTGGTCCTGGAAGCTGTTGTGCTGCGGCCAGTCGCTCCGCCTTGATTGACGACATAATGCGGGCATTGACCGCTGCAGTGATCGTTGGAATAGCCACCCCCATATCAAGAGCCGTTTCCACCGTCCAGCGACCCGTCCCCTTTTGACCAGCCGCATCCACAATCACGTCCACCAAGGGCAGTTGAGTCTCAGGGTCAATATAGGTAAAAATCTGGCTAGTAATTTCAATTAAAAACGAATTGAGTTCCGGAGTGCCGTTCCATTCCTTAAACACCTCGTGGAGTTGCTGATGATTCAGCCCCAGCACATTCTTAAGGAGGTCGTAGGCTTCGGCAATGAGTTGCATATCGCCATACTCAATGCCATTGTGCACCATCTTCACATAGTGACCTGCTCCCCCAGGCCCAATGTAGGTCACGCAGGGGCCATCATCCACTTGCGCCGCAATTTTCGTCAAAATGGGCTCCAATGCCTTGTAGGCATCGATACTCCCTCCGGGCATGAGGCTAGGGCCATTGAGCGCCCCTTCTTCACCGCCACTCACCCCCATACCAACAAAGCACAGACCTGCAGCTTCTAGTTCAGCAACTCGCCGCTCAGTATCGGTGTAGAGCGAGTTACCCCCATCAATCAGAATGTCTCCGGGTTCAAGGAGGGGCTTGAGTTGGGCAATGAGATCATCCACCGGCTGTCCTGCTTTCACCATGGCCAGAATTCGCCGCGGCCGAGATAGAGAGGCTACAAATTCTTCGAGAGTATAGGTCGCCTTAAATTTACGGCCAACAGCGCGTTCGGCCATAAACGCCTCCGTACGGGCAGGGGTACGATTGTAAACGGCCACTGAAAAACCATTGCGTTCGACGTTGAGGGCAAGGTTTTCCCCCATAACAGCGAGGCCAATGAGTCCAAAATCTTGCTGTGACATAAATTCGTCCTGCGCTTGCAGTGGCAAATATCATTTCCACCATAGCGGGAAGCTCTGGGAACGCAATGGAAGAAGACGTTAACTTTTACCCACAGAACTGAGAGGATGCGGACTTCCATGCCCCTTAAAGGGTGAAGGCATCGACACTGTCCGCATAACTGTTACTGCGTCTCCGCTCAGTTTTGGTGCGAGGTTGCTGGTGTGTGCGTTCTCGAATCCCTGTTAAATCCTCTAGTGCAATGCTGGCAGAAAGAGACGTTGCGCTTTCAACGATGCGCTCGGAAACAGTGTGGTTCACATCGGGTAGGGCTGGAAGCCCCGTACTTCAGTGCGGGGAGGAAAGCTCCTTTAGCAACTTCAGTTGTTTTAGGTTATAATTATACTGCGGACACCAGAAACGGTTGTTCAAGGCACTGGTAACGGTCGATTGGGGGTGTTGTAAACCACCCCAGAGGCTCGCGGTTGGCTTGCTAACTGCAGGGCTACTAAAAGCTCCCTGCTTTAGCTGGGAGTAGTTTACAGGGATTGCACCCGACCATACCAACGCATCAAGATCGT
>NZ_JAKLTV010000029.1:0-6681 GCF_022698185.1 Synechococcus sp. PCC 6717 | reverse complement strand
CAAATTGAATTCAATGTGCGTAAACAAATGGAGGAGTGCTCTGAAGCCCCCTTCTATGTGCTTGGGCCGTTGGTGGCTTGTATGCATAAGCTATTAACAATTCTCAATGCCATGCTCAACCATGGTACGGACTGGCAGCCGTCCAACTCAGATGGGAGTCAATCGGCTGTTCCAGCATCATCATTTGCTTGACTTTTAAGATAATCGCTTCTCCTTAGGAAGAAGGGTTGGGGATGAGGGAATTCATAGCCACATTCAGCAACACCAATGCAGCTATCAACCTCAGAGAGGAGGGACTACGCCTTTTGACCTGCGGGACGCGGGGCAACGCCTATCGCCCAGATGTAAGACCTAGTCATAGAGGCCGCAAGAAATTTACGATTGGGCAATCTGTTGGGTAGGAAGCCGCTATTGTAATTCTTGGTTCAATAGCGGTAGTTCACTGGGTTATAGCCTTGAAACCCTGATCGGAGCGGCGGGATTTGAACCCACGACCCCCACTACCCCAAAGTGGTGCGCTACCAAGCTGCGCTACGCCCCGTTAAGCTTTACTAGTATAGCACTAGATGTCGGCAAAAGGGCAAAAGAATTCGTGGTGCAAAATGCGTTTGTGGCTCTTGCCCAATACGTCACTGATTCGGGGTGGCAATTCCCCTACAATGGTAGGCAAAATTTTTAGGTCGCGGACAGGGTTATTCACGGTGATGAGGAGCCTCGGAATCCAATGAAAGCAACGCAGTTTTGGCAAAAGTGGTTCCGGCGTGCTCCTAAAACTTCGGACTTGGCGATCGCCGCACCGGGTTCCCTACTCTTGCGCTGGCAACACCTGCAACAGCACCTTTTACAGTATGAGGGGTGGCCATGGCTCATTCCCTTTTTGATGGCTGGTGCAACAGTGATCACCGCAAGTTCGTGGATTCTGCTGTTACCACCACTGCCGGATTGTCGTCATCTGTCGCTGCTGACAAGTGATGGCGATCGCCTTTACTGTGCTGATCAAGCAGCCCGTAACGGCAACTTGCCTTCCTTGGCTCAAGCCATTGAAACCGTGAGTCAGTGGCCGACGGATCATCCCCTGTTTCCCCAAGCGAAGCGGCGGGTGGATGAGTGGTCGTTGGCACTGTTGGTCATTGCGCGGCAGCAACTCAGCCAAGGCAATATTGAGTTGGCCACCATGCTCTTACAAAAAATTCCTAAGACAGCGATTGCTTACGACCAAGCCCAAGAGCTACTGACGGCAACAAATATAGGTGAGGGGGGCAACCTCTTGAGTGCGGCGGAAGCGGCTATCCGGCAGCAAGATTGGGGGTTGGCACTGCTACAAGTGAAGTTAATGAATCAGCTTGGTACCGATTATTGGCAGGAGCAGGCACAAAAACTCTCAACCCGCATTTCCCAAGAGCAGGATGCATGGGGAACCCTAGTGCAGGCTAGGGATCTGGCAGGGTGGCTAACGGCAAACGAGTTGGCAGAAGCAGTGATGCTCGCCCTGAGTATTCCCCGGAATGCCGTTGTCTATGGGGAGGCACAGGCAGACATTCGCCGCTGGATTCCTGAAGTGTTTGAGTATGCGCAGGAGCGGTTGAACAATGGGGATACGGTCGGTGCTCTTGCCCTCATTGAAAAAATTGCCCCAGCCCTTGATGTGTCCTATCACGATCGCCCCATTGTCATTCTTGGTCAGGCCAAGGCACTCGCAGCACAAGACACCGTTCTAGGCTACTGGGAGGCGATCGCCCGGGTGCAGCAAATTCCTGCCAATGATCCCTTTTATGGGGCAGCGCGGGAGTACCTAGCACAATGGCAGCAGCAGCTTCAGAGTGCTAGTCAATTACAACTGTCCACATGGTTCGCTAGCAGTCACTGGCGCTGGGGCTATGAACTCGCTATTCAACAGGCTCAGCAGATTCCCCTTGGGCAGCCTAAACGACCCCAAGCCCAAGGCTTAATTGCCCAATGGCGGCGGGACTTGCGTACCATTGACGAGCAACCCATCCTCAACGCGGCAATCGCCCTTGCCGAACAAAAAGAGTATGCCGCTGCTATTCAAATTGTTGAGCGCTTGCCCGCGAATGCTGCCCTGTTGGCGATCGCGCAGCAGCATCGTCAGGATTGGCAAATCAAACTCGAAGAGTTAGTGGATCGGCCAATACTAGATCGCGCTATTACCCTTGCCCGCGAAGGGAAATTAGAGGAGGCTATTACAACCGCCGCCCAAATCAAGTGGGATCGTTATCTTTACCGCGAGGCGCAGAACAAAATTTGGCAGTGGGAGTACGAACTTGCCGTGCGATCGCGGCGGCAGGAACAGCAGACCCCTGCCGAGTCATGGTGGGAGGCTCCCCCGCCAACTGTCCCTGAGACCGCCGTCTCAAGCCCTGAACCAACAGCCTCTCCAGATACGGCACCTGAGCCAGAATTACCATCGCCAACCCCAACAGCCACTGAGCCACCTCCTCCCAGCCCTAGCCTAGAGGCCAGCGCGACCCCGCCCACCGTACCGCCAGAGCCTGTTCCCAGTGAGGCTGTCCCTGAAAACTAGGTGGGGGTATTGATTGTAAGGGCAGTGTTACTCGCGAGGGTATGTGCTAGAGATGCTTCAAGGTCGGATAGGCCAGTAGCAGTTCATCAGCGGTGAGGGTATCGCCAATCGCTTGGGGTTGCCACRGGATCTCGACCGCCAGTAGGCGATCGCTTCCAATTCCCCCTAGCCCTTGCAGCACGTGCCGCAAATCCAAATCGTTGTTGATCGTGGGTAGCGCTAGCTTGCCCGTAGCCGCAACAATGAGGGTGACCACAATATAGTCGCCAACCTCTTGGGTGGTGGTAGGGGCAATGTCTCGCTGTTGAATCGTTTGGCGATAGTTCGAGAGGGTTTCTGCCGTGAGCTTGCTGCGTTCGCTCAGCGCCCGTTGGTTAAAGATCGTTTCCGCCTGTAGCAAGCGTGTATCTTGGCAACTGGCATCGGCATAGACCCAATACTCAGGATGGCGGAGGAGCGCAAGGGTTGCCTCCTGCAGAACGTTTGCTAACCCCGCTGGCGTTTGGGTGTCAGCACTTAAGGCAAGCTTGTTTAAGTCGTTTTGCAGTTCCCGGGCTTGAGCAAGCAAGCCAACATGAAGCGTATGCACCGACACCACAGGATTATCGATCTGCTCGTCTTCCCCCGCTGCCCGAAACTGTCGAAATGCTGAAACCAAGAAATTGGCAACGACACCAAGCAAAATAATAGTGAATAGGCCGCCAAAGCCACCACCAAAGCMAAAGAAGGGAATTAAAAACGGAAAGCCAAACCCACCGCCATAGACCGGCTGGGAATAACGATAGTCACTGCGGGGGGCACTGCGATAGGAACGGGTGGGTGCCGGACGGCTAAACGAGCCACCGCCAATGCGACCGCCACTGCGCGCTGCCCACGCTGCGCCACTGTCAAGAACAAGGTGCGCCACCAGCACCACGATTAACACAGTTGCCAAGAAAGAGTTTAAAATGCGCCAACGCTTTTTCATGGTTATATGTACCAGAAGACAATCAGCCAATAGTAGTGTTTTCCTCAGTGTACCCTTCACGCATGGAGGAGGGGGAGGGCGGGTAACCGATACTGGAGCCACAACCTTTGTTATGTTGGCCTCCCTCAGTATCTCAAGTCTAGGATAAGTTGCCATTGCGCCTCGGTGACCGGTTGCACCGAAAGGCGACACCCTTTTTGTAGGAGGAGCATCGTTTCTAAGCCCTTGGTGCGCCGGAGTTCTGGCAAGGTAACGGGAGGATCAAGATCACGGCGGTATTGAATATCTACCATGAACCACCGCGGCATATCAGGGGTACTTTTGGGGTCAAAATACTTACTTTGGGGATCCCAAGCAAAATGGTCAGGGTAGGCGGCCTTGACAACGGCGGCAATCCCCATAATGGCCGGAGGATTGGCATTACTGTGATAAAACAGCACGCGATCGCCCACCGCCATTTGATCCCGCAGAAAGTTACGCGCTTGGTAGTTCCGTACCCCTTCCCAGCAGGTGGTTTGGTTCGGAGCTGCTTTCAGGTCATCCCACGAAAAAACCGTTGGTTCCGATTTCAGTAGCCAAATACCAGCCATTGCTAGCGATGACACCGCAGCAAATCCGCCACCGTCCCACAGTAGGGAGTCAGACCCAGTTGCTGAGGGTTCAGAATAGTATCGTAGGTAAAGTTACGGTAGTTCAGGCAAAAGTAATCCCACGGTGACATTTGAATCCGGAAAAGCTTAATAAAGATATTAACAAGGGCAGGGGTAAGGGGAATCAGGCCATACCAACGCAAGTTACGCCCTTGGCAAAGCTGAGTCAATAGGTCGTTCACGGTAATTGCGGGGTTGCCTAGGGCAACACGGCGGGGCACAGGATACTCAGGATGCTCGATGAGGTAAAGCACAACTTGGCTAATATCCCGGGCATGGACAAAGTGAAAACTGGCCTCAACCCGAAAAAAGCGCGCAAGCCATAGCCACTTTAATACTTGCTGCATGCCTTTAGTAATAAAGGAGGGGCGTTTACCATCTATACCGCCGCCAAAGACCATTGTCGGAAATAACTCCACAACCCGATCGCCCACGGGCAGCTTTTCTATCGCCTGCAAGCACTGGTACTTCGAGCGAATGTAAGCAGTTCCTAGGGTAGCCGCTTCCGGTAGCGGGGTCATCTGCCGAGTCAGGATACTGGCTGTGGAGAAGTAAAAGACCCGCTGGCAGCGCTGGGGGTCTAATTGTTGCAGGAGTGCGCAGGTTTGCTCAAAATTAATGGCCATGGCATTCTTGCCTCCCCAAGCCGCAGCGGTGAGAATCACCACATCAAGGGTTGGCAACAGATCCTGCAGGGGGGATAAATCTCGGAGATCCCCTTGCACAAGGTGTACCCCTTGGCGCTGCTGAGGATCAACGGTCAGCTTGCTAGGAGTCCGCACAAACAGAAACAGTTCGTGCTCTGTCTGGGTGATCAGTGCCTCAGTAATGTACTGGCCAATACAGCCACTTGCCCCAGTAATCAGAATGCGCATTAGCCGAGGGACTTAACGAGATCAAACAGATAGGCTACATTTTCTTCCGGTGTTCCTTGTAGCACGCCATGCCCAAGGTTAAAGATATACGACCCCCTGCGGCCAGCCTCAATAATCGCTAGGGCACGCTCCTTCAGCACCGCTTGGGGGGCAAAGAGCAAAACCGGATCCAGATTCCCCTGAAGCCCCACACTGGCGGGAAACTGCTGGCGAATGGTACCAATATCTACGGTCCAGTCAAGGCTGACAATATCTACCCCTGTCGCTGCCATCCGATCCACGACTGCGGCGCTGCCATTGATATAAAGAATCATTGGCACGTCAGGATAGACTGCTTTCACCTGCTGTACGACCTGTTTTTGGTACGGTAGGGCAAAGGTATCATAATCTTGGCGACTCAGTTGCCCCGCCCACGAATCAAAGAGCTGAACGACTTGGGCACCACAATCGATTTGATAGCACAGATAGTCGGCAATGGCAGTGGCTAAATGGCTCAGGAACTTGTGCAGCAGGTCTGGCTCCCGGTATGCCATGGTCTTAATTTCGATGTAGTCTTTGGAGCTTTTGCCCTCAATGGCGTAAGCTGCAAGGGTCCAAGGGGCGCCCGCAAAGCCTAATACCGTGGCGCGATCGCCGACCTCTTGGCGCAAGGTGGATAGAATTGGGCGAATGAAGGGGCAGGCGGCTTCGGGTTCAAGGGGATGCAAGTGCTGCACCTGCTCAAGGGTGCGAATTGGCGGATCAATAATTGGGCCTTTACTCTCGATAATATCAAAGGGAATGCCAATACCCGGCAGCGGTGTCAAAATATCGGAAAACAGGATAACTCCATCCGGTGCAAAGGCACGGAAGGGCTGAAGGGAAATTTCGATAGCAAGTTCAGGAATTTCGGATCGCTCACGAAAGGAGGGGTGGCGATCGCGCAAGTCACGATAGACCTTCATGTAGCGTCCTGCTTGGCGCATCAACCAAATGGGTGGACGCTCAACACGTTCACCGCGGGCAGCACGTAGGAGTAAAGGGGTAGTCATGCTAAATTACAGTTTCAAGGGTTGGCATTTTAGGCACTTGCCCCCTCATCTCTGGAGTTTCTAAGCGTACTCCTAGGCAGGGGTAGCAGACCGTCAATCTTACAATCATACCCTATTGCTACAACGCCCCATGTTCAGCACAGCATCCGCTACATCACCTTAGACGCTACCGAGGGGGAGGCCACTGTTCAAGGTGCATCGCGTTGAATGCTTATAGGAGTGATGTGGGCGGGCTAAAACCCCTCCGCTTTAGCGAGGGGATACAGCCAACTCAGGGGGCTTTAGCCCTCTCTATGTGTTAAACTAGAGACGTGGAAAGTAGGCGTATCAACTACGCGAAGAAACATCCTAGTACGGAGAGATCCCGGCAAGTAAGTCACTACCGCTTTGGCGGCAAGCCTAAACCACTGCAAGCAATGGCAGGATGTTGAGCGTATAGAATTGGCTAGTGTTGAAAAGCGCGAAACCACGAACCGAAACATAAACGTAGTCCCAATAGCAGAAATGCTTGAGGTGAGTAGGGGGTCTTTGACTGCCCCCACCCGCATTAAGTTGTGKGTGACAGCTCAAGGGAAAAGCGAAGCATCGCGGCTTCAGCCCGTTGCGTAGCATCCTT
>NZ_JAKLTV010000028.1:0-96091 GCF_022698185.1 Synechococcus sp. PCC 6717 | reverse complement strand
GCAAGCCAACCACGAGCCTCTGGGGTGGTTTACAACACCCCCAATCGACCGTTACCAGTGCCTTAAACAACCGTTTCTGGTGTCCGCAGTACAATTATAACCTAAGGCAACTAAAGTTGCTAAAGGAGCTTTCCTCCCCGCACTGAAGTACGGGGCTTCCAGCCATACCCGATGTGAAGTGCCGTTGAAAGCGGTGCGATCGCAACTCCTGTGGGTCTCGGCCATCGGGTCGCTGCCACCCCATGGGTGTTCCTCCTGCTAGTTGATTTTTTATTATCAATCCTAGAGTTAAAGTGTCCCTGTGTCTGGGATGGAAGATAATGTAGCTATTGCTACACGTTATCGTCTCTAGCCAGTGCTAAATAGAGAGAGAACCTTAGTTTGACGGCCATAGGTAAGGAGTTTACTTTGAAAAAGGTAGAAGCAATTATTCGTCCCTTTAAGCTTGATGAAGTAAAGATTGCCCTAGTGAATGCTGGAATTGTGGGAATGACGGTCTCGGAGGTACGGGGCTTTGGACGCCAAAAGGGGCAGACGGAACGCTACCGTGGCTCAGAATATACGGTGGAGTTTTTACAAAAGTTAAAAGTAGAAATTGTTGTCGAAGATACCCAAGTGGATATGGTGGTTGCCAAAATCATTGAAGCCGCACGGACGGGGGAAATTGGCGACGGCAAAATCTTTGTCACCCCAGTGGAGCAGGTGATCCGTATCCGCACCAGCGAAAAAGACCACGAAGCGGTCTAAGTCTTGATGGTTGCCATTTCCGGCAATACCCAGCTCTTGGGGGTGATTGGCGACCCCATTTCCCATACCCTCTCGCCAGCTATGCACAATGCCGCACTGGAATACTTAGGGCTGGATTATGTCTATGTGCCCTTTGCGGTCAAGGCCAGCGATTTGGAGGCGGCCATAGCGGGGTTGGCGGCACTGAGGGTAGTGGGCTTTAATGTTACCATTCCCCACAAAGAGGCCATTGTGCCTCACTTGGCTGCCATTAGTGACTTGGCGCAGCAGGTAGGGGCGGTGAACACGGTCTATCGCAGTGACCAAGGGTGGGTAGGTACCAACACAGATGTGCATGGGTTTTTAGCGCCGCTGCGATCGCTCCTTTGGAACTGGTCAGACACGGCGGTACTGGTTTTAGGCTATGGCGGTGCTGCCCGAGCAGTGGTGGCGGCCTGCCATGATTTAGGGTGCTCACAGCTTTATGTGAGTGGCCGTCAGCCGGAGCGGTTGGCAGCCTTTGTAGCCAGTTGGCCGAATCTCACTTTAGAGGCGCTGCCGTGGGAGGCACGCACTTCGTGTCTCGGGGATATTCGCTTAGTGGTCAATACGACCCCCATTGGCATGAGTCCTCACCGGGAGGCGACCCCCCTTGCGGCGGAGGATTTAGCACAATTGCCGGCCACCGCAGTGGTCTATGACTTAATCTATAAACCTCGCCCTACCCTGCTGCTGCAATTGGCTATGGCGCGGCAACTGCACACCATTGATGGATTAACGATGCTGCTGCACCAGGGGGCGGCAGCTCTTGAGCACTGGCTTGGCCAACCGGCTCCCACTGCGGTGATGGCCGCTGCCCTTGAGGCAGCGTTGGCTGAGCGATCGCTGCCGGTGCGCCCCTAGCGGGTTAGGATAGTGCTAATTGAGGGGAAACAATGCTATCCAAGGGCTTTGAGGTTGAACTCTATACTGGTACCCCAACAGGAGAGGTTATTGGCCTGTCGGATCAAATTGTCCAAGCGTTGCCCGGTTTTGTGCGGGAGCCGGACAGTCGCAATGTCGAATTCACAACTCCGCCTGTGTATCTTTACGATCAAGCATTGTGTGATCTATTGCGACCACGGTTTCGCTTGCGAGCCTACCTACACTCATTAGGGGAGTTGACGCTGGTGCCTGGCAGTACCCTGAGTTTAGGGGATAGTCAGCAGTTTTATCGCTCAGACCCGCACAATCCTTACCACACCTACATTGAGCAAACCTACGGCAGCCGCGTTGTGACGGCCAGTGTTCATATCAATATTGGCCTGCGGGACCCAGACGCGCTGATCCGCGCCTGTCGGTTAGTGCGCTTAGAGGCAGCGCTGTTTCTGGCCTTAAGTGCATCTTCCCCCTTTTTGGATGGGGACGTGACTGGTTACCACTCGACTCGCTGGGCAACGTTTCCCAAGACCCCTGCCTATGTACCCCTGTTTAGCAGCCATGCCCATTTTATTGCGTGGACCGAAGCCCAACTGCGGCAGGGCACAATGCAAAATGTGCGCCATCTTTGGAGTGCGGTGCGCCCCAATGGCGATCGCCGCCCCTACGATCTCAACCGTCTGGAGTTGCGGATTTGTGACCTCGTTACGGATCCCATTGAGTTACTGGCCATTACTGCCCTTTTAGAAGCGCGTTTGTTGCAGTTGCTGGAGCAGCCGGAGCTGGATCCGCTGCAGGGGAGTTACCTCCACCGCCAAGGGGTGGATCTAGCACAACTGGCCGATGCCAACGAAATGCAAGCGGCTCGCCACAGCCTCGAGGCGGTGTTGACCCACTGGCAAGACGGTCGTCAACTTACAGCCGCAGCCTGGATTGCCGAACTCGTTGAGGAGGTATGGCCGATCGCCAAGGGGCAGGGGTTTAGCTGCTTTTTGGCTCCTATCAAGAAAATTTTGCGTCAAGGCAACACTGCCCAACAATGGCTAGGGCAGTACCATGCCGGAGTACCGATCTCAGAGATTATGGCGGCGGCGGTGCAGGCAATGGCCACGGCAGAACAAGAGTTTGCCGCGCAACTCTGTCAACCGGTTCCCATTCTTCAAGGATAGGCATGGCGCATTTGTTTATTAGCACGGGTGAGGTGTCCGGGGATTTACAGGGGGCATTATTAGTCAAGGCTCTCTATCGCTTAGCTGCCGACCGCAACATTCCCCTGCGCATTTCTGCCTTGGGGGGCGATCGCATGGCGGCGGCAGGGGCAACGGTGCTCTTTAATACCGGCGGTATTGGTTCAGTTGGCCTGCTGGAAGCCCTGCCCTTAGTGAAAACGACCATTGCGCTGCAACTCAAGGCGCGCCGCTATCTGCAGCGCCATCCCCCCGATCTGGTTGTCCTGATTGACTATATTGGCGGCAATATGGCTATGGGAGGGTTTATTCGTAAACACTTTGCGGTGCCGATGGTCTATTACATTGCGCCGCAGGAATGGGTGTGGTCCCATAGCCTGAAAACCACCCGCCAAATTGTTGCCCTCAGCGATCGCCTGATTGCTATTTTCCCAGAGGAAGCCAAATACTATCGCCAACACGGTGCCAATGTGGTGTGGGTGGGGCATCCGCTGTTAGATCGCATTGCTGCTGCCCCCAGTCGCGAGGCGGCGCGTCAAGCCTTAGGGATTGGCCCAGAGGAGTTGGCAATCGCCCTGTTGCCCCTCTCCCGCAAGCAGGAAATCCGGTCGCTGTTGCCCTTGATTTTGGGAGCAGCAACAAATATTGCCAAGGTCTATCCCCACGCGCGGTTTTGGCTGCCGCTTTCTCTACAGCAGTACCGCCCATCGATTGAGGCTGCTTTGCAGCACTACCCCATTAGAGTCACGCTTGCCGATGACTCGTTACTGGTGTTGGCCGCCGCAGATCTGGCGATCGCCAAGTCGGGCACGGTCAACCTAGAAACCGCGTTGTTGAATGTGCCGCAGGTGGTGATTTATCGGGTCAACCCCATTAGTCTTTGGCTGTACCGCATCTTTTTGAACTTTAACCTTGACTTTGTCTCTCCCCCCAATTTACTGGCCGGAAAAGCCATTGTGCCGGAGCTACTCCAGGAGAACGCTACGGTTCAAACCATTACTGCCACTGCCCTAGGGCTACTCGCCAATCCTGACAAGCAAGCAGTCATGAAGGCCGAGTATCGTGCTATGCGACGGGCCATGGGAACCCCCGGTGTGGTGGAGCGTGCCGCGACGGAAATTTTAGATCTGCTAACGCACCATTGAAAACGGGTTGATGTAAAACTCGCCAGTTTGGATCAAGCTCGTGAGGCGCACTCCATAGTACCCAAAGTACAGCAAGGCTAGCCACCACCAGTTTTGTACCCGTTGCAGGTAACGGAAGGGGGTACGCTGTAGTCGCCGTCCAGTTTTTAATTCTGCCGCCATTAGCACAACTACCAACATAAACGCCGCAAATAGGGGAGGGCCAAACAGGTGCATAGAAAGGGCATCCTCAAAATTGCCGCGGGCGATCGCCATAAAGGAGCGGGTCAAGCCACAGCCAGGGCAGGGAATACCCGTCAAGCTACGAACGGGGCAAATGACAAAGGGCGGAGCCATACCATGGTTAAAGAGAACCGAGCCAACTAAAGGAGCCGTGGCCAACCCCAAAAACCCCCAGCGGCTCAAGCGTTCTTCCCTCGATAACACCGCATCAGAAAAGCTAATCATCGTGGCTGGATGTGCATAGGCGTTGTTCCCATTCTGCCGCAAACTTTGGAAAGTGATCCTCGAGGATGGCCTGCCGCGCCGCTTGGGTGAAACCGATGAGTTCAGTGACATTATGAATAGACAGCAGTGTATAGGCCAATAATTCCTTGGCGCGAACTAAGTGACTGAGGTAGGCACGACTAAAGGTACCACAGGTGTAGCAGGGACAGGTTGGATCGAGGGGGGCATAGTCTCGGCGAAACCGCGCATTTTTCAGATTCCAGCGGTTCCCCTGAACAATGGCACAGCCATGGCGTGCTAGGCGGGTGGGAATGACACAGTCAAATAAATCCACCCCTGCGGCGATCGCCCGCAGCATTTCTAGGTGGGTGCCCACCCCCATCAAATAGCGGGGCTTATGGGTGGGCAGCAGTGGCGCCGTCACCGCCACAATCTCGTGCATGGCAGTCGTCGGTTCCCCCACACTTACCCCCCCAATCGCATAGCCGGGTAAATCGTAGGCCAGCATGGCGGTGGCACACTCACGGCGGATATCGCCATATACCCCCCCTTGAACAATGCCAAACAGGGCTTGGTCTGGCCGTTGCTTTGCTGCAATACAGCGCTCGAGCCAGTGCAGGGTTCGTTGGGTTGCCTGGGTCACGACCGCGCGACTGGCGGGATAGGGGGGGCACTCATCAAAGGCCATGATCACATCTGCCCCCAATTGCTCTTGGATGCGGATGGCCCGCTCCGGTGACAATTCAATCATCTGGCCATCGTGGGGCGATCGGAACACAACCCCCGCATCGGAGATCTGGCGCATCTCACTGAGGCTAAAAACCTGAAACCCACCGGAATCCGTTAGGATTGGGCCTGACCACCCCATAAACCGATGCAGGCCACCGGCAGCGGCAACAATCTCTTCGCCGGGTTGCAGGTGCAAATGATAGGTATTGGCCAGCACCATTTGCGCCCCTGCCCCTTCAAGGTGCTGAGGGGTTAAGGTTTTGACGTTAGCCAAGGTGCCCACAGGCATAAAGCGAGGCGTGGCCACACTGCCGTGGGGAGTATGAAATAAACCCGCTCGGGCATGGCTGTGGCGACACTGCTGCTGACAGACAAACTCAAACACAACCCATTCCCAATGCCATGCGGTTCAAAGGAGCGTCAAAAATGTTAGCAAATGCCTAGACAAACTTACAATGGCTGATCTATGATTAAAACTTGCGACCAAAAACGGATACTGAGTTGGGGGCGATCGCCTCAATCCCCTTAAGTCCTTGGTTCCACTGATCCATTCAGATGTAGCTGGCTGTTAGCCCGTAAACAAACGCCATAACGCCATTATCATCTGAAACTGTCCTTGCTCGACGATAGATACGCCCAAGGCGTTGTCTTGCTGACCGTGTAACTGCTGGGTCAATCCACCATTCCTAACTGCGGGAATCTGCCGAGGTGTAGTGTGCACGCTACCTCTCGCTGTTTTGTTGTGATTCGTACTTTTAAGGAAAGCGATCGTGACAGTTGGTATTTTAGGGACAAAATTGGGCATGACCCAAATCTTTGATGAGGTGGGCAAAGCTGTCCCCATTACAGTGGTGCAGGCCGGACCGTGTCCGATCACCCAAATCAAGACCCCTGCAACAGACGGCTACACGGCCATTCAAGTGGCATTTGGCGAGGTGCGCGAAAAAACCCTTAGTCGTCCTGAGCGCGGCCACCTCAGCAAACATTCGCAAACGCCGCCCATGCGTCATCTGCGGGAATATCGCCTTGATGACACGTCCCCCTACCAACTGGGTCAGACCATCACCGTGGATATTTTTAGCCCTGGTCAATTGGTCGATGTGCGTGGCACCAGCATTGGTCGCGGCTTTGCAGGCTATCAAAAACGACACAACTTTAAGCGCGGCCCGATGGCTCACGGCTCTAAGAATCACCGCTTACCGGGGTCAACCGGTGCCGGTACAACGCCGGGGCGCGTCTTTCCAGGGAAACGCATGGCCGGTCGCATGGGGAATGCAACGGTCACAATTCGCAAGTTGCAAGTTGTGCGTGTCGATAGCGAGCGGAACTTGATCTTAATCAAGGGGGCACTGCCCGGTAAGCCGGGGGCACTGGTGAGTATTACCCCCGCAAAGGTCGTTGGTCACAAGTAAGGGCTTAGAGAGTGCAGTTATGGTTGCATGTGTTGTAAAGGACTGGCAAGGGGCTGATAGCGGCGAGGCAACCCTTGATCTTGCTACGGCCAAGCCAGAAACCGCGAGTCATATTGTCCATCGCGCCCTTGTGCGGCAGTTAGCTAACGCGCGTCAGGGAACGGTTTCCACGAAAACCCGTGCTGAAGTTCGCGGCGGTGGTCGCAAACCATGGCGGCAAAAAGGTACGGGTCGTGCCCGTGCTGGCTCGATTCGCTCACCTCTGTGGCGCGGTGGTGGTGTCATCTTTGGCCCTAAGCCCCGGGACTACTCCCAAAAAATGAACCGTAAAGAGCGGCGGCTGGCTCTGCGCACAGCGCTGATGGATCGTGCCGCAGATTTAATTGTGGTTCAGGAGTTTGCGGATCAGTTGCCGCGCCCCAAAACCAAGGAATTGGTGACAGCACTCCAACGCTGGGGGGTGCAGCCAGACCAAAAAGTACTGCTGTTGGTGAATGATCTGGCGGAAATGATTATTCTCTCGGCACGTAATGTACCAACGCTTAAAGTGTTGCGCGCCGATCAGTTAAATGTGTTTGATTTGCTCCACGCCGATCGCATTGTCGCCACAACGGGGGCGATCGCCAAAATTCAGGAGGTGTACGGTGACTAAAGTGCAGCCCCGCGTCCTTGCGGATCTAATTAAGCGTCCGATCGTAACCGAAAAGGCCACGGTGCTATTGGAAAACAACCAATATACCTTTGATGTCGATCGCCGTGCCACCAAGCCGCAAATCAAGGCCGCCATTGAAGATCTGTTTAATGTCAAGGTCACTGGCGTTAACACCTACAACTTACCCAAAAAAGCAAAGCGGGTAGGGCGCTTCATCGGTCATCGCACCCAATACAAGCGGGCGATCGTCACCCTTGCCCCCGAGAGCAAAATTAACCTCTTCCCCGACGTTTAACGGAGCACCAAGATCATGGGCATTCGTGCATACCGACCCTACACCCCCGGTACCCGCCAAAAATCCGTTTCCGACTTTGCCGAAATTACAACAGATACCCCCGAAAAATCCCTGACCCGTGGCTATAAGCGGGATAAAGGTCGGAATAATCGCGGTGTGATTACCAGTCGGCGGCGAGGTGGCGGCCATAAGCGCCGTTACCGTGAGGTGGACTTTCGCCGCAGCAGCAAAGTGAATGTACCCGCCAAAGTGGCCACGGTAGAATACGACCCCAACCGCAACGCCCGGATTGCCCTTGTTCACTACCAAGATGGTGAAAAGCGCTATATCCTTCATGCTCGCGATCTCGCTCCCGGCAGCAACATTATTGCCAGCCCCGATGCCCCCATTGAAGTCGGCAATGCGCTGCCCCTTGGCAAAATCCCGCTGGGAACCAGTGTGCATAACGTAGAAATTACCCCCGGTCGTGGTGCTCAAATGGTGCGCGCCGCAGGGGCAATGGCACAGGTCGTGGCCAAGGAAGGGGATATGGTTACCTTAAAACTCCCTTCCGGTGAGGTGCGCCTCTTCCGTAAAGAGTGCTATGCCACCATCGGCCAAGTGGGCAATGTGGAGGCCAACAACCTCAGCATGGGTAAGGCTGGGCGCAATCGTTGGAAAGGTCGGCGGCCAAAGGTACGCGGTTCCGTCATGAACCCAGTGGATCACCCCCACGGTGGTGGTGAAGGCCGTGCCCCCATTGGTCGCAGTGGACCGGTTACCCCTTGGGGCAAACCCACCCTTGGTTACAAGACCCGCAAGAAGAAGAAACTCAGCAATGCCCTCATTGTGCGGCGACGCAAGAAGTCGTCCAAGCGTGGTCGTGGCGGTCGTCAGTCTTAAGGTACTCCGGAGAAGTTAGGTTATGGGACGTTCACTGAAAAAAGGCCCCTTTGTGGCAGATCATCTCTTACGGAAAATTGAGGCACTCAACGAGCGCAACAGCAAGGAGGTGATCAAAACATGGTCGCGGGCATCCACCATTGTGCCAGAGATGATTGGCCACACCATTGCGGTACACAACGGCAAACAGCACGTGCCTGTGTATATCACCGAGCAAATGGTCGGCCATAAGCTGGGGGAATTTGCTCCCACCCGTAACTTCCGCAGCCACGTCAAGGGGGATAAAAAAGCCCGCCATTGATCATTACTGTTTAGCCACCGTATTGGATAGCTGTCTATGGTTTCTACCGCTTCTCCTGCCGCCCGTGCTTCAGCCAAATACGTCCGCATGTCCCCCCATAAGGTACGGCGGGTGCTAGATCAACTCCGGGGACAAACTTATCGTGATGCCCTGATTATGCTGCGGTTTATGCCCTATCGTGCCTGTGAACCCATTACAAAGGTGCTGCGCTCGGCAGCGGCTAACGCAGAGCACAATCTGGGGTTAGACCCAGCAACCCTAGTGATCAGCCAAGCCTACGCGGATCAAGGCCCTTCCTTAAAGCGGTTTCGCCCCCGCGCTCAAGGCCGTGCCTATCAAATTCGCAAACCAACCTGCCACATCACCATTGCTGTGGCTGCCCAAAACACCGCTGACGAATCGTAGAAGGATACCACTGTGGGACAGAAGATTCACCCAATTGGCTTTCGCCTCGGCATTACTCAGGAGCACCGCTCCCGCTGGTATGCAGATGCCGATCGCTACCCCGATTTACTCAAAGAAGATCATCAAATCCGCACCTACATCAACAAGGTGATGGGGAATGCCGGTATTGCCGAGATTCGCATTGAACGCAAGGCCGATCAAGTGGAGTTGCAAATTCGCACTGCTCGTCCTGGGGTGGTTGTTGGCAAAGGCGGGCAAGGGATAGAAAAGCTGCGGGAAGACCTGCGGCAAATGCTACCCCCTAGCCGCACGGTCAAAGTCAATGTCCTTGAAGTCAATCGTGTGGATGCGGAAGCCAGTTTGCTGGCGGAGTATATCACCCAGCAGCTAGAGCGGCGGGTGGCCTTCCGGCGGGCTGTGCGGCAGGCAATTCAGCGGGCACAGCGAGCCGGGGTTGAAGGGATCAAAATTCAAGTGGCGGGTCGGCTGAACGGCGCTGAAATTGCCCGTACCGAATGGACGCGCGAAGGTCGAGTGCCCCTGCATACCCTACGTGCCGATATTGACTACGCCTATCGGACAGCGCGCACCATTTACGGTATTTTGGGGGTCAAGGTGTGGATCTTCAAGGGTGAAGTGCTCCCAGGTCAACCAGAAGCTGCGAGTCGTGAACCACATCGGCGCACTGGCCAACGCCGCTTGCCTCAATTTGAAAATCGCTCTAACTAACAAGGAAGTCAGCGATGTTAAGTCCTAAGCGTACTAAATTTCGGAAACAACAGCGGGGACGAATGACTGGGGTTGCCAGTCGCGGTAGCTCGATTCATTTTGGTGACTTTGCCCTGCAAGCCCTTGAGCCAGCGTGGATTACCTCGCGGCAGATCGAGGCGGGGCGGCGAGCCATGACCCGCTATATTCGCCGTGGGGGCAAAATTTGGATTCGCATTTTCCCGGATAAACCCGTCACCATGCGCCCCGCAGAAACACGGATGGGGTCTGGGAAAGGCTCACCGGAATACTGGGTGGCGGTGGTCAAACCCGGACGCATTATGTACGAAATTGCAGGGGTGCCGGAGGCAACGGCTCGGGAAGCGATGCGCCTCGCCGCCTATAAGATGCCGATCAAAACTCGCTTTATTGTCCGTAATCAAGATGACGTGCAACAGGAGGGTTAGGGATGGCATTAACAAAAATGAGTGACCTGCGGCAACTCAGTGATCAAGAGGTGGGCGATCGCATCGTTGCTATCAAAAAAGAATTGTTTGATCTGCGGTTCAAAAAAGCAACGCGGCAGGAGGTCAAACCTCACCAATTTAAGCATTTGCGCCATGAGTTGGCTCAGCTTTTAACCCTTGAGAATGAACGTCGCCGCAGTGGAGGACACAACTAATGGCAGTGAAAGAACGTGTGGGTGTGGTGGTTAGCGACAAGATGGATAAAACCGTTGTCGTTGCCGTTGAAAACCGCTCTGCCCATCCCAAGTACGGCAAAATTGTTGTCAAAACCCGCCGCTATAAAGCCCACGATGAAAACAATGAAGCTAAAGTTGGCGATCGCGTGCGGATCCGTGAAACTCGCCCCCTCAGCCGTACCAAACGCTGGGCGATCGCCGAAATTCTCAACACTGGGACTGCTTAAGGAGAGCCAGCCATGATTCAACAGGAAACCTACCTGAACGTTGCCGACAACAGCGGCGCCAAGAAACTGCTCTGCATTCGCGTCCTCGGTGGCGGTAATCGTCGTTATGGCAGCGTGGGTGATGTCATTATTGCCACGGTTAAGGATGCCACCCCCAACATGGCCGTGAAAAAATCCGATGTCGTCCGAGCCGTCATTGTGCGTACCCGCAAAGCCATCCGCCGCGAAAGTGGCATGAGCATTCGCTTTGACGATAACGCCGCTGTACTGATCAACCAAGAGGGGAATCCCCGGGGCACCCGGGTGTTTGGACCGGTTGCTCGCGAACTGCGGGATAAAAATTTCACCAAAATTGTCTCCTTGGCACCGGAGGTTCTCTAATGGCTGCAAAAAAAGCAAAAGCACCTGTGCGCCATCGAATGCATGTCAAAAAAGGTGACACCGTACAAGTCATTGCCGGTCGCGATAAAGCCAAAGTGGGCGAAGTCCTAGCGGTGTTCCCCAAAACCAGTCAAGTGATTGTCAAAGGGGTCAACCTCAAAACAAAACATGTTAAGCCTCGCCAAGAGGGGGAATCTGGCCAAATTATTACGAAGGAAGCCCCCATTCATAGCTGCAAAGTCATGCTCTACTCCAGCAAGCAGAACGTTGCCAGCCGCATTTGCTACACCTACACCGAAGACGGTCGCAAAGTCCGAATGCTCAAAAAAACCGGGGAAATTATTGATTAGTTTCCCCCCTCTCTGACCACGCCCAGAGACCTTGCCTAGGAGAAGTCCCCCATGTCCAAACGTCTGAAAGACCATTACAGCAAAACGGTTGTGCCGCAACTTATGCAGCAATTCCAGTACACAAATATTCACCAAGTCCCCAAAATCACCAAAATAACGGTGAATCGCGGGCTTGGGGAGGCGGCACAAAACGCCAAAGCCCTTGAAGCAACACTCGCAGAAATTGCGACCATTACAGGTCAAAAACCTGTGGTCACCCGTGCCAAGAAGGCGATCGCTGGCTTCAAAATTCGCCAAGGCATGCCAGTGGGGGTAGCCGTTACCCTACGTGCCGATCGCATGTATTCCTTTCTAGATCGGCTCATCAACCTTGCCCTCCCCCGGATTCGTGACTTTCGTGGCGTTAACCCCAAAAGTTTTGATGGCCGGGGCAACTATACCTTAGGACTACGGGAGCAACTTATTTTTCCCGAAGTCAACTACGACGATATTGATCAAATTCGCGGCATGGATGTCTCAATCATCACCACTGCCACCACTGATGAAGAAGGACGTGCCCTGCTAAAAGCAATGGGTATGCCGTTCCGTGATAACTAACGCCGGAGGCAGGATTTTTAAGGAGCAACTATGGCAGTAAACGACACGATTGGCGATATGCTGACTCGCATCCGCAACGCAAACCTTGCGCGGCATCAAAGCACGACCATCCCCGCCACGCGAATGACTCGCAGTATTGCCCAAGTGCTAAAGGCAGAAGGGTTCATTCGCGACTACGAAGAGCAGGGAGACGGCATTCAGCGACAATTGGTGGTTGCCCTCAAATATCGCGGCAAGCAACGCCAGCCAATTATTACTGCTCTCAAGCGGGTTAGCAAACCCGGATTGCGCGTCTATGCCAACTCCCGCGAACTCCCCCGGGTTCTTGGGGGGATTGGGATTGCCATTATTTCCACCTCCAGCGGCATCATGACCGATCGCGAGGCGCGGCAGCAGGGCATCGGCGGCGAAGTACTCTGTTACGTTTGGTAAGCTCGGAGGACGTCCTACATGTCTCGTATTGGCAAACGCCCCATTCCCCTGCCGAAAAATGTCACCCTGACCCTTGAGGGGCAACAGGTCACCGTCAAAGGTCCCAAAGGACAATTGAGCCGGGTACTGCCCCCAGAGGTCACGGTGTCCCAAGAAGGTGAAACCATTCTCGTCCAGCGGCGCGACGAATCCCGAACAGCAAAAGAACGCCACGGGCTGTGCCGTACCCTTGTAGCCAACATGGTCGAAGGAGTGGCTCAGGGCTTTACAAAAAAGCTAGAGATCCAAGGGGTGGGGTACCGTGCTCAACAGCAAGGTAAAAATCTGGTGCTAAGCATGGGATACAGCCATCCGGTGGAAATTACGCCCCCCGACGGCATTACTTTAGAAATAGAAGATAACCAAGGCAAAAAAGTCCAGCAGGGCACCATCGTCCTTGTGAGTGGCATTGATAAAGAACTAGTGGGTAATTTGGCTGCCCAAATCCGTGGGGTTCGCCCCCCTGAGCCTTACAAAGGCAAAGGTATTCGGTACTCTGGTGAATTTGTCCGTCGCAAAGTTGGTAAGACAGGGAAGAAATAGATGAAGAAAACTCGTACTGCCGCTCGTCAAAGTCGGCATCAGCGCATTCGTCGCAAAGTCAAAGGCACCGGCGATCGCCCCCGTCTCGCTGTTTTCCGTTCCCACCAGCACATCTATGCCCAAGTCATTGATGACAGTCGGCATCATACCCTTGTCGCCGCCTCCAGTGTTGAGCCGTCACTGCGACAAAAGCTGGGAAATGGCAGTAACTGTGCCGCCTCTGCTGAAGTTGGGCGGCTGATTGCTGAGCGTGCCAAGGCCGCTGGCATCCAGCAAGTCGTTTTTGATCGCGGCGGAAATATCTATCACGGTCGCGTCAAAGCCCTTGCGGATGCTGCCCGTGAAGCCGGACTGGACTTTTAGAGGATGACCCGATGGCAAATCGTCGTAAAAACCCCCGTAAAGTTGAAAAAGAAACCGACTGGCAAGAACGAGTTGTTCAGATCCGCCGTGTCTCTAAAGTCGTTAAAGGCGGTAAAAAACTAAGCTTCCGCGCCATTGTTATTGTCGGCAACGAACGCGGGCAAGTGGGTGTTGGGGTTGGCAAAGCTGCCGACGTCATTGGGGCTGTCCGTAAAGGCGTTGCTGATGGCAAAAAGCACCTTGTCGAAGTTCCCATTACTAAATCTAACTCCATTCCTCACCCTACGTTTGGTGAAGGCGGAGCCGCCCGCGTTATGATTCGTCCCGCCGCCCCCGGCACTGGAGTTATTGCCGGTGGATCGGTGCGCACCGTCTTGGAACTGGCTGGAGTGCGCAACGTGTTGGCCAAACAACTGGGCTCCAGTAACCCCCTTAACAATGCCCGGGCAGCCCTAGAAGCCCTCGCGGCGTTGCGCACCTTTCCGGAAGTAGCCGAAGAGCGGGAAATCCCTGTGGAAAATCTTTATAGCAAGTAGTTAGGAGTAGCCCATGCGTTTTCAGGATGCTCAACCCCAACCGGGATCGCGGCGACGGAAGCGGCGCATTGGCCGTGGCATCTCGGCCGGTCAAGGTGCCAGTGGTGGATTTGGAATGCGAGGGCAGAAATCCCGCTCCGGTCGTCCCACCCGCCCCGGGTTTGAAGGGGGGCAAAATCCCCTCTATCGACGGCTACCCAAGCTTAAGCACTTCCCCATTGTCAACCGGACGCTTTACACTACAGTTAACGTTGCTCGTCTCAATACCCTACCTGCCAATAGTGTGGTTACCGTTGAGTCTCTGCTAGAGGCCGGAATTTTAACCACCGCAAAATATCCCTTGAAAGTGCTGGGGGATGGTGAGCTGAGCGTCAAACTGGAGGTGCACGCCGCTGCCTTTAGCGGTAGTGCTCGTGCCAAAATCGAAGCAGCGGGTGGGGTATGTGTCGATGCCGTCGTTACTGACAGCGAATAGAGGAAGCGGATCATGATTGTGAATCGCGGCAAAGCCCCCACCGCCCAAGAAACCTTTATGCAGATGGCTCAAGCCTCTGGGTTGCGAGGGCGACTACTAATCACGCTTGGGCTACTAATTTTAGTGCGTCTAGGCATTTATTTGCCAATTCCGGGCATTGATCGCGCCGTCTTTGCTCAGAGTGTTGAAGACAATGCCGTTATTCGCTTTCTAGATATTTTCTCTGGTGGTGGGCTATCTGCCCTCGGCATTTTTGCCCTTGGCATTTTGCCCTACATCAACGCTTCCATCATTATGCAATTGCTGACGGCAGCCTTACCCTCCCTCGAACGGCTACAAAAAGATGAAGGCGAAGCGGGGCGGCGCAAAATCTCGCAGATTACCCGCTACGTCTCCGTTGCGTGGGCTATCCTCCAAAGCCTTGGTATTGCTGTTTTTGTTAGTTCAATTCCCGGAGCAGCGCTGCATCCGGGGCCGTTTTTTATTGCAGAAATTGTCATTGCCCTCACTGCTGGCTCCATGGTGGTGATGTGGATTTCGGAACTAATTACTGAGCGAGGGGTTGGCAATGGTGCCTCCCTCCTCATCTTTTTGAGCATTGTGGCGTACCTGCCGGGGTCAGTGGGTCAAACGATTGCCTTTGCTGAAAGTGGCGGCAATGTTGGCGGCATTGTGATTCTTGTTACGGTCTTTTTGGCCATGATTGTCGGCATTGTCTTTGTCCAAGAAGGCACCCGCCGCATTCCCATTGTTTCGGCGCGGCGACAGGTGGGGCGCAAACTTTACCGCGAGCAGACGAGCTACCTGCCGCTGCGGCTTAACCAAGGGGGAGTCATGCCCATTATTTTTGCCTCCGCTGTCCTCATTTTGCCCTCCACCCTAGCCCAGTTTACCCGCAACGAACTTATAGCTCAGATTGGTGCCTACATCTCCCCGGCAGGGCCAACACCGTGGGTTTACGTCATTGTCTATCTCCTGTTGATCCTGTTCTTTAGCTACTTCTACTCCTCCTTGGTGGTGAACCCCGTGGATATGTCCCAAAACCTGAAGAAGATGGGAGCAAGTATTCCTGGGATTCGTCCAGGGAAAGCCACCTCAGATTATCTAGAGCGCGTGCTGAATCGCTTGACCTTCCTGGGTGCCATTTTCCTAGGGTTAGTGGCAATTATTCCCACAGCAGTGGAAAGTGCCACTCGCGTCACCACCTTCCAAGGGCTAGGTGCCACCTCACTGCTGATTTTAGTGGGGGTAGCCATTGATACCTCGAAGCAAATTCAGACCTACGTCATTTCACAACGTTATGAGGGGATGGTGAAGCAGTAATGCGGTTAATTTTATTCGGTGGCCCCGGCTCTGGCAAAGGGACTCAAGCAGCGATTTTACTAGAGCACTTTGGTATTCCCCACATTTCTACGGGGGATATTCTGCGCTCCGAACGAGCAGCAGGCACGCCCCTTGGGCAACAGGCTCAGGGCTACATGGATCGCGGCGAACTGGTTCCAGATCAAGTCATTGTGGACATGGTGGCCAATCGCCTCCAGCAAGCGGATACAGCAACCGGCTGGCTGCTGGATGGTTTTCCGCGCAACTCGTCCCAAGCAAAGATCTTTGAGTCCATGCTGACGGATATTGGCCAAACCTACGACTATTTGCTGTTTTTAGATGTGCCTGCCCACATCCTCCAAGAGCGCGCCCTGAACCGAGCGAAGCAGGCAGCTTCCGGTCAGCAGCGCTCCGATGATACACCGGAAACCATTCTCAAGCGGCTACAGGTCTATGAGCAAGAAACACTACCTATGATTCAGCAGTACATCGGCCATCCTAAATTTGTTCATGTGGATGGTACTGGCACCATCGCGGAGGTCACTGCTGCGATTAAAGCTCGCCTTGGGGAGGTCAATTGTGTCTAAGCAGGATGCCATTGAAATTGAAGGTACGGTCACAGAGTCTTTGCCCAATGCCATGTTTCGTGTGGATTTGGACAATGGCTTTAATGTTCTTGCCCATATTTCCGGCAAAATTCGCCGCAATTACATCAAAATTCTGCCGGGCGATCGCGTCAAGGTCGAGCTCACTCCCTACGACCTGACCAAGGGACGGATCACCTATCGGCTGCGGAAGAAGTAGGCATTTGTTTGATTTACGACCTTTACTCTGCTAGAATGTAAAATTTGCGACTAGATGAGCGACTAATATGAAAGTAAGAGCATCGGTACGGCGTATTTGCGAAAAATGCCGCATTATTCGGCGGCGCGGTCGGGTGATGGTGATTTGCACCAACCCCAAGCACAAGCAGCGCCAAGGGTAACCCGTTAGTTGTTTAACAGATAGGAACTAGATTCATGGCTCGTATTGCTGGTGTTGACTTGCCCCGGGACAAGCGTATTGAAATTGCCCTGACCTATATTTATGGGATTGGCTTGACCCGCTCAAAGGAAATTTTAGCGAAAACGGGGGTCAATCCTGATACCCGCACCCGCGATTTATCGGATGCTGATGTGGCGGCCTTGCGCTCCGCCATTGACGACTACCAAGTGGAGGGGGATTTACGCCGCCTTGAAGCCATGAACATCAAGCGGTTAATGGATATTGGCAGTTACCGTGGTCGGCGGCATCGCTTGGGGCTACCGGTACGGGGACAGCGGACGCGCACGAATGCCCGTACTCGCCGCGGTGGTCGTCGCACTGTCGCTGGCAAGAAGAAACCTGCTGCCAAAAAATAGTTGTTTCCGTCTCTGTAACCTGTTCGACCCTCATATTTGGATAGATTATGGCACCCTCTGCAAAACGGTCTGGCCCTCGTAAGCAAAAGCGCAATGTCCCCAGTGGCGTTGCCCACATTCAATCAACCTTCAACAATACAATCGTTTCTATTACCGATCCCGGCGGTGAAGTGATCGCTTGGGCCTCTGCTGGCTCCAGTGGCTTTAAGGGCGCAAAAAAAGGAACCCCCTTTGCGGCTCAAACCGCTGCCGATAGTGCGGCACGACGTGCCATTGATCAGGGTATGCGCCAAATTGAGGTCATGGTGAGTGGGCCCGGGTCGGGTCGGGAAACGGCTATTCGGGCACTGCAAGCGGCTGGGCTCGAAATTACCCTCATTCGAGATGTCACACCGATTCCCCACAATGGTTGTCGCCCTCCCAAACGGCGGCGAGTCTAAGGATGAGGTTTGGGTTTGGGTTATTTGGGAGCATGGCTATGGCATATCAAATTGAATGTTTAGAGACACGGACTGAAGAGGATCAAAGTCAGTATGGCCAGTTTGCGCTCCATCCTTTAGCGCCCGGTCAAGGGGTAACGGTGGGGAATGCACTGCGGCGGGTGCTGCTGTCTGATTTACCGGGAAGTGCTGTGACGGCGGTGCGTATTGCTGGTGTTAATCACGAATTCTCTACGATTCCCGGTGTGCGTGAGGATGTGATGGATATTTTGCTGCAAATGAAGCAGCTAGTGGTTCGCAGCCATACAACTGAGCCTCAGGTGGGTCGCATCTACGCCCAAGCCCCTGAGTCCGAGGCATTAACGGTAACAGCGGCTTTGATTGAGTTGTCCTCCGATGTGGAGGTAGTCAACCCCAATCACTACATTGCGACGCTGATGCCAGGAGCAACCTTAGAGCTAGAGTTCAAAGTGGAGCGTGATAAGGGGTACCGTTCGGTGGAGCGGGTACGTGACGATCGCATGGCGCTGGACTACTTGCAGCTAGATGCAGTATTTATGCCGGTGCGGCGCGTGAATTACAGTGTTGATTCGATGCGTACCAGTGGCACTGAGGGAGAGCGCCCCTTACAGGACTATCTGAAGCTTGAGATTTGGACCAATGGCAGCTTGACCCCTCAGGATGCCCTCAACCAAGCAGCGGGCATTTTGCTGGATCTCTTTAGTCCGTTGAAAGAAGTGCCCCTGCATGCCTCAGAGACAACGGCAACCGATGAATACGATGAAACGGGTCAAATTCAAATTGAGCAATTGAATCTTTCGGTGCGGGCGTACAATTGCTTGAAGCGTGCCCAAGTGAATACGGTTGCGGACTTATTGGAGTATTCCCAAGAAGATTTATTGGAAATCAAGAACTTTGGCCAAAAGTCTGCCGAAGAAGTGATTGAGGCGCTACAAAAGCACTTGGGTATTACGCTGCCCCCCCAAAAAGCGGCTCGCTCTAACTAACTAAAGTTATCAGGTTGAGGTTTTTGATATGCGTCATCAACGTCGTGTCCCCCAACTGGGGTTGCCTGCGGATCAGCGACGGGCACTTCTGCGCTCCCTCACAACAGAACTCATTCGCCATGGTCGCATCACGACCACGAAGGCCCGGGCGAAGGCTGTGCGCTCAGAGGCAGAACGAATGATTACTTTGGCAAAGGATGGGTCGCTGGCGGCGCGGCGGCGGGCATTGGGGTATCTCTACGATAAGCAACTGGTTCATGCCCTCTTTGCCCAGGCCACTGAGCGCTATGGCGATCGCAACGGTGGCTATACCCGCATTATTCGCAGCGTGCGGCGGCGGGGGGACAATGCTGAACTAGCGGTTATTGAACTCGTTTGAGCCTGAGGATGGCAGCGATGGCAACGACAGGGCAACAGCGCCTTGCACTGCTGATTCAGTACCAAGGGATGGCGTTCCACGGCTGGCAACGCCAAGTAGGGCAACGGACTGTACAAGAGGTTCTGGAGCAGGCGATCGCCCGTGTCGTGAATCATCCAGTGAGTGTAGTGGCGGCCGGGCGCACAGATGCTGGGGTGCATGCGGCGGGTCAGGTTGCCCACGTCACGGTTAACTCGCCGATTCCTGCCCATCGCTGGCCAGCGGTCTTAAATGCGCGTTTGCCAATGGATGTTCTGATTCGAGCAGCGGCAGCCGTGCCTGAGCATTGGCATGCGCGTTTTTCGGCGCTTTGGCGGCGCTATCGTTATACCCTTTACACGGATCCTTGCCCCAACTTGTTTTTGCGGGGGTTAACGTGGCACTGCTACCAGTACCCCCTTGATACAGAGAGCATGCAGGCGGTGTTGCTGCCGTTAGTCGGGCGGCATCACCTCAGTGCATTTCATCGTGCAGGGTCGAAGCGCCGCCATTCGTGGGTAGAGGTGCAGGAGGTGAGCTGTCAGCGCCGCGGTGCCTTAGTGGAAATTGAGGTGCAGGCCTCTGGGTTCCTCTACGGGATGATGCGGTTGCTGGTGGGTCTCTTGGTGCAGGTCGGCCAAGGGCGGCGATCGCCCGCCAGCTTTACGGAGATCTGGCAGCAAGAGCAACGCCATTTGGTGAAGTATGCAGCCCCGGCGGCGGGTCTGTGTCTGCTAGGCGTCGGCTACCCTGAGTCGCCCTTTCCCCGTGGGTTGTGCACCCATGCAATGCCACAGTTTCAGTTGGCCACCGCCTTGCCGCACTTGTCGATTGCTTAAGAATCTATGGAGTTTGTGATGACCAATACCCTGAAAACGCCGCTACCCACCGTGGAGTCCCTTGACCCCCAGTGGTATGTTATTGATGCAGCGGATCAGCGCTTGGGTCGCCTTGCGACGGCGATCGCCCGGATTCTGAGAGGCAAAAACAAAGCCATCTATACACCCCATATGGACACCGGTGATTTTGTCATTGTGATCAATGCCGAGAAAGTGGTGGTTACGGGCAAAAAACGCTCCCAAAAGCTCTACCGTCGCCATTCCGGTCGTCCGGGAGGCATGAAAACAGAGACCTTTGATCAGTTGCAAGCCCGCATCCCTGAGCGGATCATTGAGCACGCTGTCAAGGGAATGCTGCCGAAAAACTCCCTTGGGCGTAAATTGTTCACCAAGCTGAAAGTCTATGCTGGGGCGGAGCACCCTCACCAAGCCCAAAAACCTCAGTTCTTAACCATTACCACTATTCCGGGAGCTTAAGCCATGCAGATTGCTGATCAGTCGAAACGAGTTGTTTATCTGGGGACGGGTCGTCGTAAATCCGCCATTGCCCGCGTCCGATTGATACCCGGCAACGGTCGATTCATCGTCAATGGTCGGGACGGCGGTGATTACTTGCAGCATAACCCTACCTATTTAGGGCTTGTCAAAGCACCCCTCGAAACCCTTGGTCTTGAGAGTAGCTACGATATCTATGTGAATGCGAGTGGCGGTGGCTTAACCGGCCAAGCCGATGCTATCCGCTTGGGGGTGGCGCGGGCACTGTGTCAATTGGATCTCGAAAATCGTAAGCCCCTGAAAATTGAGGGGTATCTCACCCGTGATCCCCGCGCGAAGGAGCGGCGCAAGTACGGGTTACGCAAGGCACGGAAAGCGCCACAATACTCGAAGCGCTAGCATTATTTGGCTGTCATTGGTTGTTCTATCGTTTTTGCGAGGTTCCTATGCCCAAACCTAACATTCATCCGCAATGGTACCCTGAGGCCAAAGTTTATTGTGATGGTGAAGTGGTGATGACCGTCGGGTCAACGAAGCCAGAACTCCATGTGGACATTTGGTCGGGGAACCACCCCTTCTTTACCGGCACTCAGAAAATTCTAGATGCGGAGGGGCGGGTCGAGCGCTTCCGCCGCAAGTACAGTGGTAGCACCAAAGCTCAGCAAACTCCTAAGGGCAAGAAAGGCACTGACAAGGCTGCTGCTAAGGCCAATCCCTCTAAAGCAAGCAAAAAGAGGTAAATGGGCATCTCGCCGACCTCGTTTTTTCAGCCTGCGGAATGGCAGCCCCATCGTGCCTGTTGGTTAGCGTTTCCTAGCCACGAAGCATTGTGGGGAGATTTATTGCCGCGGGTGCGCGCTGAGTTTACAGCGTTGTGCCGGGCGATCGCTAACCCTGACCCCAAGACGGGTTGCTGTCACGGTGAGCCGCTGAACATCCTAGTTCTCGATGAGGCCGGAGAGCGTGAGGCACAGTCTTTCCTTGGTGCATTGCAGCCGCAGTTTCACCGCGTGCCCTTTGGCGATATTTGGTTGCGAGATACGGCTCCTATTAGCTTAGTGAATGAGCAGGGCGATCGCCAACTCCTGTGCTTACCCTTTAATGGCTGGGGCAAGAAGTACGAGCTAGCGGGCGATGCCGAGCTAGCCCCCCGCTTAGCTAGATTGATGGGGTTGCCCTACCGCACCCTATCCCTGACCTTAGAAGGGGGTGCCCTTGAGGTGGATGGCGAGGGAACCTGCCTGAGTACCCAGCAATGTTTACTCAACCCCAACCGCAATCCGGGTGTGACGGTTGCTGAGGTCGAGGCACAGCTGCGGGATGCCCTCGGCGTGGAAAAAGTTCTCTGGATTGAATCGGGGCTTGCCAACGATCACACCGACGGCCATATCGATACCTTGGTGCGCTTTGTGGCACCGGCAACAGTGGTGTGTATGCTGCCTTGGAGCCGCGAGGATCCGAACTACGACGTTCTCAGTGCGATTTATCAACAGTTACAGCAGCTTACGGATGCCCGGGGGCGATCGCTCACAATTATTCCCCTGCCCTCTCCGGGAATCGTAACCAGCACCCAAGGGGAGATTTTACCTGCCAGCTATGTGAATTTTTATATTGCCAATACCACCGTTGTGGTGCCCACCTACGGCACTGAAGCAGATGCCAAAGCCGTTGCCGCGATCGCAGAGCTTTTTCCTGGCCGCACCACAATTGGCTTGAGTGCTCGTACCCTTTTAGAAGGGGGCGGTGCCTTCCATTGCATCACCCAGCAGGAGCTATGAAAACACTAACTGTTGCTGCCGTTCAAGCAAAACTAAGTGACGACCTAGATGCCAATATTGAGCACCTGAGTGAGCTAGTTCGGCAAGCCCACCGTCAGGGTGCACAGGTCATCGTCTTACCCGAACTCTTCGAAGGCCATTATTTTTGTAAGGAAGAGCGGGACATCTACTTTGAACGGGCGCACCCCGTCAGGAATCACCCCACCATCGCCCACTTTGAAGCCTTGGCACGAGAACTGGCGGTTGTAATTCCGGTGTCTTTCTTTGAGAAAGCCGGCACCGTCTATTACAACAGTGTGGCCATGATTGACGCCAATGGTACTACCTTGGGAGTGTATCGCAAAAGTCACATTCCCGACGGCCCTGGCTACGAAGAAAAATTTTATTTCCGCCCTGGGAACACCGGCTTTCGGGTGTGGCGCACCCGCTACGGCAAGGTAGGGGTTGGGATCTGCTGGGATCAGTGGTTTCCTGAGGCGGCCCGAGCGATGACCTTGATGGGGGCAGAGGTTCTGCTGTMCCCCACCGCCATTGGGAGTGAGCCCCACGATCCCACCTTGGATACAAAAGACCCATGGCAGCGGGTGATGGTGGGTCATGCGGTGGCCAATGTGATTCCCATTGTGGCCGCCAATCGTGTTGGGGACGAAGATGGTCACGTCTTCTACGGCAGTTCGTTTATTGCCGATCCGCGTGGTGATCTAGTAGAAGTCGCCGATCGCTCCAATGAGGCGGTTCTAGTACACGCATTTGATCTGGCTGCTATTGAGCGGCTCCGCGCCGCCTACGGCTTCTTTCGCGATCGCCGACCGGGGCTGTACAAGGTCTTACTAACGGCTGATGGCCTTGCCTAGACGGCAGGCTTCCACAACTCGACCCCGTCTCGCCCATCCGTCTGCTGCAACAGCACCTTGACCACTTCATCGCGGGCAGTGGGTAAAACTTTACCGGTGAAATCTGGATGAATTGGCAATTCGCGGTGCCCCCGATCAATGAGGACTAATAGCCAAATGGCCTTGGGTCGCCCATAGTCATGGACAGCATTAAGGGCAGAGCGCACAGTACGGCCACTAAAAATCACATCATCCACCAGTAGCACAATGCGCCCACTCAAATCTACCGGAATGGTGGTTTGCTGAGGCGTACGCGGGCCAATACGGTCAAGATCATCGCGGTAAAAGGTAATATCGAGCGCCCCCACCGGCACAGACAGCCCCTCGAGGGACTCAATTTGCTGAGCCAATAATTGTGCGAGGGGAATCCCGCGGGTGTGGATCCCCAGCAGGACGATCGCCCCTAGGTTCTCCCGTGCCTTCTCAACCACTTGGGAGGCCAACCGGGTCACTGTGCGCCGCAGGTCTTCGGCACTGAGAATGTCCACTACTTCAGCAGGCATGGCGCTATTGCAGGCATAGCGCTATTGTAGTGCTTAATCCGCTGAGCCATGACTCAGCGTCAGCCGCCGCTGAGGTTGAAGAACAAGCTTGAGGGCGGCTTCTCTTGGCGTATTTTTGAGCCTGTAATGAGTCGAATGATGCAGCCTAAGGCAGTTTTAGCGTCAGGAGAAACGTGCTTTACTCCAGCCCCGTCTAGAGTTTAAGGTGTTGTTGTGATCTAGGTTTTTTCGATGACATCCCTACTCCTCAAATCAGTGGTCGAAAGCGACGAACGCAGTGACCTGCGTCAGTTTGTCCGTATTTTGCAGCTTGGCGAGAAACGCTATTTGCTGCGCAACGAAATTTTAGCGGCCTTTGATGAGTACTGCCGTGAACAGGGCAAACCTAACACTCCTATGACTCAGTCGCGCTTAGGTAAGCTCATCTTCTTTACCCAAGAAATTATTGTTGATAATGAAAGCCTATGCTGGATTATTCGTCCTCGGATTGCCCAACAGGAGGTGTATCGACTCCTTGAAGACTTAACCATTGTGCCAATGTCGGTACCAGAGCTACTGGACTTGCGCGATCGCTTTGTGAATCGCTACCATCCTAACGAAGGGGATGTGTTTGAAATTGATGTTCAGCCCTTCTACGACTATTCCCCCACGATTCGCGACTCCAAAAATATTGGCAAAGGCGTGGCCTTCCTCAATCGCTATCTGTCTAGTAAGCTATTCCAAGATCCACGCCAATGGCAGCAAAACCTCTTTAACTTCCTACAAGTTCACCGCTACAACGGCTGTCAACTGTTGATCAACGAGCGGATACGCTCACCACAGCATCTTTCAGAACAGGTGAAGCAAGCCATTATTCACCTCGGCGATCGCCCGGCGGCTGAACCCTACAACGAATTCCGCTTTGACCTGCAAACCCTCGGCTTTGAACCGGGGTGGGGGAACACCGCCGCGCGAGTACGCGACACCCTTGAAATTTTGGATCAACTGCTGGACTCTCCCGATCACCAAGTTCTCGAAGCCTTTGTATCGCGGATTCCGATGATCTTTCGGATTGCCTTGATTTCGCCCCACGGTTGGTTTGGCCAAGAGGGGGTGCTGGGGCGACCCGACACTGGCGGCCAAGTTGTCTATATCCTTGATCAGGTGAAAAGCCTTGAAAAACAAATCCGTGAAGATCTGGAGCTGGCGGGGCTAGATGTTCTTGATGTCCACCCGAAAATTATTGTCCTCACTCGCCTGATTCCCAATGCTGAGGGAACCCTTTGCAACCAGCGCCTCGAAAAAATTTACGGTACCACTGATGCATGGATTTTGCGGGTGCCCTTCCGAGAGTTTAACCCCGCGGTGACCCAAAACTGGATATCCCGCTTTGAAATTTGGCCGTACCTTGAAACCTTCGCCATTGATGCCGAACGCGAACTACGGGCTGAGTTTGGCCATGTGCCAGATCTCATTATTGGCAACTATTCCGATGGCAATTTGGTGGCATTTTTACTGGCGCGCCGCCTCAAGGTCACCCAGTGCAATATTGCCCATGCCCTTGAAAAATCCAAGTATCTTTTTAGTAACCTCTACTGGCAAGATCTGGAGGATAAATACCACTTTTCCCTGCAGTTTACGGCGGATTTAATTGCCATGAATGCTGCCAATTTTATTATCAGCAGCACCTACCAAGAAATTGTTGGCACTCCCGACAGCATTGGCCAGTACGAGTCCTACCAATCCTTCACGATGCCGGACTTGTACCATGTCGTCAATGGCATTGAACTGTTTAGCCCCAAGTTTAATGTGGTGCCCCCCGGCGTCAATGAGCAAGTATATTTCCCCTACTATCAACAGGGAGACCGCCTCGAGGGCGATCGCCAACGGTTAGAGGAATTACTCTTTACCCTAGATGACCCCCAGCAGGTCTATGGCCACCTCAGTCACCCGGAAAAACGCCCTCTGTTTTCAATGGCTCGCTTAGACCGCATTAAAAACCTCACCGGCCTAGCAGAAGCCTTTGGCCGCAGTAAAGCTCTGCAAGAGCACTGTAATCTCATTCTGGTGGCCGGCAAACTGCGCACCGAAGAGTCTAGCGATCGCGAAGAAATCAGTGAAATTGAAAAGCTCTATCAAATCATTCACCAGTACGATCTCCACGATAAAATTCGCTGGTTAGGGGTGCGCTTGCCCAAAGCCGACTCCGGCGAAGTTTATCGCATTATTGCCGACCATCAAGGGGTATTTGTGCAGCCCGCGCTCTTTGAAGCCTTTGGTCTGACGATCTTAGAAGCCATGATCACTGGCCTGCCTACCTTTGGTACGCGGTTTGGTGGCCCGTTGGAAATTATTCAAGACGGTATCAACGGCTTTTACATTAACCCCACCCACCTTGAAGAAATGGCGGACACAATAGTTGCCTTTTTAGAGCGGTGCGATCGCGATCCCAACTACTGGCACAGCATTTCTAAAGCAGGGATAGAGAGGGTCTATAGCACTTACACGTGGAAAATTCACTGTACCCGCTTACTGTCCCTCGCAAAAATCTACGGATTCTGGAACTTCTCCTCTCAAGAAAATCGTGAAGATATGATGCGCTACATGGAATCGCTGTTTTATCTGCTCTATAAACCCCGTGCCCAAGCACTTCTTGCCGAGCATATGAATCGCTAAAGCTGATTGGGTTAAAATCGCAGCAGCAAAATATGCTATTATCGGTAGGGATGCCGTGTGTCAACGAGTATGGCAAAGGTTCTGGTACTCAATGCCTCCTACGAACCACTCAATATTACGAGTTGGCAGCGAGCCGTTGTTCTTTTAATTAAGGGCAAAGCAGAGCAAATTGAGCACAACGGGAAGCTGGTCTATAACAACTTTCCATTGCCCACAGTCATTCGCCTGCGGCACTACGTGGTCACCCCCTATAAAGAAATTCCGCTGACTCGCCGCAATATCCTGCACCGTGATAATCATTCGTGTCAATACTGTGGTTATACAGGTGACGAACTCACTCTGGATCATGTGGTGCCAAAGTCCCGTGGAGGTGGTGAGAGTTGGGAAAATATTGTGACTGCCTGCGTGCGCTGCAATGTCAAAAAGGGTAACCGAACCCCCAAAGAAGCCAGTATGCCCCTGCGGCAAACGCCCCGCCGCCCCATTAGCAGTTTGTACTTTGAAGTCACCAAGCACGTACGTACAGGGACGCACCAAGAGTGGCGTAAATACGTTATCGGTATATAAATTTAAAGCGCAAGAGCCGGGCTTCTCCATCGGCAATCAGGTAATCAAATTCTTCAGTGCCACTGGCTTCGGCAAATTCCACATCGTAGGCCAATTTGACGAGGGAGCCTTCGGGGATAGCCTCTACCGTCCATGAGGCTTGGTTGATCTCTTCAACAGACCCTAAGCGCTCTTGGACAGTCGCTAAAATGTTCGTTAGTTCCTCAGGGCTCGTAGTTTCCTAGAAGCGTGGATCCGCTGCCTCAAAAATCTCTGTAAACTCACCCGCACTATACTGCTCGTTGAACGCTGTGACCGCAGCTTCGGCAATCGTTTTATCCTTTGTAAAGGAGCAAGCACTCATAAAACCGCATGAGCCTTTAACGCAGCCTAACGGAACCATCATTACTGTGGCAGACGCTGAGCCCTACGCAGAACGAATCAACCCCACGGCTTGACGTTCAGCGCCAACGGTTGCAAAAACCTTCACGCCATCTAACGTTGTTGTAAAAATTATTAACTTTCTTAAGGGAGTTGGGTTCAAGTCCATCCGTTAGAATGATGTCAGCGTTTGGGGGGCTTCCACCTCTCAATAGCCAGTGTGGCTCTTGAACGAGTCGCTGCTGACTCTGTGAAAAACACTTTGACCTGTCTGCATTTGAGGACAACACTTCCATGCGTCGATTGTTAGCCCTACTTCTAGTCCTGAGTCTCTGGATTGGCTTTACGCCCCTTGCCTCTGCCGATGTCGCCGGACTCGTCCCCTGTAAAGATTCCCCAGCCTTTCAAAAGCGTGCCGCTGCGGCTGTTAACACCACTGCGGATCCCGCCTCGGGACAAAAGCGTTTTGAGCGTTACAGCCAAGCGCTGTGTGGTGAGGATGGGCTGCCCCACCTCGTCGTTGATGGTCGTCTCAGCCGTGCGGGTGACTTTTTAATTCCCAGCGCTCTCTTTCTGTTCATCACTGGCTGGATTGGCTGGGTTGGTCGTGCCTACCTAATCGCTGTCCGCAACAGTGGCGAAGCGAATGAAAAAGAAATCATCATTGATGTGCCCCTTGCCATTAAGTGCATGCTCACGGGGTTTGCATGGCCCTTAGCCGCACTGAAAGAGTTAGCCTCTGGTGAGCTGACCGCCAAAGACAACGAAATTACTGTTTCCCCGCGCTAACCCTTAAGGAGACTGCTCTATGCAAACTAAACACCTCTTAACCTACCTTTCAACGGCTCCCGTGCTAGCCGCATTGTGGATGACCATTACTGCCGGGATTCTGATTGAATTCAACCGCTTTTACCCAGATTTGCTATTTCATCCCCTCTAGGGACTGCTCAACGTTGCTTCATTCAAGAACAAGGGTGGAACACTGGTTCTGCCCTTTTTTGTGCACCAAGGCGATCGCCGCCACAATCCTGTAAAATAGTTATTTGTCTCAAAACAGTATTATGGCTGTTTAACCGATTAATCGTACGTGAGCAAAGAGGATACCCATGGCAAAGCGGGTGCAAGTCGTCTTAAATGAAACCGTGAATAAACTTGGGCGAATGGGTCAAGTGGTAGAGGTTGCCCCTGGCTATGCCCGTAACTACCTCTTGCCAAGGGGGATTGCTGAACCTGCAACACCCAGTGCCCTGCGCCGGGTTGCCCGTCTGCAAGAACTAGAGCGGCAGCGATTGGCAGAGCTGAAAGGGGTTGCTGAAAAACAAAAAGCCACCCTCGAAAAATTAGCAACCATCACCATCTCAATGCCGGTTGGCGAAAACGAGGCTCTTTTTGGCAGTGTTACCCCTCAAGATGTGGCGGATGCCATTCAGGCAATTACCGGCGAAACCATTGACCGCCGCAATATGACCTTACCGGACATTCGTAAATTGGGAACCTATACCGCTGACATCAAGCTGCACCCCGAAGTGAGTGTCAAGCTCAGCATTCAAGTTGTTCCCGACTAATGCTGTAATGCTCAATGGTGCAAGAGCCGAGCTTCCAGCCCGATAGTCAGTTGCTGCCCCCCCAGAATCTTGAAGCGGAAGAATGGATTTTGGGGGGTATTCTCTTAGATCCGGAGGCCATTAACCGTGTTATTGATATTTTGCCGGTGGAGGCCTTTTACCTCAGTGCTCACCGCGAGATTTATCGAGCCGCCTTGTCGTTGCACAGCCGTGGCAGCCCAACGGACTTTCTCTGTATAACGGCGTGGCTACAAGATCAGGGCCTACTGGAGAAAGTGGGGGGGCAAAACAAAATTGCCGAGTTGCTGGATCGCACCGTCAGCGCCATCAATATCGATCGCTACGCCCTACTGGTCAAGGAAAAGTMCCTCCGCCGTAAACTCATTGAGGCGGGTACAAATGTTGTTAAATTGGCCTACGACACTAGCCTCAGCTTAGAAACAATTCTGGATCAAGCAGAGCAGCAAATCTTTAGCGTGACGCAGGATCGCATTCAGCAGGGGTTAACCCGCACTGACGAAATTCTCACCCGCACGTTTACAGAGTTAGAGCAGCGGGCGCTCGGCAATGTGCAACCGGGGTTGTCCTGCAACTTTTACGACCTCGACAATATGACTCAAGGCTTTCAACGCTCGGATTTGATTATTATTGCCGGGCGGCCGTCGATGGGTAAAACAGCGATCGCCCTGCAAATTGCCCGCCGCATTGCGGAAATTCATCGCTTGGGGGTGGCGATTTACAGTCTGGAAATGTCTAAAGAGCAACTGGTACAGCGATTATTGGCCAGCGAAGCCCGCATTGACAGTAACTACCTACGGGCAGGCCGGATTAGCCAACACCAGTGGGAACCCCTCAGTCGCGCCATTGGCCTACTCTCCCAGCTACCGATCTATATTGACGATACGCCCAACCCAAGCTTAGGAGAAATCCGCTCGACCGCGCGACGGCTCCATGCTGAACATGCTAATGGGCTGGGACTGATTCTCATTGACTACCTACAACTAATGGGGGGAGAGGAAAACACTGAAGGGCGGGTGCAAGAACTCTCGAAGATTACCCGTGCCCTAAAGGGACTGGCGCGGGAACTGAATGTACCGGTCATTGCCCTCTCCCAGCTTAGCCGTGGGGTTGAAGCCCGCCAAAATAAGCGCCCCCTGATGTCAGATTTACGAGAATCCGGCTCAATTGAGCAGGATGCAGACTTGGTGATCCTGCTCTATCGCGATGAGTATTACAATCCTGATACACCAGATCGGGGAATTTGTGAACTTTTGGTAGCTAAGCACCGGAATGGGCCGGTGGGCACGGTTAAACTGTTATTTGATCCCCAGTACACTCGTTTTGAAAACCTAGCTCGTGACTAAACTTTAGTTTTTGATGCTACTACTGACGCTATCTAAAGGGTGAGTGCCATGTTCCTGTTGCAGTGGGGGGCGATCGCGTCTCTGAGCTTGGCTTTTGGTATGACATCAGCCCAGGCAGCCACCATCGCCCCTAGGGTACCACAGAGTCTCAGCCGTGCCGTACTCAACATGGAGACCCGCATCAAGAAGGAGTACGATGATTATTTTGGTCGAGATCTGGCTGACGTCACCCAAGATCCGGTGGCGATCGCCCGCAGCCTTGATCAAATTAGTCGTGCCACTGGCAAGAAAACCGCTGTCCTGTGGGTTATTCCCCGAGCCCAAGACCTTCACCTTGTCCTGATCACCCCAAACCAACCCCCTATTGTGGTGGATCTGGAAGAAGCACGTCAGGAAATCTTTTTACCTGTGGCTCAATCCTTTCAGTGGGCTGTTTCCCATCCCCTGAAAAATATTGACTATTTTGCCAGTAGCCAACAGCTATACCGTTGGATTATTGAACCCTTTGAGCAGACCTATCTCAAACCCCAAGGCATTGAAGTACTCTTATTTTGTCTGGGTAGTGGTATCCGCACTCTACCGTTGGCAGCGCTTCACGATGGTCAGCAGTTTCTCATCGAAAAGTATAGCCTGAGCCGCATCCCTGCCTTTAACCTCATTGACC
Source organism: Synechococcus sp. PCC 6717 (assembly GCF_022698185.1). Lineage (NCBI taxonomy): Bacteria > Bacillati > Cyanobacteriota > Cyanophyceae > Synechococcales > Synechococcaceae > Synechococcus > Synechococcus sp. PCC 6717. Next base: position 65,388 of record NZ_JAKLTV010000028.1, on the reverse strand, counting down.
ACGACTATCGCCGCCTGCAGCGGCCACGGGTGTTGGCGATGGGGGCATCTACCTTTCCAGGCTTGACTCCCCTACCCGCTGTGCCGGTTGAACTACGGGCGCTACAACACTTTCTCAACGCAGCGGCACCGACCTCCCGTGAACTATTTAATCAACAATTTACCCTCGGTAATCTTGAGCAAACCCTACGGCGACAATCCTTTGATATTGCGCACTTTGCAACCCATGCCGAATTTCGACCGGGAGCACCTAGCAACTCCTACATTCAACTGTGGGATCAACGGCTCACCTTGTCACAGATGAGTCGCCTGAATTGGCGTAGCCCGACCCTTGAACTGTTAGTTTTGAGCGCCTGTCGAACTGCCGTGGGCGATCGCAATGCCGAGTTAGGGTTTGCAGGCGTTGCCCTCCAAGCAGGGGTCAAGTCTGCGGTTGCTAGCCTGTGGTATGTGGATGACGTTGGCACGCTTGCCCTCATGAGTGAGTTTTATCGTCAGCTTCCCCGCAGGAGCACCAAAGGTGAAGCCCTGCGCCAAGCTCAGATCCGGCTTTTGCGAGGAGAGGTTAGGGCTAACGGAGACCATCTTTGGCTAGGAGACACCCAACTTCCCTTACCCACAACCCTGCAACTCAATCACTCCCTAGACTTTCGTCATCCCCGCTATTGGTCAGCCTTTACCCTTATTAGTAGCCCATGGTAAGGTGTGCAGTCGCTTACGATCAGGTCTGTCGGAGCAAGCGGCATCAACGTGTTGGCAATTGATACGTTGAATATGGTTTGCTTCGGTGCTATTGAGCCACGCTCAACAAACACGGCGTTATCCCGACACTGACCTAAAGATACAGTGCGGGGCTTCCCGCCGATTAAGCTAAACCAGAGTCTCCTCAGGATACTCACACACATGGCGGACGTAACGCTCTTCAGCACCTTCAAAGGGTTCAAACGAGGCCATTTGCGTAGGAAGGAGGTCAGGGGTGGCTTCGGCAATATCCCCTTGGCGATCGCTAAGGCGCTGGGAGAGCACCTGCGGTGGCGCACTACAGTAGTGAATTTCTAGGGGCACCCCAAGACGTTCCGCCAACTCAATCACCGGGCGGCGCAGATCACAGCGATCGTACTTGGCATCTAAAATCACGGTATGCCCCTGCTTAAGCAGTAGTTCTGCGTAGGCCAGCAGTTGATCGTAGGTTTTCTGGGTCATGGCCTGAGAGTAGAGATCTACATCGGGGAAATCACGACTGTGGCGGTCGAGGGGGATCCCCGCCAAGTGCTTGCGCACTGCATCAGAGCGAATTTGAATGGCGTTTTCCTGTTGCGCCAAGCGCCGCCCCCGAGTGCTTTTCCCTGCACCCGAAAGGCCAGACATGACATAGAGCTTAGGGGTACGGGGTTGGGTGTAGTGGTAGGCCGCCTCGTAGTACGCAGCCGCAGTGGCCTGAATCTGGGCTTTCTCAGAGTCGCTAATGGCGGGATCATTGAGGGCAAGGGAATTCACATTGCCGCGAATATAGGCACGCACACACAGGTACAGCGGCAAGAGCCTAGCCCCTTCGTAGTCACTACTCCATTCCAGATAGGTATTCAAAAATAAATTCGCCAAGTCTGAGCGGCCACGAAACTCCAAATCCATCATCAAGAACGCCACATCGTAAATGCCATCGATATTGCGAAACTCTTGGTTAAACTCAATGCAGTCAAAAATCTGCACCTGACCGTTGTAAACACAGATATTGTTCAAATGCAGATCGCCATGGCATTCACGAATTTTGCCCGCCGCTTGGCGCTCAACAAACCAGTCTTGATGCGTGGCCAGAAATTGATTTGTAAAGGCTTGGATGGCATCGTACTGGCTGCGCGGTTGACAGCGGTCAATAAACTGCTCAGCAAGGGTATGGCAGTTATTGATCACTTGGGCAATGGCACTGGGGGAACCGAAACTGGTGATCTCAGGGGTTGTGGTAGCAGTGGTGTGGAAGTATGCCAGTTCTTTACCAAGGGACTCGATGAGGGATGGGCTGAGTTCATTGGCAGCGAACAGGTGTGAAAATAGTTGTGACTGGTCAAACTGCCGCATGCGAATGGCGTAGTCCACAATGGGGGTGTCAGCAGCGATCGCCTCGTTAGCGCCAATGCCAATATAGTAGCGATCGCCCCGCTGCAGGATCGGCACCACCTCAAGGTAAAGCTGAGGGGCAAGACGGCGATTCAGGCGTAGTTCTTCTTGACAATAAAACCGGCGCTTATCGAGGGTTGTAAAGTTCAAGAACCCAAAGTCCACCGGCTTTTTCACCTTGTAGGCGTAGTCTCCGGTCAAAAAAACGTAGGAAATATGGGTTTGCAGGAGTTGAATCGGCGCAGCGACCGGATGGGGATACGCTGCAGCGGTGAGTAGCTGTTCAACAAAGGCAGGCAGGGTGGCAGACATTGACTTCTTAGACTTTTTAGGAGGATTGCCGAGCGGGCTTGGGTAACGTTTTTTACCATAGCATCCAGCAGATTCCTACTGCGAGGCTCTGATTCCCCCATCACTCACGGTCAGAGATTAGCCGAATTCTGCCTGTAGGGCATCATCGTAGTCATCTGCCAACGTTGCTACAATGGTAATGAGTCGAGCAATTTCTGCCGCAGTGATCCCAGCTAAAGTGCGAGTTGCCACCACCTGTACCTGTTCCTCTGCAATGGCAAAGTGAGCCTCCAGCGTGGTCAACCAATTAAGGGACAGCAATCGACGGTACAGCCCCAGCAGATCCGCCACCGGTAAAGCCAAGACAGGAGACCAAATCGTGAGGAAGTCTTCTTCGCTATAGCCACTCAACTGCACAAATACCTCTGCGCTGCCATAGCGAAACATCCAAATTTTGCCAGTTTCTGTCTGGCCGACGAGGGGAGCCTCCCCCTGATGTAATCCCGAAATCACTGTTTCTATAATTTCCACCCAGTCTGTGGCATCCGCAGCCAAGGAAGGGGAAGAAGGGCGAACTTCACTCACCATGACGTATGTCCTCGTAGTCTATCCCTAGAGTACTTGATGGGTGTAGGCGTGTTGCTTGATGTTATCTGCGGCTGTCACCATGCGCTCAGAGTTGAGGACTCGCTTGCGCTCGGTGGAGGTATTAAAGTCACGATAGGTATCGCCAAGGGGAATATGAGCCGTACTCTGGGGACGGGCGATATAGGTGCGGGTGGCTGCCGCTAGGCGTTCGCCGTAGTCATCACACAGGTGTGCTGTGCTGGGAAAGTGGCTCAGGACATTGGCAGTGTCTATTGCTTGGCTGTAGGTCAGGGCATGAGCCTCGCTGTAGGAGGTGGGTAGGCCGTGTAGGAGCGCTTCGAGGGCTGCTGAGGGAATGGGTTCAATAATTTGCACGGGTTGTAATTTCCCGTCCACTTGGACAAAGCAATGGGCAAGACCAAGGATGACGTAGGCATTAGCAGGAATATCGTTACTCATCAAGCTGACTCCCAAGACACTCCTCAAGTCTAGCTTGCTTTTCCAACAGCCCCGAGGTTGCGCAACATAGAGATAAGGAGCAATCGTCATAGGTGCTGTGGCCTAGGGCAATCCTTAGGGTATTATCGTCTAGGCTATGGCCAATGTTACCTTTGGGCTGTATAGTGGGCATTTTAGATTTATGGAAACGGCAAACTCGATGCCAGCAACAATTGAATCGACACCCGCCGAGTTACTGCCACCAATGTTGGCGGTGCTGCCGGATCCTCCCGGAATTAGTGTGTGTCCCCGGCGTGCCCGCTGGCAACTGGATCTGTTGCTGTTAGCCCTAGAGTCGGTGGATTTGAATGCATCGGAATTAATGCTGCAGGTGGTGCGAGACCTACAACTGCAGGTTATGATTCCCAATCGTGTGATCTTCTGGCAAATTCGCTGCACAAACCCCTTTCGTCAAGTGACTCAGCGAACCCCTTTACCGTTGAGCGAAACCAAAGCACTGACCGCCATTGTGGTACAGGTGGCTCGACGGCATACGGCCACACTACGTCATTTGTTGTTGGTGCTGGATCAACTCCACGCTCAAAACCTCCCACCAGAGACCTATGCGCCGCTGGCGGAGTATCTGGATCGGTTTCGACGGCATTTTCGTAAACGGATGAATCTTCAACGCTCAGGGCTGTTTCTTTACAAAGACAACTCTGCCCTGAATGAATTGGCGCTGCAATTATTGGTGCAGTTATTGTTGTGCGCTGGAACGAAGGGGATGGAGCGGCTATGGTTTAGTTTATTTGATGGGGAAGTGAGTTAAATGCTGTTGCAACGTCAGTATAGTCTGCCCAACTGTACGCTACGCATTGAGGGGCTGAGCAGCCAAGGTCATGGGGCTGGACAATTAGATGTGGTGACGGTGTGTGAGTGCGAGATTGTGGGGCAACCTGCTCCCCTCAAGGGGGGAAAAGATTTCTTGGTTGCGTTACTGAGCAGTGTGCCTGCCGCAGCCCAGACGTGGCTTAGTGGGGTTAAACTGCGGCGATCGCCCCAGCAGGCTATTCAAGTGGACACACAGTCCTTTAATCAGGTGTGGCTGCGGATTCCTGGGGATCTGTTGCTGCTGCCGGAGGGAACATCGGCACGGATGGTGGAGATCTGCCTCACTTGGTTGCAACTGGCGGATCTTGTAGAAGCCCTTGACCAGTTCTGTAGTGATAGTCAAACCTTGCCCACTCTTACCCCTACCTTTTCCTCGTTGCCACGCCGGGCGATCGCCCCTGCGGTGCCCCTACGGCAACAACTGACTCCCTTGGGGATTGGCGCTGCCAGCCTAGCCGTGATGGCCGCCCTGTTCTTCCATATGCCAGTTCCCCAACGCCGCCCCGAAGACCCAGAACTCAACCAACCGCCGCCAACTACTGCTCCCAGCCCCTTACTGCCAGAGGCCAATCCGCCAACCCCAGCAGGCAACTAAAGCCAGATTTGCTTCGTGCTCAGCCACTGCTCAATCCCCATAACCCCTTGGTAGGCACCCCGTTCGGCCACAACCCCGATCGCCAAGGCGCTCAGCCGTTCTAACTGCGGGGATCGATTGAGATAGACAAGGGGGGTGTGCACCTGCTGATAAAACTGACAGCAATCTTGGTAATGGGTCGTGGCAATGACACTGGCGGCGGTGCCGTAGTGGTTAATCCAGGCGATCGCTTTGCCTAAATCCTCTTCGTAGTGCCAAGCCAACCGTTGGTTCAGGTAAGGAAGGCTCCACTCCGTCGCATCCACCATAGGTAATTCGGGATAGGTTGCCCGCAGATACTCGTCAACCGCTGACTTGTACCCCGCTTGGGCGAGTTCATTCATCACAAAGGTGAGATGCGAAGGATTGACCCCTGCAAGCACAATGATCTTTTCAATGGCGAGGGGACGATCGGGAGAGCCATCATGGCTTTGCTGAATACAGCTAAGAATGACCTCGGGCGAAACTGAACCATCCCACACCAGATAACTATTGCCTAGGGCAAGGGGAACAAACGGACAGCAAGTGGCACTGCGGTGCTCTGCAAGAAAGCGAGAACGCCCGTGGGCGATCGCCACATCCACTGCCTTGGGCTGGGATAGCCAACTGGCAGGGGGTAGTTCAAAAGGTAAGGTTTGTAGGCTACTTAGGGGTAGGGAGGTGCGGCTGAGGGCATCCTGCAGAACATTGGCGATCGCCTGAGCGGTAAACCGACTACTGGCTCCCCCCCACATTACTAAAGCATTACCCGTTTTGAGTGCCAAGCCTGCCATGAGCAAGCTTAAGGTGGGTAACCCCTCATAGATTAAACCGATCACCCCCAAGGGAACCGCATAGCGAAAGGTGTTTCTGCCGGTGGGCAATGCCTGTACCCACGGATCTGGGGCTTGGTAGAGCTGCTCTAACCAGCGGGTAATCCGTTGTAAACGCTCATGGGTTAGCCGTAGCCAGCCCAAAACAATACCAGACACCGCTAAGTCTCGACTCGATTCTAGGTCGAGGGTATTTTGCTCCAGCAATAGCGGCTCAGCCGTCTTTAAGGCATTAATTAGAGCCAGCAATGCCTCCTGACGACTGCTGTAGGAGGCTTGGGCAAGCTGAGTACTGGCAAAACGCGCAGCCTCTAACAACTCCGATAGCATTAGGAGACGCTACCTAGCGGCGCGATAGAGCGACCCAGACCAAAAAGGCAGGGGTGAGTGCTAACAGCAGGGAAGCAATAATCCATAGCAGCCCTTCCGGTTTTAAGGATAATTGTAGAAGCAAAGGCAACCACAAAAGGATAGGCATGAGTAAGAAGAAGCTCAGGCCAATGGCGAAATACCAGTAGTTTTCCGAAAAACCACGCTGCAAAACACTCCACTGTAGCCCTGTCCAATACCAAGCGCGCTTGTAGGGGTAGGTGGTGGCCAACTGCTCTATGGAAAACCCATCGGGGCGGACAACAAAAATTTGCTGGCAACGGCGACAGCCAAAGGCATCGGTGAGGGCAATGGGCATCAATTCCCCTTGACGGCGGCAGGGACAGGGGTAACTCGCATCCAGATCCAGTTTATGGGGTTTGATTGGAGCCACAGTCGTCTCGTCTCTAACGCAGTAACAACAGTGCGGTTACCCCTTTGCGCCCCAGCAACAGACTCGCAACATGAGGGGCGATGCCCGCCTATTGATACAGCATACAAAGAGAATCCGCCTTTGCTGGCAACCTATACAATTTGTTAACCATAGGTCGCAAGCGGCTGAGATTTGATTTTTATACTTTCAGAGAATGTAGGCTAGGATACAGTGAAACCGCCGAGTTCTCCGTAATGATTCCCCAAGATTTTCTGGATCAGATTAATCCTAAACGCTATATTGTCCCCATTGGTGAAAAATTTCATTGGCAGGACTACGMCCCCGCCGATACTGCGGGCTTAAAAAGTAAAGTTGAAGCTCGGGAGCTTTTAGAAGCAGGCATTAAAAAACTTGCCGCCTACCAAGATATTCTCTATGCCCAAAATATCTATGCGCTGTTAATTATTTTTCAGGCGATGGATGCAGCGGGCAAAGATAGCACCATTAAGCACGTGATGAGTGGTCTGAACCCCCAAGGCTGTAGTGTCTATAGTTTTAAGGCACCCAGTGCTGAAGATTTAGATCATGATTATCTGTGGCGAGCCAACCGCGCCCTTCCCGAGCGCGGCTGCATCGGCATTTTTAATCGCTCCTACTACGAAGAGGTATTAGTGGTGCGGGTGCACCCCGACCTCCTCAATCGGCAACAACTCCCTCCGGAGGCAAAGGGCAAGCACATCTGGCGCGATCGCTTTAAGGACATCAATTGTTATGAGCGCTATCTAAGCCGCAATGGGATACTCATTTTGAAATTTTTCTTAAATATTTCTAAGGATGAGCAAAAGAAACGTTTCCTAGAGCGGATTAACCGACCGGAAAAAAACTGGAAATTTTCCCTAGACGACGCCCGCGATCGCAGCCATTGGCAGGATTACCAAGATGCCTACGCTGATGTGTTTCGTTACACCAGTACGGCGTGGGCACCGTGGCATATTATTCCCGCGAACCACAAGTGGTTTGCCCGCCTAATGGTAGCTCATTTTATCTATCAAAAGATGGCTAGTCTAGACCTGCACTATCCGGTCATGAGCGAGGCGCATAAACAACAATTGCAAGAGGCAAAAGCCATGCTAGAAAATGAACCCGACTAACCATTTGAGAGGCAAGCACCGGTGCAGCCCCCAACTGAACCCCTCAAAAGTTACGGTAGTATAGGGGATGATTGTCTCCCCGCTGAACTCCCATGGCTGCTGAACAACATCTGCATTTGTGGCGACCGATCAATCTCAGCGATCGCATTCTCGCCGCTATTGATGTTGGCACTAACTCGATCCACATGGTGGTAGTGCAAATTCAGCCCAGCTTACCCAGCTTCAAAATTATTGCCGCCGAAAAAGATATGGTGCGGCTGGGGGAGCGCTGCCAGTTGACGGGGCAACTGACTGAGGAAGCCATGGCGCGGGCGATCGCCACTCTACGGCGATGCCGAGAACTAGCGACTAGCCTAAAGGCCGAAGACATCATTGGCGTAGCCACGAGCGCTGTACGCGAAGCCCCCAACGGGCGAGAGTTTCTGGCGCGAGTGCAGGAACAAACAGGCTTAACCATTGATCTGATTTCTGGCGAAGAGGAAGCCCGACGCATCTATTTGGGAGTGCTCTCAGGACTAGAGTTGAACGGTAAGCCGCACATCATCATCGACATTGGCGGCGGCTCAACAGAATTAATTTTGGGAGATGGCCACGAACCCCGCTATCTCAGCAGTACCAAAGTGGGGGCGGTACGGCTAACGGATTTGTTCGTAAAAAGTGATCCCATTAATGACCATGACTATAGCGCCCTGCGTGCCTACGTACGGGGGATGCTCGATCGGGCCGTGGAAGAATTGCGCGACCACCTTCAGCCCGACGAGACCCCCCAATTGGTGGGGACGTCAGGAACCATTGAAAGCCTGATGATGTTGCATACCTGCCTTCGCCTCGGCAGTTGCCCAACCTCCCTACAGGGGTATGAGCTGACTCTGGCGGATTTACAACACCTCCTTGGCAAGCTACGGCGGTTGAACGTTAACCAACGCTGCCAACTGCTAGGGATGTCAGAGCGGCGGGCTGAAATCATTGTGGCGGGAGCCGTGATTTTGGCAGAAGCCATGGATATGCTGGGGCAGTCTAGCCTGATCACCTGCGATCGCGCCCTGCGGGAAGGCATTATTGTGGATTGGATGCTCACCCATGGCCTCATTGAGGATCGGCTGCGCTATCAAAGCTCGGTGCGGCAGCGCAGTACCTATAGCATGGCGCAAAAGTTCCACGTCAACTTAGCCAGTAGTGAGCGGGTGGCGGATTTTGCCCTAACACTTTTTGATCACACCCAAGGAACGCTGCATCAGTGGACAGACGCCGAGCGGGAATTGCTTTGGGCCGCAGCGATTCTCCACAATGCTGGCCACTACGTGAGCCATTCGGCACACCATAAGCACTCCTACTACCTTGTGCGCCACGGGGGGCTGCTGGGTTACACCGATGGGGACATTGAAGTGATTGCTAATCTCTGTCGCTATCATCGCAAAAGTCCCCCCAAGAAAAAGCACGATAATTTTCGCCATTTAACCGGACGGCGACAACGGCAACTCGTGGAAGAACTTAGTGCTATCCTGCGCATTGCCTCAGCCTTGGATCGCCGCCAAATTGGCGCAGTGGATCACATTACCTGTGAGTGGCGATCGCCCCAGAGAGAACTCATTCTCTCCGTTTATGCCAGCCATCCCGACGATCGCTGTGAGCTGGAAGTTTGGAGCGTGAACTACAAGAAAGACCCCTTTGAAAGCCAATTCGGTGTCACCCTAACGGTTGAAGTCGTGAGTGCCTCGCCCCAGCGACTGCCCGCGTCCGCCAATGCCTAGGGCTTGCTTGTGATCTCTTCCCCATGACTGCGTTGGCACGGCAAGAACAGGGGCTATCGGCAAGCTAGCAGGCAGTTATGCCGTCGATAGCGCAAGTACACGGTCAAGATGCGCTACAGTTAGAGATTGCTGCTCTGAAGATGGCAATGACCACTGCGTATCGAATTGCTGTGTTGGCTGGGGATGGTATTGGGCCGGAAATTACGGAGGTCACCCTCAACGTTTTACGGGCGATCGCCCCTCGCTTTAACTTGGACTTTGAATTTGTCCCTGCCCTAATAGGAGGATGTGCCATTGATGCCGTGGGAGAGCCTTTGCCCGCAGCAACTCTGGAGACTTGTCGTCAAAGCGATGCCGTATTACTTGCGGCCATTGGCGGCACAAAGTGGGATACCCYCCCCCSACCCTTGCGCCCAGAAACCGGTTTACTGAAGTTACGCGCTGGCTTGGGGTTATTTGCCAACTTGCGCCCAGCGAAAATTTTGCCCCAATTGATCAATGCCTCCTCCCTGAAACCAGAGGTGGTGGCGGGGGTGGATCTCATGGTTGTGCGCGAGTTAACGGGCGGCATTTATTTTGGCCAGCCTCGCGGTATTTTCACAACAGAGTCGGGAGAGGCTCGCGGCGTGAATACGATGGCCTACACCGCAACAGAAGTGGATCGCATTGGGCGGGTAGCCTTTGAAACGGCTCGCAAACGGCAACGAAAGTTGTGCTCTGTGGATAAGGCCAACGTGCTAGAGGTGTCGCAATTATGGCGCGATCGCCTCACTGCATTGAGTGCCGAGTATCCAGATGTTGAACTAACCCATCTGTACGTGGACAATGCCGCCATGCAACTGGTACGCTCACCCAAACAGTTTGACACCATTGTGACCGGCAATCTCTTTGGGGATATTCTTTCCGATATTGCAGCAATGCTCACCGGTAGTATTGGTATGCTACCCTCTGCCAGTCTTGGTGCCAGCGGCCCAGGAGTGTTTGAACCCGTCCATGGTTCAGCCCCAGATATTGCCGGGCAAGACAAAGCAAATCCACTGGCTATGGTACTTAGTGCTGCAATGATGCTGCGTTACGGCCTTAATCAACCCGCTGCCGCCACGGCTATTGAACAGGCAACCTTGGCTGTTTTAGAGCAGGGGTATCGCACCAGCGATCTGATGACCGAAGGCTGTATCTTAGTGGGTTGTCAAGCCATGGGGGAACAACTCATTGCACAGCTCACCCTGTAAGTGCCTCGCAGAGACTCCTGTAATATCCTGTAACAGTTAATCGCAGTTAATACCAGTTAATAATGAAGACTCTGGTAAGATGTTAGCACCTTCTTCATCATTTTAGGTTTTCACCTCATGAGACGAATGTCCCAGCTAGAGAGACTGGTTGAGCCTGTTCTCTGGTATTTTCGTATCTTTGTGATTATTCCAGTGATTTTTAGTCTTCTGAGTACTTTCGCACTGTTTATTCTGGGCAGTCACGAAATTCTTCAAGGCTTGGGCGTTCAATTTAGTAACTATGGTGATTCGACTATTTATGTTAAAACATTGGGGTATATTATTACCGGAATCGATCTTTATTTAATTGGGATTATTCTATTACTATTTGCCCTCGGCATTTATGAACTGTTTATTTCTAAGATAGATGCAGGCTTATCTCGAGATACAAATACTGATATTTCCTTGATGCAGTCCCAGAGCTTAGATAAATTAAAAGATAAACTACTAAAAACTATTGTTATGGCTTTGGTGGTGACATTTTTTAAGCAGCTTATTTCCTTCAAGGTTAAAACCCCATTAGACCTATTACTTTTGGCTGCCTCAATCTTAATTATTGCTATTAGCACATACCTAATGTATCGCGTTAGTTCAGAGGCTCATCCCTAGGGGATACACGGGAGCGTGAGCAGATTCAGAAGCACGTGACATCCGAGATGGGCGTTTTTTTAGCGAAATAGTGGTAGTCCTAAAGATGTAAGGATAGGGAAGACGACGTTACCTCGTGCAGTCGCTTACACCGATTTTGGGTTGGTCTTTCCGAGCAAGCGACATCACAGTGTGGGTCAAGACAGTGGCAAAAGCAGCGATATTGAGTGGTTTAACTGCCGATTGCGTCAGCGAGTGTCGCGTTGAGTCAGGAAAACGCTATCATTTTCCAAAAAGCTGGAGAACCATATTGGAGCCAGTTGGTACTTCGTCCACCACTACAATGCATCCTCATCTGTTTAGCACTACCGTACACTGGTAGAGATGAGCCTCAACCTCAGCACGGTTTTATGCGTGGCACCCCCCCAACTCCTGCTCAGCAGCCCTACACGATTCTGGTGATTGATGATGACCCCACCACTCGTCTTCTGCTGCGGAAAACTCTGAAGGATTTGGGCTACAGTGTTGCGGTGGCAAGTCATGGGGCTGAGGGGTTGGCGATCGCCACCACAGCAAAACCAGCGCTCATCATCTGTGATTGGATGATGCCTGGCTTGGATGGGTTAGAGGTGTGCCGCCAAATTAAGCAAAACCCAGATCTATCACGGATTTTCTTCGTGCTCCTGACCGCCAAGGGGGAATTAGAGGATCGTATTCAGGGGTTAGATGCGGGTGCCGATGAATTTTTGGCCAAGCCCATTGATCCCAATGAGTTACGGGCGCGCATTCAAGCGGGGCTACGCCTCTATCAACTGAATCAGGATCTTCTGAAGCAGAAGCAACTGCTTGAGGCAGAACTCCATGAAGCCGCTGCCTACGTGCGATCGCTCCTGCCCGCTCCCCAAGATACTCCCCTGAAAATCAATTACTATTTTTTACCCTCGAGCCAGTTGGGGGGGGACTGTTTTGATTTCTTTTGGGTGGGCGATCGCTATCTTGTGCTCTATATCCTTGATGTGTCTGGGCATGGCCTTGGCGCGGCGTTACCCTCGGTGTCGGTCTTGAATCTCTTGCGCAATGCCACTAGTCGGCACGCAGGGGCAACCGTTGACTATCAACACCCGGCAAAGGTGCTCGAAGCACTGAATAATGGTTTTCAAATGAGTGACCAGCACGACAAATACTTTACAATTTGGTATGGCATTTACGATTGCCAAACGCGGATCCTCACCTACGCCAGTGGTGGGCATCCTCCTGCCCTTTTGGTCAGCCCTAGCGATCTTAGCTGCTCCGTCCAACAGCTAAAAACCGCAGGCATTCCCATTGGGATGTTTGAAAACATGAGTTTTAACGAAGACAGCCTTCAGGTTCCTGAGCACGCTGTGCTCTACCTCTTTAGTGATGGCATTTATGAGTTTGAAACCCCTAGTAGCACCGTGTGGGGTCTAGAGGCCTTTGCAGACCTGCTGCACCACGCCCATCAGCAGAACGGCGTGCCCTCGTTGCCCGCCTTGATTCGCCAAGTTCAGCAGTATGCCGCTCCCTATGCGTTTGGCAGTGATGATGTGTCGCTTGTTCAAGCCCAGTTGCACGGTTGCTGAAGCTCTGGCGATCGCCCATGCTACCGGCTAGGATGTTCGGGCAAGGACACTCAATTTGCAGTGGAGATTGCATAAATATGCGTCTTCTATGCAATATCGTAAGCAGTGGGAAAGTAATGGTTCAACTATGGGTGCATGGGAATTTTTATTACAAAAGGAGGGCGATCGCGAGTGGTTGCCCCTAGAGCCGCCATCGGCTGAGGTACTAGAGGGTAGCTATCGCTTGATGGCGCGCTGTCCAATTCCCGATACGTCCGTTGAAGTCCAAATTACCCACCTCTACGATGATCATGGCGTCCCTAAACAGCGTTACCAGCGCCGCATTCACCGCAGTAGTTCCACGGGGCTAATGGGGATTTTGCCCTTTACCTATCTTCAGGGAGGCCGCTGGGAATTTCAGTGTCGAGCAACTCAGGAGGGTGTACTGACCCCTGAAACCTTCACCATTGGCCTTGATGTTCTTGCCCCGGTCGAAGAGTGGGATTGGCTGCCTGCCCCTGAGGCCTCCCCAGCGCCGACCACCTCACCCGCCAGTTCAACGATGGAGGAGGCTGCTAGGGTTGCCGCTGCCACGCCGTTGCCCCAAGCCCTTATCCAACTGTCCCAGAGTGCCTACACGATTTTTGCCGATGAAACCTTGAGTCTTTCTGGTACCCTTGGGGTACCCGGAACAGTGCTCATTCGGTTGCGCAACCCCGTTACCCGCGATGTGGTGCATGAGCAGACCGTGGCGGCCATCGCCCAAGGCTCGGGATGGGTGTTTACGTGCACACTCCCCAACCTATCCGCCTATCCAGTGATGGTGGGGGAAGCGCGGGTCTTCCCCAGTGAACCTCTGGAACGCAGTGATCTGTCCCAAGTACAGGCGTTTATGGTGACGGTGCTGCCGGTACCAGAAGAGACGGTTAGCCCTCCCCCCAAACCCGTTACCCCCGTGAGGGAGCTTGACTCCCCCGAACCCGCCTCCCGTTCCCTCATCGCCACAGGCCCACAGTTACCCATTCTGGCCGATATTCCCTTAGAACCTGTTCCTGCGGCTAAATTTCAACTGCCACCACAATTGCAACCCACCAAGGTGCCCTTAACGGTTGATCTCCCCAGTTTTTGTCAACCTCTTTCAGTAGTCACGGTGCCCCCTCCAGCCCAACTCCCGATCGATCGCCAAGAACGATTTTGGTCTCGTTTGCAACAGTTAGCGGAGTTAGCTCCGCCACCGGACTTTACACCGGAAGATAGACCAACCGCGACCACCACGCCTTATCTGCTCAAGCCGCCCGAACTCTCCCTTACCCCCGATCCGCTGGTCTCCCCGCTGCACCTCAAGGTTAACTTGCCGCTAGCACAGCGAGGATGCTCTGTTAAAGTTTGGATTACCAATGCCGCCACTGGAGAGTTAATTGCTGGGCCACGCTGGCTAGTTGAGTTTGACTTTTACCGCCATGGCGATCTGTGGCAGGCGGTGCTACATATCGATGTACCAGCCACAGTTCGAACCATTGCCCTGATGGCGATCGCCATTGATCCTGCCACTGGGGCTGAAAGTCCTACCGTTGCCCTGCGGCGTGAGTTACCCTTGTGATCTGGAGCAACCCACTGCTGTCGATAAAATCACCTTGAGAGCAGGGCACAATCACTGGCAGTTATTGCCGTCCTTGGCATCCTAAGGGTATAGATGTTTTGAGGACTCTAGATATGCGTTCCCGGTTGCAAGCCATTCTCGAGCAAAAACAGCTAACCGCTCAAGGGTTTGCCAGCCCAACCCCTACCTCTAGCGACCCGGCCACAGATGTCAGCGTCATCCGCAAAGAGCGAACCACCATCTGGGGTAGCCGTGATTGCTACGTTAGTTGACTTTAATAGGGATGCTAGGGTCTCTTCCTTTGGGCATTAGCCAGAAGAGCTTGGGCATTGCGTCGCCACTGCGCCGGCTTGATCCGCCGTAGGGCAGAGCCACGGGTGAGGTGATCCCAGTCTGCGTCGGAGAGGGTGGCCAGTTGCTCTAGGCTGGTATCGAGGAGGGGCGATCGCGCCGCAAAGTCCTCAATATCAGTTGGTTGGGCAAAGCGCTGGTTCCAGGGGCACACCTCTTGGCAAATGTCACAGCCGGCGACCCATCCCTCCAATTTAGGGACAATCGCTGGGGGGAGTTCCGGTTGGCGGTTTTCAATGGTGTGGTAGGCAATGCAGTAGTTGGCATCCACGACGTAGGGTTCAACAATGGCGCCTGTCGGGCACGCCTCTAGGCAGCGGGTACAGGTGCCGCAGTGATTTAGGTGGGGGCGATCGCCCTCGAGGGCTAGGGTTGTAATCAACTCGCCTAAGGCGATCCACGAGCCATACTGGCGAGAAATGACATTACTGTGCTTGCCGATCCAGCCAATTCCCGCCTGCTGCGCCCATACTTTATCCTGCACAGGCCCAGTATCGACATACCAGCGGTAGGAAACGTCGGGAACCTGCTCCTTAAGCCACTGTCCCAACGCCTTGAGGCGTTTTCCTAAAACCTTGTGGTAATCTCGCCCCCAAGCATAGCGGGCAATCTTTCCCGGGCGATCGCCCTGAGGCGGAGAAGCCCCCGGAAAGTAATTGAGGGCAACAGCAATCACCGACTGAGCGCCGGGCAATACCGCTTGCAGGTTTTGGCGGTGGGGGGCACTCATCCACGCCATATCTGCGTGATACCCCTGAGCTAACCAGCGCCGGAGTGCCGCTGTTCCTGACGGATGATCATCGCAGTAGGTGCGTAGATCAACAATGCCCACGCGATGAACGCCCAAGCCATAGGCGTAGTCTTTAATCGTGGCGGCGCAAATCAATGGCACCTCCAATGAATCCCAAAGCCAGCTCCGTTGAATGAAACTGCTGGGGACAGCAAGCTAAAAATTGGGCTGGTGGCGAATCAAGTTAAGGAACTCCTCCCGCGTTTTTTGATCATCACGGAACACCCCTAGCATTGAGCTTGTCACCGTCCAAGAGCCGGGTTTTTGCACCCCGCGCATCACCATGCACATATGGCTTGCCTCCATCACGACTGCCACCCCTTTAGGATCAAGTACGGTTTCAATGGCTTCGGCCACCTGCCGCGTCAACCGCTCCTGCACCTGCAATCGGCGTGCATACATTTCGACAATGCGGGCTAATTTACTCAGGCCAATCACCCGCTGGTTAGGAATATAGGCCACGTGAGCCTTGCCAATAAACGGCAGCATATGATGCTCACACAGGCTGAAAAAGTTAATGTCCCGTACCAAGACCATTTCATCGTGGCCTTCGTCAAAAATTGCCCCATTGACCAAGGTGTCTAAGGATTGGCTGTAGCCACTGGTGAGGAATTGCATGGCCTCTGCCACTCGCTTTGGCGTTTTCAGCAGACCCTCCCGTTCTGGGTCTTCACCCACATTCAGCAAAATGCTGCGCACCGCTGCCATCATTTCCTCCTTGGCCGCTTCAGCCTGGGGGGGGTGGAGAATGGCTTCTTTCCCTTGGTGGGTATTCCGGTCAGGCAGGACAGTGGGAGTGGTCACTTTACCGTTGGCGATCGATTCAGACATAGTTAGGCGGTTAGAAGAAGAACTCGTCATAAAACTAGGGAAGATTCAGGTGCAAGGTAAGGATGAGCTTAGAGGGTTCCGCCAAGGGGCATCATCACTAGCTCTTCAACGAAGGCGTTTTGGGGGAGTAAAACAGTAGTCAAAATAGTGTCAGCAATGATGTCGGGCGTAAGCATACCGCTGCGGTCAAAGGTTCCCTCTACCTGTTCCCAAATGGGCGTATCAACGGCGCCTGGGCAAATAGCGGTGACACGAATGCCGTGGGAGCGTTCTTCACACGCTAAGGATTTGGTCAGCCCCATTAAAGCAAACTTAGAAGCGCAGTAAGCCCCCCAATCCGGAAAGACTTGTTTTCCAGCGATCGACACCACGTTTACTATCGTACCGCACTGCCGCGATCGCATCTGGGGAAGAACTGCTTGGGCACACAGTAAGGCACTGGTGAGGTTAACATTGAGCATGGTTTGCCAGTCCGCTAGGGGCTGCGCAATCAACGGCACCGTTTGCGCGATGCCAGCATTGTTGATGAGGCAGTGCACCTCACCGACGGCAGCTAAAATTTCTTCAAGGCGCGATCGCACAGGCAGTGGGTCAGCAAAGTCAAGGGTATGGCTGCTGGCATTGACGCCACAGGCCACTACTTGGGCATGAACAGTCGCTAGCTTGGCCGGCGATCGCCCCAAGAGCACTACGTTAAACCCTGCTTTGGCAAAGGCAATGGCCGTCGCTGCCCCGATGCCACTACTGGCTCCGGTAATGAGAACCTGTTGGGTCATACTGCTTGACTGAAGACCCCCATGCGGCGAAATTTTTGATAGCGTAGCTCGCGCCGCTCACTGCTACTGAGGGCTTGAACATCCGCTAAGTTACGCAGCAGAGCAGCTTTTAGGTTCTCGGCTGCTTCCACGGGGTTGCTATGGGCTGCCCCGACCGGCTCCGGAACAATTTCGTCAATGATGCCTAATTTCAGTAGGTCACGGGCGGTAATTTTCAGGGCTTCTGCGGCTTGGGGTGCTTTTTGGGCATCGCGCCAGAGAATGGCGGCACAGGCTTCCGGTGGTGCCACACTATAAACGGCGTGCTCAAACATTAGCAGGCGATCGCCCACGCCAATCGCTAGGGCACCGCCCGATCCGCCTTCACCAATCACCGTACACAGAATCGGCACCTCAAGACGGAACATTTCGCGAAGGTTATAGGCAATGGCTTCTCCTTGACCAAACTTTTCGGCCTCCACCCCCGCCCATGCCGCAGGGGTATCAATGAAGGTGAGAATCGGCATTTGAAAACGGTTGGCGTGCTCCATCAGCCGCAGGGCTTTGCGATAGCCGCCAGGCGAGGCCATACCAAAGTTGCGCGCCACATTATCTTTGGTGTCGCGGCCTTTTTGCTGCCCCAGCATCACAACAGGTTGACCATTAAGGCGACCCACCCCCCCCACCAAGGCAGGGTCATCACTGCCACGGCGATCGCCATGGAGTTCAAACCACTCATCACTAATGGCCTGAATATAGTCCAGCGTACTGGGGCGGCGGGGATGCCGTGCCACTTGCAGGGTTTGCGCCGGAGTCAACTTACTAAAGATTTCGTGGCGCAAGTGCTTGGCGCGCTCTTCGAGATCGCGGATTTGCTCCGAGACATCCACGCCAAACTCCGAAGACTTATCTCGTACCTGCTGGATTTGTGCCTCTAGCTCGACAAGAGGTTTTTCAAATTCCAGTAGGAGCGTGCGGCGTTCATTTGCCATAGATCGTTCAATTCCTTAAAACGTGAGTTGTAATAGTGATTGACTGAACTAATTCATATTGAATAACAGCGGCTGAAAACCATGTTTGCGAGACACCACTCCAATCTGTTTCATTTTCTCAACGGTAATTTGGTTGCGCCCCCAAGAAAAATTGGTGTGCCAGCCTTCAAACTCTAGGATCATAGCCTCCGCAAAACAGGCAAACATCTGCCGTGAGGGCACATTCATGTTGACGATTTCCATAATCTTCCAGTCAATATCAAGGGCGTGCTCAACAATGCCGCCATTCAACACATGAATGTCAGGGTGCTGAATTTTACTGCCCATGTTTTTGGGGTAACCGCCATCAATCATTAAGGAAGGTATCTTGAGTTGCTCTGGTGCGAGGTCTACCCCCTTGGGCATACTCGCCACCCACACCACAATATCCGCGAGGGGAAGCGCTTCCATCAACTCAAGAATTTTCCCCCGACCCAGTTCCGCTTGTAGTTCCTCAAGGCGATCGCGGTTGCGAGCCACCAGCAACAGATCGTGAACATCTAACTGCGTGTTTAACCAGCGGCACACCGCACTACCAATATCCCCCGTGGCACCACACACAGCCACGGTAGCATTCTTGAGATCAATCCCCACCTGCGGAGCCGCCTGTTCAATTTGCTGACAGATGATGTAGGCGGTGTGGGTATTCCCTGTTGTAAACCGACGAAAATCGAGTTCAATGTTCCGCACATGGGACATTTTCTCGAGGTCGAAATTTTCAAAAATGATTGAGGAAAAGCCACCCAAGGCAGTAATGTCAATGTTGTGCTTCTGAGCGTGAGCCATCGCATTGATAATTTTGCGGGTCGCTGCCTTGACCCGCTGATGAGCCAGCATTTCTGGCAAAAAGCACGACTCCACGTATTTACCGTAAATTGTTTTCCCCGTTATACTGGTCACCGTGATGTCATCGACGATCTGCGGTGGTGCCATGCACCAAAACTCAAGACCTTGATCAGCGTATTCGGGATAGCCTAACTGATGGGCAACCGCCTGAGCATGCTCAAGATTCGTCAGATGACCAATTAATCCAAACATATAGGGTGACTAAACGTAACAGTATATTAAGCCACCATTATGCCGCAGTCAGGCCATAAACAGACATTTTCATAATTTCGCGGGTGGTAAAGCCGATATTTTCTAGGGCACCACTGTACTGAATCATGAAATCTTCGACGAGGGCATCTTTTTCCATGCCTAACACCTTGGCATCCGCCTCCACCGCGTTGAGCATTTTCCACACAATGGGTAAGTTGTCGCGGTTGGCCTGCTCTAGTTCTGCTTTCACCGTGGCAAAATTAGCTTTGAGCCACACTTCGCCAAAGTTGAGGTGGGTGTATTCGTCCTTCACAACCCCCTCCGTAATTTTGCGGGCAAAGGGGTCAGCCATGGGGATGTAGATGTTGTAGGCGGCGATCGCAAAACATTCAATAATCAGGGCTTGAATTAACAGGCACGTTGCAATTTTGCCCTCAGCCGCTGCCGCTTGGAAGTTACCGTGTAGCTGCGCAAAGAATGCTTGGGCAAACTCCATGTTTGGCGTAACACTCAGGTTGCGACCACAGGCTTCAAAGCCTTTTTTGTGGCGGGCTTCCATTTTTGCTAAACGCACCAGCTCGTCCGTGTGCTGTGGTAGCAGTTCACCCAGTTGAAGATAGTTATCGTGAGCCTCCCGCTCCCCTTCAATGACAATGGCATTGATGCGGCTATAGGCATCTTTATAGCTGTCACTGGTGTAGTCCAGTACGGTCGTTGCAGTAGCCGTTGTCATTGCGAACTCTCCTAACACATACACTGGGATAGCAAGACTTCCGTTATCATACCGCAGACGGGATTGGATAGGGGCAGGTCTTGTTCCAGAAATTTTTAAAGCTCTCCATAGACAACGATGAGTTGCGTGGGTTCAATGCTAAGCTAGGGTAGGTAGTTGCGGGATGTAGCGCAGCTTGGTAGCGCATCTGCTTTGGGAGCAGAGGGTCGCAGGTTCAAATCCTGTCATCCCGATAGAGTCCGAGGGGGTCAAGGTGTAGGTTGCCAAAACACACCAATAGCATTATTCACGCGGGTGGTTGTCACTGAGTGCCGATCCACCAATACACCCCCTAGGTAAAGGGCGCTTGAGCTACCGCCATCGAGGTTCACCGCATTCACTAAGCCTAATTGCTGTACCACCTGTGCCCATTCCCCTAGGGTGGGGCCCGGGCCACCCACACGGTTATGGGTGGTTACCAAAACAATACTGCCATCACTGCGATTCCCCATGGCACTGCGGGGGGCGGCTTGGGCATCTAGACCGGCACCAAATTGCTCAAGGGCTGCATTGAGAACCACTCGTCCCTGCTCAACAAGGAGTGGTCCGGCACCCATAATATTGGCAAAGCCATCGAAGCTAGCGGGCACAGCACTCGTATTAATTTGGAGGGCAGCTCCTGGGGGAAAGTTACCGAGGGCAGAGTCAAAGTTGCGTGCAACCAGTAGGTAACCATCCCGGGGAATTGCTACGGCTTGGGGCTGGTTGCTGCTGGCGGGACGTTGGCTGATGACTTGTTCATTGCGAACCGTAATCACTGTTTCAGTCCCTGTTTTGGGGGTGTAGCTTGCCCCCCACGCCGGGGTATAAAGGGCAAGACCCGCCTGAACATAGCCAGAGTTAACGGTGACGATGGGCAGTGCACCGCTCGGCGTCGTAACGGTTTGCCGCAGGCTCAGACGACCAACGACGATCTGACCCGTGTCATTCCAACCAATGGCGCCACGGTTGAGAATGGGGCCTGAGATCCATTGGTTCTCACTGCGAATGGCGCCAAGGGGAGCTTGGCGATCGCGATTAAAAAACCCTGCATTAATGGCAGCCGCAGCTTGCCAGCGTTGTGCCAGTTCTGGTAGGGTTGCCAGCCCCACTACGGTGGCTGAATTCATCCACAGCGGGCGGATTCGCAGTCCGGGCGTTTGGGGGGTCATGACTAACAGGCTGACGGGAAACTGGCGTGCCCCCAAATTGACGGTCTGCTCCTGCCAGCGAAGGCCGGGTGCCCACTGAATTGTGCGGGCTGGGGGGGCATCATTGCGGAAATCGATCACGAGGCGCGGTGGGTTCAACAGCATGGAGGCCACTGGCCGAGTCGTCCCACCGATTTGGGTTTCCAATACGGTTCGATTGGCTGCCGCTGTAATTTTTACCCCCGCAATAGCGGCCAACTGACCGCTGGCTTCAATGGTTAAGCTGAGATCCCGGGGGGTGGTGCCCGTGCGACTAACGGTGAGGCGATTAACCTGCCAAGGGGTTGGTCGATCTAGCTCAAAGACCCAGCGATCGCCCCAGGGTTGCCGACCCTGCCGCCAACTAAGGATGCGACTGGGGGGCGTAGTAATCCGCAGCGTTGTACCCTGAGGCTGCACTTGCCACTGGTGCTGCTGGATCAGTGGGGTGATGTCTAGGTAGCGGTACATCCCATTTGGGCTAAAGCGAACGGCCAAGGGGCTAAATTGCTCTTGAAACCAAGCCACGGGCTGCTGCCACGGATCACTGGTATCACCTAGGAGTAGGCCAAACCGATTGGCAAGGGCGCCATCGCTAATGCCGGTGATCTGTTGATTTTGATCGTTCGTCCACTGACTCCAGGCCACAGGATAATCGCGCCCGTTCAAATTGAGGCGATCGCCCTGTAGAGTTTGCGCCTGTAAAGACGCTGTCGCCAATAGCGTTGAAGCGGTAACCGCAACGAGCACTGCCCCCCGCCGCCACAGGTCACTATGCTGAGACAACAACACGTTCCGCTACCTCATCCCTTGAACCTTAGAAATATTCAGTATCTTGGCATTATAGAGGGACGTTTCAGCAAAAACGTTTCCCTAACCCGCTGGGTCAATTAGTAAACCACCAGTACTCGATGTTGCCCCTCACCTTCATTGATTAAGTGAACCTCCGGTTTGACTGCGTTATTTTGGCGATTGCTAGAGTGCCAACACTCAAGACGGCGATCATTATTGGGCGATCGCTGTAATCCCGCCACCACCGAGTGGTTTATATTACAACTATTGATGACTACGGCTCCAACGCTAAGGGTTCCCGACGCAGAGTTCTGACTAGATGCCATTGGTATGCAGAACATCTGTAACCCAGCTAATAAAGCCACCACAAAGCTCACGGCAAACGACTGCCGTCCAAAGTATAGAATACAGCATAGTAACCCCCGCCTTCCCCCGCCGGAGACGTATGTTACCTGCCTCAATTCCTCAAAAGCAGTTTGAGAAATGATCAAAAGCCCTAGTATTTCTGTTGAAACTAAAGACTATAGGCAGCTAGGAACGAACGTTTATCCCCCGCAGAAGAATTATTGTTAATAAGTGTGAATGAGCGTCTGAGAAAGCATGATCTTTCTTAGTTCATACCTTTATTGTAAAGCGATTGCTACGCTTAAAAAATTACAGCTAATTTCGATACAGAATGTTACCCGCCGCAAAATATCGTTACCCTAGCCCCAAAATACGGCGTTGCATCATAAAGGGAGAAATTAGGATGAGTTCTCATACAATGCCCAGAATGCCAATCTACTCATATCTGTAAGAATGGTAAGAGAGGAGGTAAGCAAAATTACATGTGTGTCAGTTGTCATCATCAATTCATTGATACCTACCACAGGTGTTAAATTCTGCACAAAATTTAATATTTCTACTGCAGTGAAGCCCCTATCAGGTACCGCCTGCCCCAACGGTACACGTTCTGTTCCTCTCGTGTCACAATGAGCGTATATCTCAATTTATTTAGTAGTTGCTGTGGATATATCTTCGGACTGTCTAACAACACTAAGATTAAATACACAATCAAGGTTATGAAGGCTTGAAACAGCGCTCCTCGATCATGTTTTAATAGCATTTGGTTTGGCTTTAGATGCATTTTTGCAAATMAAAACATTCACTCAACCCGCCAGCGTTGGCGATAAATGCTCCCAATGTCTTCATCACTCAATACCTCAGCACTCAAGTTTGTTGCAAACCAATACGCTGTTCTACTTTCGATGTCACACAACTATACTAGACGACAACAGGCTTGCTTCTTGGCACCTAAAAAGGTTGCATTGGGGTCTGTGGTGAAGGATACTGACGTTTTCATCTAAACACTGGAGACAGCCCATGATGCATCAGACGAATGCCAAAAGAATTTGCATTTGGTGTAGCGCACAGCCTAGCGAACACGAGCTGTCCTACGAGCAGACGGTGGATCAGGTGGTACCGCTCCTGAGACAAGCCCATCCGGCAGCCGTAATTGAGGTGGGCGTGCTGAGTGCCCCTAACACCTACACTCCCTCGCTAGAACAGCTAGACTATAGCCTCACGTTTATGGCACCGTTAGCCTTACCAGTGTGGCAGCAGTGTCAGGAAGTGGGAGCGTTGCGTGCTCAGGTGGCGCAGTGGGGGATTCGGGTGGCTGAGGGCGGCACCTATCAGTTACCCCTTGCCCAAACGGCTAAGGGAACGCTCTTTGGCGAGGTGTTGGGTCTGGTGGCAGGGCAGTGGCAGGKACCAATTCATACCGCGGATCGTGACCGGCAACAGCTCTATGGTCTCGCGCGGCGATTACTGAGCGCCCTCAATGCCCCGGTCGGTTGTTACTTTCTGCAATTTAGCTGGCAGCAGGGGGTCATTTTTGATCGGCTGTGGCCGTTTCCGACGGTGGCGGCATTGGCCAGTGTGGGGGTGCAAACCCCTGATTGGTTCACGGCCTATTACTGTTGCCTAGCGGGTCAGCCCTTGCGGGATCTGCGCCTGCCCGATCTGCCCGCGGTGCCATGCCTAGAATAGAGAGCAGCGGTTATTGGAGCGGGCAAACCTATGAAAATTATTGGCCGACGGGTGATTGGCTGGGAGGCAGTTTACGATATTGGTTTGGCCGGAGATCATAACTTCTTGCTGGCCAACGGGGTGGTTGCTGCCAACTGTTTCAATAAGTCCCACTCCACCGCCTACGGCTACGTCACCTACCAAACGGCTTTTCTCAAAGCTCATTTTCCCGTAGAGTACATGGCGGCGCTGCTCACCTCCACGAGTGGCGATCAAGATAAGGTGCAGCGCTACATTGCCACGTGCTTGAGTATGGGGATTGAGGTACTGCCCCCAGATGTCAATCGTTCCAGAATTGACTTTACCCCAGTGGGCGAAAAAATTCTCTTTGGCTTATCGGCGGTACGCAATGTGGGGCAGGGAGCCATCGAAGCCATCCTGACAGCGCGAGAGCGCGGCGGTGCGTTTCAAAGCCTTGGGGATTTTTGCGATCGCGTCGATAGCCGTGTCCTCAACCGTCGTGCCATCGAGGCATTGATTAACTGTGGTGCCATGGATGAGTTGCATCCGCAACGGAACCGCAACCAACTCCTTGCGGATCTGCCGTTGGTGCTGGAGTGGGCGCAAGGGCGAGCCAAAGATCGGGCGATTGGCCAGGTCAACCTCTTTGATCTGCTGGGGGGCAGCACGAGCACTGAACCCACGGGCAGCTATGATCCGGCTCCTACGGCTCCGCCCGTGCCAGATTTGCCCGAATCCGAGAAATTACGGCAGGAAAAARAACTCCTTGGCTTTTACGTCTCGAACCATCCCCTCAAGGATGTACATCGGTCTGCGGCCATGGTTGCCCCCGTTAGTTTGGGGGATTTAGAGCACGCCAGTGCCGATAGCACGATTAGTGCCATTGTCTTAATTACTGAGTTAAAGCCGATCACAACGAAAAAAGGAGATCGCATGGCGATCGCCCAGCTAGAAGACCTCACCGGCCAAGCAGAGGCAGTTATCTTTCCCAAAGCCTACGAACGGATTCACGAGCACTTGCGTGTGGATCACCGCTTACTGGTGTGGGGCACCGTGGATCAGCGGGATGAGCGCCTCCAACTCGTCATTGAAGATGCCGAACCGCTGGAAGAGGTGAAACTGGTCATCGTACAGTTGCCGGTTGAAAAAGCCAATGACATTCAGGCACAGAATCGTCTGGCGGAGGTACTTAAGCAACAGGGGGGAGATCTCCCGAAGGTACCTGTGGTCGTGAAGGTGACCGATGGCCGCCACCATCAGTACGTGCGCTTGGGGGCACAGTTCCGGGTTGAAGATGCAGACCGCGCCTACCGTGCCCTCAGCAGTGCCGGCTTTGAGGCTCAGGCCAAGGAACTCCTGCGCTTAACCCCCTAGGCAAAAACCTCCCCAAAGAAGTCAATGGCTTCGCCAAGCGCCACAATAAACTGATCAATTTCCTCGCGGGTGTTGTAGAAGTACAGGCTGGCTCGTGCCGTCGATTGCACACCTAGATAGCGGTGTAGCGGCTGGGTGCAGTGGTGCCCCGCCCGGATAGCAATCCCCGCTTGATCCAAAATCGTCGAGAGATCGTGGGGATGAACCTGGGCCACCGTAAAGCTGGCCAAGGCTGCTCGCTCGCCAGCGGTTGGGCCGTAGAGGGTGACATTGGGTAGGGTCTGCAATCGCTCAAACAGATACGCTGTTAGCTCTTGCTCGTAGGCGTGGATGCGCTCCATCCCCCATTGGTTTAAGTAGTCAATAGCTGCCCCGAGGGCGATCGCCTCGGCAATGGCGGGGGKACCCGCTTCAAACTTGTGGGGAATATCGGCGTAGGTGGCATGGTCAAGAAAAACATCGGCAATCATTTCACCGCCACCGAGGAATGGGGGCATCTGCCGCAATAACTCCGCCCGCCCCCACAGAAAACCGATCCCGGTAGGGGCGCACATTTTATGACCAGAGGCCACCAGCCAATCACAGCCCAACTGCTGCACATCGATGGGCAGGTGGGGCACACTTTGGCAGGCATCCACCAGTACCCGCGCTCCCTTGGCATGGGCAAGGCGGACAATGTCCGGAATGGGGTTGAGGCAGCCCAAGGTATTCGAGACATGAGCCACCGCCACCAAACGGGTGCGATCGCTGAGCAACTCTTCATAATGCGCCAGATCAAAGGTCTGCTCTGGGGTCAGCTCCACAAATTTAAGGCAAGCACCCGTCTGCTGTGCCACAAACTGCCATGGAATTAAATTACTGTGGTGCTCCATCACCGAGAGGATGATCTCATCCCCCGCCTCCAGCGTTGTCATCCCCCAACTACGGGCAACCAAGTTAATGGCTTCGCTGGCATTGCGAGTGTAGATAACCTCGGCAGCACTAGAGGCATTGATAAAGCGAGCAACCGTTTCCCGCGCCCCTTCGTAGGCCGTTGTGGCTTGGGCGCTGAGGGTGTGCACCCCACGGTGAACATTGGCGTTGTAGCAGCGATAGTAGGTCTCAAGAGCATTTAAGACCGCCAGAGGCTTTTGGGAGGTGGCGGCATTGTCAAAGTAAATTAAGGGGCGATCGTGAACCCGCTGCGCCAAAATCGGGAAGTCGGCGCGGCACAGATCGGCGAGGGAGCGGCTAGAGGCAATTGTCATGGTTGAACCCATCACAGCAACGAAATAGACCCACGCGGGTACGGCTTAGTTCTTACTATACTCTTTGTCCCCGTACCCCAACGACATCCCTGCTGCTGCAGGAATGAAACGCGTGTGATCCCCAGTCGCTATAAATGTCATAGATTCATGACATACGATCCCCGAATTTCGGGGAATTACGTATCGGTTGGTCAATATTACGTTTTATTGCCTTGACGGCGCGGATTTTTTTTGCCAAATATGAAGGGCAAGGGATAGCAAGGTCTATCAACACTACTTAGGAGGCACCTATGCCGAAAGATCGCCCCCCCTTAGAAGAAATGACGTTGCGGCAGTTGCGGCGAGTCGCCAGTGAACTGCAAGTGTCCCGCTATAGCCGTATGCGTAAAGATCAACTCCTCGCTGCCATCCGTGAAAAACAGGCAGAAGCCAACGGAACAACTACGATTCCGGTACAACCTGTCCCCTCTAAATTGGAGTCGCAAGAAAAAGTGGAAGCAGCAAAATTCGATCTCGGTCCTGCTCAAGATGAGGTTCTTTTAGCCACAGTGGATGAAGGGCTGGGGGATTTACCCGGCGGCTACGGCGAAAGCCGCATAGTCCTGATGCCCCGGGATCCGCAGTGGGCTTATGCCTACTGGGATGTGCCTAACGAGCACCGTGAAGATCTGCGCCGCCAAGGCGGGCAGCAACTGGCTCTGCGCCTGTACGATGCCACCAATATCAACCTCGACAGTCAAATTCCCCACAGTGTTCAAGAGTATCCCTGCGATGAATTGGCGCGAGAGTGGTACTTACCTATCCCCGTCAGCGATCGCGACTATGTTGTCGAAATTGGCTATCGTTGCCCCGATGGGCGCTGGTTAGTGTTGGCACGCTCTGCCCCGGTTCATATCCCGCCGACCTATCCCTCCGATTGGGTGTGGGATCAGTTCATTACCGTGGATTGGGACATGGATTTGCGGGGCAAGACCCTCTTTGATCTAGGGGCACCCCTAGCGGGTACCGCAGAACCCAACCCCATTTACGAAGGCATCTTTGCCATGGCGGAAGGGGCAGAGGCACAACGGGTCGCCGGGTCTCTCTTTGGTTCTATGCACCAAGTTCCCAGTTCTATCTCGCAATTGCCAGAAATGGCCATTAGCTCCTACGTGTTCCCCTCGGGCGTGGGGTTGTGGGCAGTCCCCACTGTTTCTGGCCTGACAATGTCAGGGGTAGGCTTCTCAGCCTCGGCAGCACCGATCCGTCCCCGCAAGTTCTGGTTAGTGGCAGACGCAGAACTCATTGTCTATGGTGCCACTGAGCCGGATGCCACCGTTACCATTGGCGGTCGTCCCATTAAGCTGAACCCCGATGGCACCTTCCGCTTCCAGATGTCGTTCCAAGATGGGTTAATTGACTTCCCAATTTTGGCGGTGGCAGCAGATGGCGAGCAAAACCGTGCTATCCACATGAAGTTCACCCGCGAAACCCCTGAGCGCCGCACTAATACCAAAGAAGAAGCGGTGTTGGAGTGGTTAGCTTAGGCTGAACCCTTCGCAGGCGTCCCTCTCCCAAGGTGGGGGAGGGATTTTTTATGCCCGTAAAAAGGCGAGGAGTTCACGATTGACGAGGCCGGGAACTTCCTGTTGTGCCCAATGGCCACACTCCGGCAACCACTTGAGTCGCCATGGGGCATGAATCCACTGTCCCATACCGTCTGCAAGGGTTGGTTGCGCAAGGGGATCATCGGCTCCCCAGAGGACGAGGGTGGGGCTAGTAATGGCTTCTCTGTGCTGTTGCAACAACTGCCACCATTGCTGGGGGGAGCATAGGTGGCGATAACTTTTGAGGACAGCGGCGATCGCCCCCGCCTTTTCGAGAGCCGCTTGGTACAGTTGCAGCGTCTCTGTGGAAAAAGCTGCCTTGCGAATGGAGTACCGCTGAAACAGATCGTGGAGAAAGCCCTGTAAATTTTGGCCGAGCCAGTATTCTGCCACCCCAGGAATATGACAGGCCAACAGTGGCCAAGTGCGCCAAAACTGCTCTAGCTGTTGCCATAGTTCTTGACCCGTGCGGTAAGGATGGGGACTATTCAGTACCGCTAAGTGCTGCACCATCTGGGGGAAGCGAGCCGCCACATGCCAAGCAATCAGCCCGCCACAGTCGTGGCCTACAATATGCGCCCGCTCATAGCCCAGTTCCTGAATGAGGGCAACCACATCTTGGCTGAGGGTATCGAGATCATAGCCGTGGCTCGGTTTATCAGAGTCGTTATAGCCCCGCAAATCTGGCACCACCACCTTGAAATGCCGCGCCAAAACGGGAATTTGGAATCGCCACGAGTACCAAAATTCCGGGAAACCGTGGAGCAAAACGACGAGATCACCTGTGCCTTGGGTGACGTAATGCAGGCGAACTTGGTTAACGTAGAGGTACTGATGCTGCCAATTAAAAGACAATTCGGTCATGGATTATGGCGTGGGATCAACGCAGAGGCCAAGGTGTATTTCTAACCTAGCACTACAGCGTTGTTGCTAGCTCAGGGAATGGTCAGCCTTAGGAATAACCGGCAGCGCCTAGGCCGTGACTGCTACGATGGGGGATTGTTTTAAGAGGTTGGCTAATTCTTGCAGTTGATTAATGGCATCTGCCCCCTCTAATTTCATGAGTTCGCGATCATCGCGCATTTCTGTCCAGGTAATGCCATAGTCCGACACTAAAAAGCGGATGAGGTGGTTGTCGGCCAAACTGACCATGAAGGAGGCACTGTTCAGCTCGCCACCACAGGTGTAGCACGAGGCCATGAACCCACGATGCTCAAGGGCAGTGGCTAAGGCTTGCAAATTCAAGACCAGATCTCGGATAAACTGGCGATGTTGCTCGGCTAAGCGATAAAACATAACACAACAAACTCCACAAAACGAATAAACCGATACGACAACCCCCAAGAAAATATTAAGACAATCTTAAGAGTGTGCCACTATATACCAGTTTGTAAAATCTTATGCAAGGGATGAGTTCGTACAACAATTGCTATAGGAGGAGTAACGATAGGGCACTTAACGGTGGTTTCTTGGATTGTCCCTAGGCAGCGCATGGGTCTCAAACAGGTCTCAATGGTAGGGGTTAGGGAAAATTACGCTGCGCGGTCTGATACATCTAGGGGATAGATAGCTTCCATTTTACTTTACAAATGTCAGTCATGGGTTAAGGTGTCTCTGGATACCAAATACCTCAGATGTATGGCCGCATCACCCCTGATCCAAGTTTCCCTTGCTATTCTCTACCAAGGCGATCGCGTCCTCATGCAGTTGCGCGATGACGTTGCAACGATTCTTTACCCCGGGCACTGGGGCTTATTTGGCGGTCACTTAGAGGCCGGCGAAACCCCTGAAATGGGAGTGGTGCGGGAAGTCTATGAAGAAATTGGCTATCGCCTTCCTGAATGCAGGTTTTTTGGGGACTATGTGGATCCCTATGCGCGACGGTCTGTGTTTGTTGCCCCCCTAACCTGTGGTCTCGATGCGCTTGATCTACAGGAAGGCCAAGGGATGGATTTGGTGCCCTATGCGTCCGTGGTGCAGGGGGTTCATTTTGCCACCACCCTTGGGGAACCCCGCCCCCTGGGGAGTATGCATCAGCGCATTCTCCTCGACTTTTTTCACCAGTAGGCATTTGCAACACCCTGCAGTCTGTCTCACCCTAGGATAGAGACATTCAGTTGCGCCGCATCCTTGGAGGGCGATCGCCATGGTGGGTCAATTATCCTTCCGCCACAAACTTTTGCTGTGGACGCTGTTACCCATTGTGGTGATCTATACAGGGCTGTTTTTGTACATTCGCTCCCGCATCGTGCGCCGCAATACCCTTGATTACGAGGAATGGCAGCAGCATTTGGTGGTGCTGTATGCGACGCAGTTTAACGACAACTTGAGACAGATAGCAGAGCTAGCCAGCACAACGGCTCATGCCCTTGAAGTGCTTCCCACGGCTAGTGAGGCAGAGCTTTATCAGTTCTTAACAAAAAACGTACAACTGAATCCGTTGACCTACGGGTCGGCGATCGCCTTTGCCCCCTACAGCTTTTCACCCCAAAAACGCCTCTTTTGCCCCTACGTGTTTAAGCAGGGGAATCAACTGCGCAAGGTGGACACAGGGCAAGTCTATGACTACACCGAGCCCCAATGGCAGTGGTATAGCGAGGCTGTACGGACAGGTCAAGCCCGCTGGAGTCAACCCTACTTTGATAAGGGGGCTGGCAATGCCCTCATGGTCACCTTCTCAGCACCATTTCGTCGCAACGGCCAAATTCGTGGTGTTGCCACCGTAGATGTTGCCCTAGAGAGCCTTGAAGAGCAGATAGATATTGAGGGGTTGCAAGAAGCGCAGTTTTTTGTGCTGGATCATCAGGGACAGGTTATTTTCCATGGCGATCAGACCTACATCGGACAGTCTGTTTTTGAGGTTGCCCAGGCACAGAATCGGTCAGATTTGAAAGAACTAGGGGCGGCGATGGTAGCTGGCCAAACCGGTCATCGCTGGATGCAGGACTGGAGCTCAAGCCGACGACAGTGGATCTTTTATGCCCCAATTTCCCAAGCCCAGTGGAGCTTAGCCATTCGCCTTTATGAGGCAGAATTTCTTGCCTTTGTCCATCAAGAAACCCGGTTTGGCCTACTGATTCTCGTCACCTCCTTTGGCCTGATTAGCATTGTAAACTACTCCCAGCTAAAGCAGGGAGCTTTTAGTAGCCCTGCAGTTAGCAAGCCAACCGCGAGCCTCTGGGGTGGTTTACAACACCCCCAATCGACCGTTACCAGTGCCTTGAACAACCGTTTCTGGTGTCCGCAGTACAATTATAACCTAAAACAACTGAAGTTGCTAAAGGAGCTTTCCTCCCCGCACTGAAGTACGGGGCTTCCAGCCCTACCCGATGTAACGTTCGCCTTTGGCGGCGCGGAGCGCTTTGTCGTGGCGTATGAGGACGTGCAAATCAGAAACGTGGTGAAGACCCATCAGGTAGCCAAGTCGATTGTTGATGCAGCGTGGTATCAATTCCGCCAGTGGCTGGACTATTTCGGGACCGTATTTGGGGTGGTAACTGTCGCTGTCCCACCTCAGTACACCTCCCAGACATCCTCGTGTTGCGGCCATTTGGTCAAGACATCCCTCAGCACTCGTACGCATTTGTGCCAGTGCGGAACTGTGCTGGACAGAGACCCCAACGTAGCTATCAACATTGTGGAGCTAGGTTGACGTACTGTGGGGCACACAGGCTCTTACGCCGGTGGAGAGGAGGCCGCTACTCATCTTCTGGAGATAGAGGTTGAGCACGTCACCTCGTTGACGCAGAAACCTTCATCGGCGACGATGAAATCCCCTCCCTTCGCTGCGCTCAGGAGGGGGAGGATGTCAAACTCATTGCATAACTGGGATGCACTCAACGACAAGCGTACGGCTTTGTAAATTTCAACAATTTTCGGTAAAGGTTGTTAGCTTGCTTCTCTAATTAGTAAAAGTTATCACCGTACTAATAATACTTTGTCTCTAGTTTTCATTGCATTTGATCCTTTTCTGATTACTCATGCCATCTGTGACAACGGCTCAGGTAATTCCACCTCTTCATAGACCAACGCCAAGGGACACTGAAAATCCAAACTCACCAGTTCTAAAATGGGGTTTTCCTCATCCGCTACATCATCTGGATAGGCCGTCAGTTCCCACTTGCCCCCACTGGTTTTGCGATAGCAGTCTATCCCCACTTTCTCGGCATCAATCAACACATATTCCTGTAGAGTAGAGATGCGGCGGTAAAACCTAAACTTATCCCCCCGGTCAAAACCAGCCGTGCTGGGCGAGAGAACTTCAACAATGAGCTTAGGATATTGGATAGCTTCTGTGGCTCGGCGATCGCGCTCATCACAACTCACCACCACATCGGGATAAAAATATGGTCCTCTTTGGCTAACCTGTACCGTCACATCTGCTACATTAATGCGACAGCCCCGTTTCCGTAGGTGTGGTCGTAATTGGCTATAAAGATTCAGGGTAATGTCATTGTGGGGCAATGTCCCACCCGTCATCGCATAGACTTCCCCATCCATGTATTCGTGTTTGATGGGTTGCTCCCTTTCCCATGCCAGATATTCATCAGGTGTTAAACCGCTAGCTTGAGGGTTGGCAATCATGACGGACCTCCATTGGGGGCGAACTCCTCTATCAGTGTCTCCATTTCTTGCAAGGTATTGGCTAAATGGGTGGCGATCGCGGCGGCAATTTTCTCCGGCTCCGTCAGATCATCTTCTGGATTGTTGCCAATATCCCGCAGCCT
Organism: Synechococcus sp. PCC 6717; assembly: GCF_022698185.1. NCBI lineage: Bacteria > Bacillati > Cyanobacteriota > Cyanophyceae > Synechococcales > Synechococcaceae > Synechococcus > Synechococcus sp. PCC 6717. The sequence continues at coordinate 32,443 of NZ_JAKLTV010000028.1, read as the reverse complement.
AGATTTGTATCGTTACACCGTTTCTGTTTTTGGTAATCAATTTGTCCAGATTTAAGTGCATCTTAAGAAATTTTCATAAAAAATCCCCCACCAGAGCAGCAGGGGATTTTGTAGACGTTAACCTAACCTAGCTAGATCAACCGTACTTCGAGGCGGTTGAAGCAATCAGGAAGGCGGCGTAGGTCAAGACATACCCGACGCTAAAGTGAGCTAAGCCAACCAAACGAGCTTGCACGATAGAAAGCGCCACTGGCTTATCTTTCCAACGCACTAAGTTCGCTAATGGTGTCCGCTCGTGCGCCCACACCAAGGTTTCAATCAACTCTTGCCAGTAACCGCGCCAGCTAATCAGGAACATGAAGCCAGTGGCCCACACGAGGTGACCAAACAGGAACATCCATGCCCACACGGAGAGGTTATTGGTGCCAAAGGGATTGTAACCGTTGATGAGTTGAGACGAGTTCAACCAGAGGTAATCCCGCAGCCAACCCATAAGGTAGGTCGAGTTTTCATTGAACTGTGCCACGTTGCCTTCCCAGACACCAAGGTGTTTCCAGTGCCAGTAGAAGGTGACCCAGCCAATGGTGTTCAGCATCCAGAACATCGCCAGATAGAAGGCATCCCACGCAGAAATATCGCAGGTACCGCCCCGGCCAGGGCCATCGCAGGGGAAGGCATAGCCGAAGTCTTTTTTATCGGGCATCAGTTTGGAGCCACGGGCATCCAGCGCACCTTTCACCAAAATCAGGGTGGTGGTGTGCAGCCCCAAGGCAATGGCGTGGTGAACCAAGAAGTCACCGGGGCCAATGGTTAAGAAGAGCGAGTTGTTGCCACTGTTGATGGCATCTAACCAGCCGGGCAGCCAGACGTTACCGTAGTTGGGCCAAGCAGTTGCAGCAATACTATCGGGATTCGACAGCAGCGTGTCAAAACCGTAGAGCAATTTACCGTGCGCCGCTTGGATAAACTGGGCAAAGACTGGCTCAATAAGAATTTGCTTTTCAGGGGTGCCAAAGGCCACCACGACATCATTGTGAACGTACAGACCTAAGGTGTGGAAACCCAAGAAGAGGGAGACCCAGCTAAGGTGGGAAATAATCGCCTCTTTGTGCTGCAACACCCGATCCAACACGTTGCCTTTATTTTGTACCGGATCATAATCCCGTACGAGGAAGATGGCACCATGGGCAAAGGCACCCACCATCAAGAAGCCAGCAATGTACTGGTGATGGGTATAAAGAGCCGCCATGGTGGTGTGATCTTGGGCAATAAAGGCATAGGGCGGCAAAGAATACATGTGCTGTGCCACCAAGGAGGTGATAACCCCTAAACAAGCCAAGTGCCACCCCAGTTGGAAGTGCAATGAGTTGTTGTAGGTTTCGTAGATGCCTTGGTGGGGCATGTTAAACGGCCCCTCTACCTTCGTTCCAAAGAAGTCTTTGGCATCCATCATTTCTTTGATGCTGTGGCCAATACCGAACTGGGTTCGATACATGTGACCGGCAACAATGAAGAGGACGGCGATCGCCAAATGGTGATGCGCCATATCGGTGAGCCACAAAGACTCGGTTTGGGGATGGAAGCCACCCAAGAAGGTCAGAATTGCGCTACCTGCTCCTTGCGAGGTGCCAAAGACATGGCTCGCGGTATCGGGATTCTGGGCATATACCCCCCAGTTACCGGTAAAGAAGGGTGCCAACCCCGCTGGGTGAGGCATGGTGCTCAGGAAGTTATCCCAGCCGACATGCTGCCCCCGGGATTCGGGAATAGCAACGTGAATCAGGTGGCCAGCCCACGCCAAGGAGCTTACCCCAAACAGCCCCGCCAAGTGGTGGTTCAAGCGCGATTCAGCATTTTTGAACCAAGAGAGGCTAGGACGGAACTTGGGTTGCAGGTGCAGCCAACCAGCAAACAGTGCCAAGGAGGCCAACACCAGTAGGAAGATAGCGCCTTGGTAGAGGTCGCCGTTGGTGCGCATACCGATGGTGTACCACCAGTGATACACACCGGAGTAGGCAATATCCACAGGGCTGGACGCACCCGCTTGGGTAAACGCATCAACCGCTGCTTTGCCAAATTGGGGATCCCAGATCGCATGGGCGATGGGACGGGTGTTCAGGGGATCTTGAATCCACTGCTCAAAGTTGCCTTGCCACGCAACGTGGAATAGGCTACCAGACACCCACAGGAAGATAATGGCCAGATGCCCAAAGTGGGAGGCAAAAATCTTTTGGTAAAGATTTTCCTCGGTCATACCATCATGGCTTTCAAAGTCATGTGCCGTAGCGATGGCATACCAAATCCGGCGTGTGGTCGGATCCTGTGCGAGGTCTTGGCTAAACTTAGGAAATTTAGTTGCCATAGTCGGTAGTATCCTCCTCGCCCCTATCCTACAGAAATAATTCGAGCTAGGAAGAATGCCCATGTGGTGGCAATCCCCCCTAGGAGGTAATGCGCCACACCGACCGCCCGACCTTGAATAATACTCAGGGCACGGGGTTGAATTGCTGGCGCAACTTTTAGCTTGTTGTGTGCCCAAACAATGGACTCAATCAGCTCTTGCCAGTAGCCACGGCCACTGAACAGGAACATCAGACTGAAGGCCCAAACAAAGTGAGCACCCAAGAAGAGCAAGCCGTAAGCGGATAGGGCTGAACCATAGGAGCCAATCACCTGGGAGGCTTGTGCCCACAGAAAGTCCCGTAGCCAGCCGTTAATGGTGATGGCACTTTGGGCAAAGTTACCGCCCGTAATATGAGACACGGTGCCATCGGGGGCAACCGTCCCCCACACATCCGATTGCATCTTCCAACTAAAGTGGAAAATAACCACGGAAATGCAGTTGTACATCCAGAACAAGCCAAGAAAGACGTGATCCCAACCGGAGACTTGGCACGTGCCACCCCGACCGGGGCCGTCGCAGGGGAACCGGAAGCCCAAATTGGCTTTATCGGGAATTAAGCGAGAGCTACGGGCAAACAGCACACCCTTGAGCAGAATCAATACCGTCACGTGAATGGTGAAGGCATGGATGTGGTGCACCAAGAAGTCAGCGGTGCCAAGGGCGATCGGCATCATGGCGACTTTGCCACCCACTGCCACAACATCACCCCCAAACGCCACGCTAGCAGTGGCTGCGGCGTTGGGAGCAGTACCGCCCGGCGCAAGGGTATGCAGGTGCTGCACCCACTGGGCAAAGACCGGCTGCAATTGAATGCCAGTGTCAGAGAACATATCTTGGGGACGACCAAAGGCTCGCATGGTGTCGTTGTGGACGTACAGTCCGAAGCTGTGGAAGCCCAAGAAAATACAGACCCAGTTCAGGTGAGAAATAATGGCATCCCGATGCCGCAGAACGCGATCCAACACGTTGTTTTGGTTGACGGCTGGGTCGTAGTCCCGCACAAAGAAAATTGCCCCATGAGCGGCACCGCCAACAATCAGGAAGCCGCCAATCCACATATGGTGGGTGAATAGCGATAGCTGGGTTGGATAGTCGGTGGCAAGGTAGGGATAGGGCGGCATCGCGTACATGTGCTGCGCCACGATGATGCTAAGCGACCCCATCATGGCCAAGTTGATCGCCAGTTGGGCATGCCAAGACGTGGTCAGCACTTCGTAGAGACCTTTGTGCCCAGTCCCAGTGAAGGGGCCTTTGTGAGCTTCAAGAATTTCTTTGAGGCTATGGCCAATTCCCCAGTTGGTGCGGTACATGTGACCGGCAATGATAAAGAGGACGGCGATCGCCACGTGGTGGTGTGCCGTATCCGACAGCCAAAGGCCACCGGTAACGGGGTTTAAACCACCTTTGAAGGTCAAGAAATCTGAGTAAGCGGCCCAGTTAAACGTGAAGAACGGAATCACACCGCTGAACACCCCCCAATTGATGTTGGGGTAAAGCTCTGCCATCAAGCTGGGGTTGAGAATGAACTCATGGGGCAGCGGAATATCCTTCGCCGCCACACCCGCATCCAGGAGCTGATTGATGGGGAGCGAAACGTGAATTTGGTGACCCGCCCATCCCAAGGAACCGAGGCCGAGTAAACCAGCCAAGTGATGGTTGAGCATGGACTCCACGTTTTGGAACCATTCCAGCTTGGGAGCGCGCTTGTGATAGTGGAACCAGCCTGCAAAGAGCATTAAGCCAGCCATGACCAAGCCACCGATCGCGGTGCAGTAAAGCTGGAACTCATTGGTGATCCCAGAGGCTCGCCAGAGTTGGAATAGCCCCGAGGTGATTTGGATGCCGTGGAAACCACCGCCGACATCACCGTTGAGGATGCCTTGACCGACAATGGGCCAGACAACTTGAGCACTGGGCTTGATGCCGGTAGGATCGGCCAGCCAAGCCTCATAGTTAGAGAATTTTGCACCGTGGAAGTACATCCCACTCAGCCAGATGAACACCACTGCCAGATGGCCGAAGTGTGCACTGAAGATTTTGCGGGAAATATCTTCGAGGTCGCTAGTGTGTGTATCGAAATCGTGGGCAAGAGCGTGAAGGTTCCAAATCCATGTGGTGGTTTGGGGACCTCTGGCCAAAGTGCGATCAAAATGCCCAGGTTTTGCCCATTTCTCAAAGGACGTAGGTACCGGGTCATTGTCAACCACGACTCTGACTTTTGGCTCTCGCTCCGGTGGACTGATGGTCATCGAGTCTCTCCTCTCTCTTAGGCAAGGAAGGAACGAGGGCATTCGCTTCATTTAATAGACTGGTCGTTAGGATAAAGATTATGAAGAATCTTTACTCTAATGACACCGAATGGAACGATAAAGCCCGTTCTGGAGGCGAATGCTCAATTCAGCATTATAGAAGGGTAGTACAGGCTTTGCCGATAATTAACATTATTTAAGATGCTTGAATTCTTGACATGTTTATGGGGGTATAAATGCATATCTTTGCGCTATGATACCCATTGATTTGTTGCTGGTATGGGTTTGACAATGCCCTATATCATCAGCTTTTAGGGCGATCGCCCCGCTTTGTAAACTATTTTAAGTTTTATGACGAAAGTAATTATTTATACACCGGATGCCCCAGCCCCCGTTGGGCCTTACAGTCAAGCGGTACAGGTGGGGGAGTGGGTCTTTTTGGCGGGGCAAATTGCCCTTGATCCGCAGACGGGGGAGGTGGTTGGTGGCGAAGATGTTGTTGCCCAAACCCGTCAGGTGATGCAGAACCTGAGTGCGGTGCTCAGGGCAGCGGGGAGTGACTGGTCGCAGGTGGTGAAAACAACAGTATATTTAGCGGACTTAAATGATTTTGCTGCCATGAATAGCGTCTATGGTGAATATGTTGACCCCGACACAGCTCCCGCACGGGCGTGTGTTGAGGTTTCACGTCTGCCCAAGGGGGTGAAGGTGGAAATTGACTGTGTGGCAATGGTTCCTAAAATGTCCTCACGGCAATGACGGATGCGCGAAAGTTATACTCTTTGCCCTCTAGTTCGACAGGGGTACCTACTTTGATGGCACTGTTCCCAAGGACAGGGCCACTGTTAGTCACTTGACCTTTGCCTTCGAGGGTGACTAAAAGATTGCTGCTAAAGGCCATTTCGGGGCGCGGGTCGGGTAGGGCTTTTACCGAGCCGTCGGGCTGCGAGACGGTGACGGTGCGGGGTAGCACTTGGACATTTTTGACTGTAATTTGGCCGTAGGGCTGGTTGCGGATAATAAAGTTTGCCGTACTGCCGTTGGGAATTAAGTCTTGGGGCGTTGGGGTACTTAAGCCCAACACGAGGATATCGACTTCTATGGGCTTGGCGGTGGTGATTTGGGCAAGGGAGGTGCCCGATCGCCCCGGCAACACAAACAAGCCCACAAGTACGCACAGCAGCACAACTCCGGCACCAATGTCTAGCAGACTGAGTTTGCCAAAAAGGCGGCCATAGCGATCGATCAACTGCATCCACGTTGCCCCATACCTGAGCAGCAACATCCTACCACAGGCATTACCCCGCTTGAGCGCTCCAAACCCAGACCTCCCCTTGAGAGCCACCAGCGGCAAGATAGTGCCCTAAGGGATGCCATGCCAGCGCACTCACATCCCCAGCATCTAGGAGTTGGCGGGGTTGCAACTGCTGCCAAAGACAGAGCCACCCCTCATCCCCGCTGGAGGCAAAGCCTTGGCCATTGGGATGTAGGCTCAGCGCTCGCACGGTGCCACGATGCAGCTCCAAGAGATTGGGTTGCCAACTGTCCTGTTCTGGGCTGAACTGCCAGAGGATGATCCCCTCTTGGGAGCTCGTGAGAAGGCGCGGCGCGATCGCCCCTAGGGTAGGACTCAGCCAGTTCAAGTTTCGCACTTTGCCGGGGAACCCCTGCATCTGCCATGGATACTGATCGCCCCATCGCCAGACAAAGAGGGTGTGATCCATGTTGCTGGCGGCTAGGTAGTCGCCTTGGGGCGACCATGCGAGACCCACAGCGGCGGACATAAACCCAAGGGCGAGGGGATCGGCATCCCAATCTGCCACCGCCCACACCTGAATCCCGCGGTAGCCTGCCACAGCCAAGGTCTCTCCCGTGGGTTGCCAAGCAAGTGCTAAAACGGAGGACTCGCCAAAGTCGAGGGTCGTGATCACCTCTGCGGCAGCTGCATCCCATACTTGGACGTAGTGCCCCAAGCTAAAGGCCACCCATGGGTGGTGCGGGTGCCATGCGAGCTGATCGATCCACACTGAACCATAATTCAGAAGGTGACGGCGATCGTCTCCTTCGTGCCAAGAGCCGATGATCAGCCGTCCTTGCTGGCCAGCCGCCGCCCAGCGATCGCCTGCGACCGCAAGCACATCAAGGCTTTGCTCGGTTGCTGGTTGCAGGATCACCTGTTCCCCTAACAGCGGATCAATCTGATACACATCCCCTGCGGCAGAAGTAGCTAAAAGATAGCGATCGCCCCACGCCACGGCGGTAACGTAGTCCTGAAGTTGGGTCTGCCCCAACAGGGTTAAGGTGGCCATGGGGTACCTCCCTTAGTGCAGGGTGTCAATGAGAACAACGGTGCAGCCATCATTGGCTAGACCCCGCAGTAAGCACATGACCTCTGCTTCGGTGCCCGGATCCAAACCGGAGGTGGCCTCATCTAGAAAGAATAAGCTGGGTTTGGTCAGCAATYCCACACCAATAGAGACCCGCTTTAGCTGACCGCCACTCAAGTTTTTGATAGGGACATCGCGGCGATCGCTCAAGCCCAAAATGGCCATGACCTCTACAACCCGCTGCTCACGCTCACGGGGAGTTACATCGGCAGGCATCCGCAACTGAGCGGCAAAGTTCAAGGCTTCTGCCACGGTTAATTCTTTGTGGACAATATCTTCTTGGGGGACGTAGGCAAACTCAGACCGGTAGGCATCAAAATGGCGGTAAAGGTCGTTGCCGTTAATGAGAACCGTACCACTGGAGGCGGGGGTAAAGCCTGTCAGTTAGCCAATAAAAAATGTGTCGCCATCCTCGAGATGTTTATGGTTGACGGGGCGATCGCCAAAAAGCAACCCTAATTTACTTCCTAAATCCTGAATGGTGTAGCCTGTATCAGTTTTACTGATTTCAAAATGGTGCCGCGAAATGGTGGGATAGGAAATGACAATTTCATTGTGGGGCGATCGCCCCGCTCGCATTCGCGGTTGACTTAGGCGAATCTCTTGGACTGACGCTGGCGTTGTAATTTGTAAAACTGGCCACTCTTCATCGGGGGCTAAAATTGTTGCTGCATCGCTCTGAGATGTCATGGGACACACGCTCAACGCACGGATAAACAGGTCTCCTTTACAGTAGCAACTGCTCCGATAAGCGTGTGGGTAGTTATACCAAGCCGTTACGAAGTGCAACAACCGCCGCTTGAACGCGATCGTCCACGGCCAGTTTATTTAAGATACCCCGGACATGGGTTTTAATCGTATTGGGGCTGAGGAACAGCTTGCCCGCAATTTCTGGGTTGCTATAGCCCTCCACCATTAACCGCAATACATCCAACTCCCGCGGAGAGAGGGAATGCTCAAGTTGGGGATGAACTGGTCGCAAGTGCTGAATCACGTGGCGGGCAATTTGCGGATCTAGGTTAGGTGGCTCCCTCGCAGGCAGCGGCGATCGCCGTCACTAATCGCTCCACTGTAACCCCCTTAATACAATAGGCATCAGCGCCACTAGAAAGGGCAGCAACTGCTTCAAGGGCGGACTGATGGGACGTGAGCATCACCACATGAATCTCTGGTAACTCTTGCTTAATGCGCTGCGTTGCCGCAATCCCATCTAAGCCAGGTAGGCCAATATCCATGACCACAACATCCGGTCGCAGCTCTCGTGCCAAGCCCACACCGCGATAGCCATCCTCAGCAAAGCCCACCACCGTAAACTGCCCTGCTAGAGACTGCTCTAGCCCCAACTGCATCATGGGGTCGTCTTCCACAATCAGAATACGCAGCACGATAGCCTCCACAGTGAGATGGCGGGCAGGAACGGGCTAACTCAACCTAAACCAGACACATTCAAGCCACCAGTCAATTCTTCCATCCGTTCTCGCATGGTGGCGGTGGACTTCTGGTAGGCATCTTTCATCGCCGCAGTCACCAGATCAGAGAGAACCTCTGCCCCTTCGCTGAGCAGTTCGGGGTTGATTTCCACCCGACGCGGCTCTTGGGTGCCGCTCATAATCACCTTGACTGCTCCCCCCGCAGCTTGACCCTCAATATCCATTTGTTCAAGGTCTTCTTGGAGTTTTTTGGCGCCTTCTTGAACCTGCTGTGCTTTTTGGATGGCCGCGGCCAACTCTTTCATTTTGCCCAGACCAAAGCCAAATCCTTGTCCCTGTGCCATATGGTTGCCTTTATCGATAGCGGACTATTGCCTGCTATCTTATCAGCAAGTGAGAAGCTAGGTAAAATGCGGGTTTAGCCACGGCAGGAATAATGGGTAATGGGGTTGATGCTCTTGGGGAATGCTCTGCGCCGCTACTGGCGTTATCTGGCGCTGTTTTGTATAGGGGTGCTCCTTGCCCTCGTGGTGCTGAGCCAGTTGCGCTCCAGTCCGTTGGTAACCACGTCCCTAGAGCCGCTGCCGCAACACCCCCAGATTGCGGTGCATATGAATCACTCCCAAGCCCATCGCTATCGGGAACCCTATCGCCCCTACACCCGCGACGGCGAAGATCTCGAGGCCATTCTTATCGAAGCGGTTAAGGCAGCGCGTACCCGTATTGATGTAGCTATCCAAGAGTTTCGGCTACCTCATTTAGCCAAGGCACTGGCAGCTAAACAGCAAGCGGGAGTGCCGGTGCGAGTGATTATGGAAAACACCTATACCGAGCCGTGGGCAACCTATAGCCCAGCGATGGTGAATCGGCTGGATCCGCGAATGCGGCAGCGCTATGATGACTGGCACGCCTTAGTGGATACCAATGGCGATCGCCATCTTAGCCCCCAAGAGCTAGCGGAACGCGATGTTTTGACGATTTTTGATCAGGCTCACGTGCCGTGGCTCGATGATACTGCCGATGGCTCAAAGGGCAGTATGCTCATGCACCACAAGTTTATGGTGATTGATCATCAGCGGGTGGTGGCCACAACGGCAAACTTTACCCTCAGCGATATTCACGGCGATCTAGGCCGACCGGAAACCCGTGGCAATGCCAACTCGCTACTGGTCATTGACAGTCCAGCGGTGGCGCAACTATTTACCGAAGAATTTAACATCATGTGGGGGGATGGGCCAGGGGGCAAGCTGGATAGCCGCTTCGGCGTGCAAAAGCCCCTCCGGCCAACGCGACAGGTACAGGTGGGGGATGCGATTGTGGCGGTGCGCTTTTCTCCGACCTCGCGATCGCGCCCGTGGGCAGAGTCCACCAATGGTCTGGTTGGCCGATGGCTGGCCAGAGCACGGCACGCCATTGATCTGGCTTTATTTGTCTTTTCGGATCAAGAGTTGTCCGACGTGCTTGAGGCACAACACCAGCGGGGAGTCACCATCCGTGCCCTGATCGATGAGGATTTTATCTACCGCGATTTTAGTGAGGCGCTAGATATGCTGGGGGTGGCCATGGCAAACACGGCTCAAGCGGGGCGCAGCCAATGCTACTACGAAGCGGGGAATCGACCTTGGCAGACTCCCCTTACGACCGTGGGAACCCCAACCCTTCCCCAAGGGGATAAGCTGCACCACAAGTATGGACTGATTGATCGTCAGACCGTCATTGTTGGCTCCCATAACTGGTCTGAGGCGGCCAATCGCGGCAATGATGAATTCCTGCTGGTGATTGAGCACCCGACCGTTGCGGCTCACTACGAGCGAGAGTTTGAGCGGCTCTACGCCAACAGCCGTTTAGGATTGCCCCCCCAAGTGCGCGATCGCATCGCCCAACAACTGGCCAAGTGCGGCGGGGKCATTGAAACGCGCTCCCCATCGAGAACCACTGGCAGCAGTACCCCCAAGATAAATTTGAATACCGCCACCGCGGCTGAGCTACAAACCCTACCGGGGATTGGCCCCAAACTGGCGGCAGAGATCCTGAAGGCACGGCAGAAAAAACCCTTTACATCTTGGGCAGAGGTGGACGCCGTTCCGGGGATTGGACCTAAACTCATAGAGCGGCTGCGAGAGCACGCCACATGGTAGCCCCCTCACGCAGGCTGATGCTCTCAAGCAGCCTACAGTCGCCGAATGGCATCAATCAATACTTCAGGTGGCTGAACCCCTTCCCACCGCTGCACTTCCTGACCACGGTAAAAGAGTAGGAGCGTAGGTAAGGACTGAATCCGGTACTGGCTTGCTAGTTGTGGGTAACGTTCAGAATCTATCTTAACGATCTCAACCGCTGTTTTAAGATGCTGCTTCACCTGATCAAGAATTGGCACCATCATCCGGCAGGGGCCACACCAGTCTGCATAAAAATCAATGAGGAGTGGCTGGGAGGTATGGGAGATCAGATCATTGAAGCTGCTAAATTGTCGTGTTGTGGCCATGGCATTATCCTTAGGACAACCTCTATGTTCCATGTTAGATGCCAGCCAACTGACCTGGGGCTAACTCCCCATCGGCAACTCCAACCCCGTGGTTAGGTAGTCCTGCTAGGTTGCCTGCCATTTCTAGTGCCTTAATTCCAGCCGTACAGACAACAAAAGACAACAATAGACAGCTAGGGTACGCTAAGTTATGGATCAAGGTCTTGCCCCTTTGCTCCCCATGATAGGGTGAGATAACATCACTCAAATATAATGCCCTGTCCTATACTTGAGTGTGCTTGAGAGCCTATTCCGCAGCGTTTGCCATGTCCACCCTTGTTATTGTTGAATCGCCCACCAAAGCCCGTACTATTCGCAAGTTCTTGCCCGCGGACTATCGCGTTGAAGCCTCCATGGGACACGTTCGGGATCTTCCCCGCAGTGCTGCCGATGTACCCGCAGAATTTAAGGGGGAAGAGTGGGCGACCTTGGGCGTGAATGTGGCCGCAGGCTTTGAGCCACTGTACATCGTCCCTAAGGATAAGCAAAAAGTTGTTAAGGAACTAAAAACAGCCCTTGAGAACGCCGATGAGTTACTCCTAGCAACTGATGAAGACCGCGAAGGGGAAAGTATTAGTTGGCACCTACTGCAACTTCTCAACCCTAAGGTGCCCGTACGGCGCATGGTCTTTCACGAGATTACCGATGAGGCGATTCAAGCTGCCCTCCGCAATTGCCGCGAGGTGAACCAGCAACTCGTGCGCGCCCAAGAAACGCGGCGAATTCTAGATCGCCTAGTGGGGTACACCCTATCCCCCCTGCTGTGGCGCAAAATTGCCCCCCATCTGTCGGCGGGGCGGGTACAGTCTGTGGCGGTGCGCCTACTCGTGCAGCGGGAGCGGGAGCGCCTAGCCTTTCGTAAAGGTCAGTTTTGGGATCTCAAGGCGGTTCTTGATCAGCGGGGAACTCTATTTCCAGCGCGGCTTGTGAGTGTGGGTGGGCAGCGGGTGGCTGCGGGCAATGATTTTGATCCGGCCACTGGGCAACTGCGTCATCCCAACGCTGTCCTGCTGCTGGATGAGGCTGCGGCTAATGCCCTGCGCGATCGCCTCTTGACGGAAACCTGGACGGTTAGCGAACAGGAAGAGCGCCAACAAGTCCGCAAACCTGCTCCCCCTTTTACCACCTCTACGCTGCAACAGGAGGCCAACCGCAAGCTGCACCTTTCAGCGCGCGAGACAATGCGGATTGCCCAAAAGCTTTACGAGGAGGGCTATATCACCTATATGCGTACCGACTCGGTGCATCTGTCGGAGCAGGCGATCGCCGCTGCCCGCAGTTGTGTTGAAACCATGTACGGTAAAGCCTTTCTTTCCCCCCAGCCCAGGCAGTACACCACCAAAACCAAGGGTGCCCAAGAAGCCCACGAAGCCATTCGCCCTGCTGGCAGCCAGTTCCGCACCCCCCAAGAAACAAACCTGCGGGATCGCGAACTAGACCTCTACGAACTGATTTGGAAGCGCACCGTTGCCACCCAAATGGCCGATGCCCGCCTCACTCTCTTAACGGTGTCCATTACTGCTGGCGATGCCCTCTTCCGGGCCCACGGCAAACGGATTGATTTTGCGGGCTTTTTCCGTGCCTACGTCGAAGGCTCCGATGACCCCGATGCTGCCCTCGAAAGCCAAGAAGTGGTTCTGCCGCTGATGCAGGTGGGAGAGATTCTGCGCTGTCAAACCCTCGAAAGTGCGGGGCACGAAACGCAGCCTCCGCCACGCTACACCGAGGCCAGCTTAGTCAAAGCTCTAGAACAAGCAGGAATTGGCCGCCCCAGCACCTATGCGACCATCATTAGCACCATCCAAGACCGAGAGTATGCCCTGCGTCGGGGCAATGCACTTGAGCCAACCTTTACGGCTTTTGCGGTTACCAGCCTCCTTGAAAAATACTTCCCCGACTTAGTGGATATAAACTTTACTGCCCGGATGGAGCAAACCCTTGACGATATTTCTACCGGCGAGGTAGAGTGGCTGCCCTACCTAGAATCGTTCTATTTGGGGGAGCAGGGTCTAGAGCAGCAGGTCAAAGAGCGCGAGCGCACCATTGAAGCGACAGAAGCCCGAGCGATCGCCCTGCCGGAACTGAACGCTGAGGTGGTGGTGGGTCGGTTTGGACCGTTTATTGTTTACCAAAATGGCAATGGTAGCGAACCCATCAAAGCCTCCCTTCCCCAAGATGCAACCCCCGGAAGTCTGAATCGTGAACAAATCGAGCAACTGATCCGCCAAAAGCTCGAAGGCCCCGATAAGCTGGGGGTACACCCAGAGACAGGCGAACCCATCTTTTTGCTCACAGGGCGATTTGGCCCCTACGTACAACTGGGGGAAGCTACCGCCGAGAACCCCAAGCCCAAGCGCGCCTCATTGCCTAAAGGGGTTAGCCCCGATGAAGTGACCCTCGATTTGGCAGTGACCCTTTTATCATTACCGCGCACCCTTGGGGTACATCCAGACTCCGGCAAGCTTATTCAAGCGAATCAGGGGCGATTTGGCCCTTACATTGTGCTAGATCCCGATGGCGAGAAAGAGTACCGCTCCCTCAAAGCCGAAGATAGCGTCTATACCATTACCCTTGAGCGGGCGCTGGAACTACTGGCGATGCCAAAGTCAACCCGTGGCCGCGCCAAAAAGCAAGTTCTTGCGGTGTTAGGCAACCACCCTGAAACCGATGAGCCCGTGCAAATTTTTGATGGTCCCTACGGCCCTTACGTCAACCACGGTAAAGTGAATGCCGCGTTGCCCGATGGTGTGAGTGTTGAGACCATAACCCTTGAGCAAGCCCTGCCACTGCTTGCCGCTAAGGCACCGCAAAAGACCTCGCGGCAAAGGGGGAGTGCAACTGGCGCAGCCGGGAAAACCCGAAAAACTAAAAGTGCACCTAAAACAACAAAAACAACAAAAACGGCCTCGCGTAAGCGGGGGTCTGCCTAGCGCCTGTGAACCATCCCTTCACTGCGGAAACGTACCTTTTTGAGCCAGCACACCCCAACAGTGATGCATTACAGGTGATTTATGGCTTTCCCAACACCTACAGTGTTGGCATTACTAGCTTGGGCTATCAGCTGGTGTGGGCCACCTTAGCCCGCCGCCGAGATGTTGCCGTCAGCCGCCTATTTACCGATGTGCACGAACCCCTCCCCCGGCATCCAGAGTTGGTGGGGTTTTCTCTCTCGTGGGAACTGGATTATGCAAATCTGTTGGCGCTTCTAGAGCAGTTAAACATTCCTATTTGGCAGCGCGATCGCCACGAGGGGCATCCCCTTATCTTTGGCGGCGGGCCAGTGCTAACGGCAAATCCTGAACCCTTTGCCGACTTTTTTGATGTGATTCTCCTAGGGGATGCCGAACCCCTGTTAGAGCCGTTTTTGACCACCGTTGCCCACGAACGAAGCGCACCTCGCCAGACGCAGTTACACCGTCTTGCTCAGGTTCCCGGCCTCTATGTTCCCAGCCTTTACACCGTTACCTATACCAGCCCCAGGGGTGACATCAACGGGATTGAACCCACCCAGCCCTCTGTGCCGAGAGTGGTGCAAAAACAAGTCCATCGGGGACACACCTTAGCCGCTTCGACTGTGGTGACCCCTCTTGCAGCGTGGGAGAGCATTTACATGGTGGAGGTGGTGCGCAGTTGCCCAGAACTGTGTCGCTTTTGCTTGGCAAGCTATCTCACCTTACCCTTTCGCACCCCCAGTATCGAGACGCTGATTCCGGCGATTGAGCGCGGCTTGGCAGTGACCGATCGCATTGGCCTGCTGGGTGCCTCTGTGACCCAACATCCAGAATTTGTTGCCTTGATGGACTACCTAAGCCAGCCCCAATTTGCACAGGTGCGTCTGAGTATTGCATCGGTACGCACAAATACGGTAACAGAAGCATTGGCGCAACTGCTGAGCCAGCGGGGTACCCATTCCCTGACCATTGCGATTGAAACGGGGTCTGCCCGTCTGCGGCACGTGATTAACAAGAAACTCGAGACTGAGGAAATCCTCGCAGCTGCCACCCACGCTCAAGCGGGAGGACTCAGGGCGCTCAAATTCTACGGCATGGTGGGGTTACCCACAGAAACCACTGCCGATGTTGAGGCCACGGTGGCTTTATTTCAAACCCTCAAGAAAACAGCGCCGCGCTTACGCTTCACCCTTGGCTGTAGTACCTTTGTTCCCAAAGCGCAAACACCGTTCCAGTGGTACGGGGTACAACCCTTGGCGGAGAAACGTCTTAAGTTTCTCAAAAAAGAACTGGGGAAGCTGGGGGTGGAGTTTCGTCCAGAGTCCTATAATGATTCCCTCATTCAAGCCTTGCTCTCCCGGGGCGATCGCCGCTTGGCACCGTTGCTAGAGCGCGTTCGCCATTATGGCACGTCTTTGGGCAGCTATCGACGCAGCTTTAAGGAGTTGCAGGGGCAGCTTCCTGAGCTGGATGACTATATCTGGGCTGATTGGCCGCAGGATAAGGTTTTACCGTGGCAACATCTCCAAAGTGGGTTGCCGGCGAACACCCTTGCTAAACATGCGGCGGTTGCTTTGCAGGTGTCTTAGCAGCTCAGAGGCTAAGGAGTTTTAATGACACGGCAGGCTAAATAACGGCCAATGCCATAGCCCAGCCACTCTAGGTCTTGCGGTGTTAAGTAAACTACTCCCAGCTAAAGCAGGGAGCTTTCAGTAGCCCTGCAGTTAGCAAGCCAACCGCGAGCCTCTGGGGTGGTTTACAACACCCCCAATCGACCGTTACCAGTGCCTTGACCAACCGTTTCTGGTGTCCGCAGTATTATTATACCCTAAGGCAACTAAAGTTGCTAAAGGAGCTTTCTTCCCCGTACTGAAGTACGAGGCTTCCAGCCTTACCCGTTGTGAGACTGGGCTTCCTCTAGTTCGATGGTTTGCGTTCCGGCTCGAATGATCATCTTGGCAGTCACTTGTTCCCGCTCGCCATCGCGGTTGCGATAGAACCCCTTGGGCTGCACTTCCACCTGTTCGATGGCAGCTACGGGAAGGACTTTAGACCGCTGCCAGCGCAGCCCTAAAATATGCTGGTGAAATCGCACCTCTGTTGGGGTAATGGCGAGCACTTGGGAACCAAACAGGGTATGGAGAATGGTGCCAATGAGTTGTCAGTGCGAATCATAGGTTTACGGATTATGATAAAGCAATTGTACCAGCATAGTGTGAGACTCAAACCCTACGGACCCTGTTTCGGAGCCATCAATATCGAATCTGATCGGAAAACCCCGTCTGCTTGCGGCGGAGAGTATGTCAATAACTCTCCAATAGATTAAGCTAATGTGCTGATGCCAGTCGCGATCGCCACACAACGTTAAGCTACCAGCGCCAGAGTTGTGCCCAGTTAAGGTTGTCGGTGAAAGGTCGGTGGGTAGCAGAGGCGATCGCTGCAAAAATTTACACAACATAACAAGAACAAATCACTGCTTCCGACTTACAGCTATACTTTCGAGCATTACCCAAAACTACTAGTAGCGGGTGAGATTAGCCGTTAGCCCTGCTACGATGAACATGCAAAAGCAATGATGTCACATGTAAAATCCAAGCACCGCGTCGCCCAATACGGCGAGGTGCTGACGCCAAGGCATATCGTCAATGCGATGCTCGATCTCGTCAAGCAAGAGACTGAGCGGATTGATTCGCGCTTTCTCGAACCTGCCTGCGGGACGGGTAACTTCCTCCTTGAAATCTTGGAACGCAAGCTAAGAATGGTCGAGAAGCGCTACAGCAAGAGTCAATTGGACTATGAGCGCTACGCCATCCTAGCCCTATCGTCCATCTACGGCATCGAGCTTCTGGAAGACAACGCCGAGGAGTGCCGCAAACGTCTTTTCGAGGCCTTTGATGCGGCGTACACGCGGCTTTTCAAGACCAAGGCTAAAGAGCAGTGCCGGGAAGTTGCGCGCTATATCTTCAAACACAACATTGTTCACGGCGACGCCCTTACCCTAAAGACCGTAGGCGAGAACCCTCAACTGATCGTTTTTTGCGAGTGGTCGCTGGTTAACGGCAGCATGATCCAGCGGCGGGATTTTGCCTTCCATGAATTGGTGAATCATGGCTCGATGCGGGAGCTTCCCCTTTTTTCCGACCTTGGCGAGGAAGTGTTCATCCCTGAGCCGGTGAAGGAGTATCCGCCCGTCCATTTTCTTGAGGTAGCCCATGCCTACGATGACTAGCTACAACCCCGATGTGCTTTTGTGTCTGGCCAATCTCTCCAGCGACGAGGTCTTCACCCCGCCGCAACTGGCCAACCAGATGCTCGACCTCCTGCCGCAGTCGCTCTGGAGCGATCCCGAAGCCCGCTTCCTCGACCCAGCCTGCAAGACCGGCGTGTTTCTGCGCGAGATCGCCCGGCGGCTCGACAAGGGGCTGGAAGCGCAAATCCCCGACCGGCAGGAGCGCATCAACCACATCATGAAGCACCAGCTCTTCGGCATCGCCATCACGGAGTTGACTGGACTCATGTCCCGGCGTTCTCTATACTGCTCCAAGATTGCCAACGGCAAGTACTCGATCTGTACCACCTTCGATACCCCTCAAGGCAACATCCGCTTCCGGCGCATCAAGCACACCTGGGAAAATGGCCGATGTAAGTTTTGCGGGGCGAATCAGGCAAACTACGAGCGCGGTGAAGAGCTGGAGACACATGCTTATGAATTCATCCACACCGAAAACCCGGAGGAGATATTCAATATGAAATTCGATGTCATCATCGGCAACCCGCCGTATCAGTTGAGTGATAGTGGATATGGAGCGAGCGCAGTCCCTATTTACCAAAAATTTGTCCAGCAAGCCATGAAACTTAATCCGCGCTTCCTGACGATGATCATCCCTTCTCGCTGGTTTGCGGGTGGACGCGGTTTGGATAATTTTCGCAAAAGCATGTTAACCGACAATCGTTTGCGCATACTCGTGGATTATCCTGACGCAACAGAATGCTTCCCTGGAATAGACCTCAGCGGCGGTGTTTGTTACTTTTTKTGGGACAGAGAGAACAAGGGTTACTGCAGGATCACAAATATTGTTGAAGGCAAGTCTTGCACTTTGGAACGCCCATTGCTTGAAAATGGAGCAGATGTTTTTATCAGATACAATGAGGCGATTCCAATTCTTCACAAGGTATTCGCCTTCAAGGAGAAAAGCTTTAGTGAGTATGTAAGTACGCAAAAACCTTTCGGCCTGCGAACATATGCTAAAGGAAAAAGCAAACCCTTTCCAAATTCCATTAAACTTTATGGAAGTACAGGTGTCACTTACATTTCAAATGATGAAGTTACCCAGAACGTTGGATGGATAAACAAATATAAGGTCTATATTTCAGCGGCTTATGGAGAAAGAATTGCTAAATCCTACTGGGTAACAGGCAAACCTTTTTTAGGCGAACCGCAAACTTGCTGTTCAGAAACTTATCTTGTGGTGGGACCGTTCGCGTCAAAGCGTGAATGTCTTAATGTGATGAGTTACATCCGCACAAGATTTTTCCGTTTCCTGGTTTTGATGATCAAGAATACTCAACACGCCCCACAAAAAGTTTATTCCTTCGTTCCCATGCAAGACTTCAGCAAGCCATGGACAGACGAAGAACTCTACAAGAAATACGGCTTGACCGAAGACGAAATCGCCTTTATCGAAAAGATGGTTCGCCCGATGGATGCCGGCACGGAGCCAGACGAGATGGAAACTCACACGGAGCCGGACGATGAGTAAGGACTTTTTCCCGCCGCGGCCGCAGGTACAACCCAAAATCTATGCCTACGAGGACACTAACCCGCAGTATACTGGCCTGCTCAAAATAGGCTACACCACGAAAGATGTCCGGGAGCGCGTGGCGGAACAATACCCCACGCTTCGGCCTGGGCCACTTCCCTATCGCATTGTCCTGGAAGAGCCGGCCATGCGCAGTGACGGCACGGTGTTTACCGATCGAGATGTCCATCATATGCTGCGCAACAACGGCATTAAAAATCTAAAAGGCGAGTGGTTTCAGTGCACCGTCGAGCAGGTAAGAGCGGCGATTGTGGCCGTGCGGGAAGGTCAACTGTTTGAAGAACAGCGGTCGTTGGACTTCACGATGCGGCCGGAGCAGGAAGCCGCGGTTGAGAAAACGATGGCGTATTTCCAGGCCTATCGTCGCGAGAACAACAAACCGCCGCATTTTCTCTGGAACTGCAAGATGCGCTTTGGCAAGACCTTTGCCGCCTACCAACTGGCCAAGCGGATGGGCTGGAAGAAGATTCTCGTCCTGACCTTCAAGCCGGCGGTGCAGAGCGCCTGGGAAGAAGATTTACGATGTCATATTGATTTTCAAGGCTGGCAGTTCATCGCCAGCAAGGACGTCCCGACGTGCGGTGCCCCGTTGTATGACAAGAACCGCCCAATCGTGTGCTTCGGCTCGTTCCAAGACTATCTAGGCCGCAATCCCAACACCAACGGCATCAAAACCAAAAATGAGTGGGTGCATGCCACGCATTGGGATTGCGTGATTTTTGACGAATACCATTACGGCGCTTGGCGCGAAAAGGCCAAAGAGCTGTTCGAGGCCGAGGATAAAAACGAGCGCAAGTTCGCTGAAGGCGAGGGCATCGAATACTTCGATGAAGACATCCTGCCCATCACCGCAGACCATTATCTCTACCTTTCCGGGACGCCATTTCGGGCCATTGCTACCGGTGAGTTCATCGAGGAGCAGATTTACAACTGGACCTATTCGGATGAACAGAAGGCCAAGGAAGAGTGGCAAGGGCCAAATAATCCTTACGCTGTCTTGCCGCGCATGGTGCTGATGACCTATCAGTTGCCGGATGCCATCCGGGAAATTGCCATGCAGGGGGAATTCAATGAGTTCGATCTGAATCTGTTTTTCGCGGCGGAAGGAATGGGCCATCAAGCACGCTTCAAGTATGAGGACGAGGTGCAGAAGTGGCTGGACCTGATTCGRGGGGCGTTTCTTCCCGCCAGCATCGACAACCTCAGGCTCGGCGCGCAGAAGCCGCCGCTACCCTTTTCCGATGTCAGGCTTTTGAGTGTGCTCTCCCATACGCTGTGGTTCTTGCCGAGCGTCGCTTCCTGCTGTGCCATGCGCAATCTGCTCAGGCAAAAACAGAACAAGTTCTATCATGATTACAGAGTCATCGTCGCCGCGGGCAGTGCCGCTGGGATCGGCCTTGCCGCATTGCCGCCAGTGTTGGAGGCGATGGACGACCCCCTCAAGACGAAAACCATCACGCTTACCTGCGGCAAACTGACTACCGGGGTCACGGTCCGTCCCTGGACAGGCATCTTTATGCTGCGGAATTCCTCCAGCCCGGAAACCTATTTCCAGGCGGCTTTTCGGGTGCAGAGTCCGTGGGGCATCAGAAATGCCGATGGTGCATCGCCCAATGAGGAACTGATCCTCAAAGAGGAATGCTATGTTTTCGACTTCGCCCCGGAGCGTGCCTTGCGGCAGATTGCAGATTATAGCTGCCGCCTCAATGTCAATGAGGACGACCCAGAAAAGAAGGTGGAAGAATTCATCCGTTTCCTGCCGGTGCTGGCTTACGACGGTAGTTCCATGAAACAGATCGATGCCGCCGGCGTTCTGGACATGGCCATGAGCGGAACTACGGCGACCCTGTTGGCGCGACGCTGGGAAAGCGCCCTGCTGGTGAATGTGGACAACGACACCCTGCGGCGGCTGATGAACAATGAGCAGGCCATGCAAGCCCTGATGAGGATCGAAGGATTCCGGAACCTCAACCAAGAGATTGAAACCATCATCAACAAATCCGAAGCCGTGAAAAAGGCCAAGAAAGCGGCGAACGACCGGGAACTTGCCCCCGGCGAGAAGAAAGAATTGACGAAAGAGGAGAAGGAGTACAAGAGCCTCAGGAAGAAGATTCAAGAGAAACTGATCAAATTTGCTACGCGGATCCCCGTCTTTATGTATCTGACAGATTATCGCGAAAGAACTCTCAGGGACGTGATCACGCAATTGGAACCGAGCTTGTTCAAAAAGGTAACCGGGTTGACGGTCAAAGACTTCGAGCTGTTGGTCAGCCTCGGCCTTTTCAACAGTGCTCTGATGAACGATGCGGTGTACAAATTCAAGCGCTATGAGGACCCAAGCCTCACTTACACAGGTATCAACCGGCATGAAGGAGAAGACATCGGGCTTTACGATACAGTCTTGCGGCGGTCAGACTACGATGCGGCATTGGTAGAGGTGAAATTGCAAGAGGCTTGAAAAGTTCAGCTAACAAGGGGTTGCAGCCGACGTTGCTACACATCAAGATGATTGGCGCGATCGGCGCTGGCAGTCGCACTTAGTGAGAAATTTATTAGCGTATTAGCGATTATTAGCGTATTAGCGATCGCGCCACAACGAGAGATAACAAATCACTGCACCCGACTGAGAAGTATACTTTTACTTTGGTCATTACCCAAAACTACTAGTGGCAGGKGAGTTCAGCTGTTGTACCTTAGCTTGGGAAAATCTAATGGAAACTGCGGTTATTGTTGTGGGTTATTTTCTGCGGCTACGCTTGGCTGTTGTATGCTGTGGACATACCGTTTGAATACCACTGTCAATGCTAATGGTTAACTGGGTGAGCACCCTCCTGATTGGATTGATCCGCGCTTATCAGCGGTGGATTTCGCCGCTGTTTTTACCGACCTGTCGCTATACACCTACCTGCTCTAGCTATGCTGTTGAGGCGATCGCCCGTTTTGGGCCGTGGCAAGGCACCTATTTAGCGGTAAGACGCATTTTGCGCTGCCATCCCTTTGCCGCCGGTGGGTATGATCCAGTCCCTGAGGCATCGTCCCCAGAGCAGTCGCGAGGCGATCGCCCCACACCCTGCGATCAGCACTCAGAACCGCACTGACCCTGAACTGCGGATTGCGGATCCGGATTTTCTCTTGCTGAGGGATGTTGCGCTGAGGTTTATGATAAAGGAGTCTGTTTTCGCTCTAATTGCGTGAAAGAGCTTTTTACGACCCTACAGCAGCGGCTCAGTGAGATTGTTATTGGTCAAGCGGCGATCGCCAACGGCCTTTTAGTGGCACTTCTAGCTGAGGGACATGTTATTCTTGAAGGCGTTCCCGGCACTGCCAAAACGCTTTTAGTAAAGTTACTCGCGCGGTTAATTCAAGCCGAATTTCGCCGCATTCAACTCACGCCCGATGTCTTGCCCGCCGATATTTTGGGCACCAGTATTTTTGACTTTAATAGCCGCACCTTCCGCCTGCGTAAAGGCCCGATTTTTACCCAAGTGCTGCTGGCAGACGAAATTAATCGCACGCCGCCAAAAACCCAAGCTGCCCTATTAGAGGCAATGGAAGAGCGGCAAGTAACGCTTGATGGCACAACCCTGCCATTGTCAGGACTGTTTTGGGCGATCGCCACCCAAAATCCCCTAGAGTTTGAAGGCACCTATCCCCTGCCGGAAGCCCAGCTAGATCGCTTTCTTTTTAAGTTGGTGGTGCCCTACCCCGCCGCCGCCGCTGAGCGGCAAATGCTAGATAATGCCCTTGAGGGGTTCGAGGCACGGAATCTAGACCAGCTCAATTTGGTACCCCTCGTCACGGTGGATCAGGTGCTAGCGGCACGGCAGCAAGTGCGGCAAACCCACGTAGAGCCACCCGTGTTGGACTACTTGTTAGCCTTGGTGCAGGCCAGTCGGCAACATCCAGAACTGTTGCTGGGGGCATCCCCGCGGTCTGCCATTGGTTGGTTACGCGCCACCCAAGCCCAAGCATGGCTAGAGGGACGGGAGTATGTGACCCCCGAAGACGTGAAAGCGATCGCCGTGCCGCTGTTGCAGCACCGCCTCATTCTCAAACCCGAAGCGCAACTGGACGGCACCACCGTTGAGCAAGTGATTCACGGTATTCTTGCCAAAGTACCTGTGCCCCGATGAGTGTCTCCGCTAGCTATCGTTTTGGAGCTCACCGACCACGGGTTGTTCCCACAACCCGATTTTATGGCCTGTTGCTCCTAGGCATGATATGGCCGGTACTGACCAGTTTCCTGCCCCCAGAGCTACTGCCCCTGTCATCGCTGCCGCGGGGGGAACTGCGGCAATTGCTCAGTTACTGGCCCGTTGGGTTAGGGTTAGTGCTGATGGCGCTCTACGATCTCCTTGTAGGGGCACTGACCCTCTGGGACTATTACCAATCGGGTCAATGGCAAATAACCCTGCAACGACAGTGCGACCCTCGGCTTTCGATTGGTCGCCAAAATCCCATTCACCTAATTGTGCAGATAGGAGCCAGCCTTCCCTTGACGGCCACGACTCGCGTTGAACTGTACGATCACGTCCCCGCCGAGATACAGAGCGAGGTTCCGTATTTTCTTTTCAATGCAGTGCCCAACGGTGAGCTAACCCTGCTCTACCATGTGTTCCCACCACGACGGGGAAC
This sequence comes from Synechococcus sp. PCC 6717, assembly GCF_022698185.1. Classification (NCBI taxonomy): domain Bacteria; kingdom Bacillati; phylum Cyanobacteriota; class Cyanophyceae; order Synechococcales; family Synechococcaceae; genus Synechococcus; species Synechococcus sp. PCC 6717. Next base: position 9,043 of record NZ_JAKLTV010000028.1, on the reverse strand, counting down.
CTTTACGTGGTCTGGCTGTGATGTGCGTCTGCGCAGTCCGTGGGGCTTAGCGTGGCGGCAGTGGTTTGCAGCTCTCAACACCAACGTAGACGTGTATCCCGACCTAGTCGGGTTGCGATCCCTGTCCATTCGTCTCAGTCTTGAGTCCAGCGGCAGCCTACGGCGACGACGGCACGCCCTTGGGGGCACAGAATTTGCTGAACTGCGGGACTACCACCTTGGAGATGATCTGCGGATGATAGACTGGAAGGCGACCGCGCGGCGCGGGCGACCCCTCGTGCGCGCTATGGAGCCAGAGCGAGATCAACTGCTGATTATTCTGTTGGATCGCGGTCGCTTAATGACCGCCACCGTCGCTGGCTTAAAACGGTTTGACTGGGGCTTAAATGCTGCGTTGGCACTCGCCTTAACTGGGCTGCGGCGCGGCGACAAGGTGGGACTTGGGATCTTTGATAAGCAACTGCACACATGGCTTGCCCCCCAAAGTGGTGATTCTCATTTGGGGCATATTCTTAGCCATGTGTATCAGTGCGAACCTGTTTTTGAAGAGTCTGACTACATGGGTACCGTTAGTGCCATTTTAGGTCACTACACCCGCCGTGCCCTTGTGGTTGTGCTCACGGAAATTATTGACGAGGTAGCATCTCAAGAGTTGCTCGGAGCAATGGCGCGGCTCACCCCCCGCTTTTTACCCTTTTGCGTGGCGCTGCGCGATCGCCACATTGAATCCATTGCCCACCAGCCCCTGACCCCCCAAGCAATCGATGTGCCCGATCAAGTTACTGCCCTGTACGAACAGGCGGTCGCGCTGGATCTGCTTCATCAACGCCAACGAGCGTTTGCGCGGCTAGAGCAACAAGGTGTACTGGTATTAGATGCCCCCGCCGATCAGATCAGTACCCTGCTCGTAGATCGCTATTTACTCCTGAAGGCACGTGGCCGCCTCTAAGGGGTGGTATAACCATGAGTAAGCAAATATCGGCGACTGAAGCCAAGCACATTATGGGCTGACTGCAATCTATGGATCAGACGCTAGAACTCCATAATGTAAAAAATACCAAAGCTTGCAAGCACGGATAGATTCAAAGTCGATCCTTCAAGATAATTTTTTCGTATTGGCATCAGGCTGCAACAGTTGTGGACTAGAACATACTAGAACTTGACTTCTCCCCTCTTTGAAAGAGAGGGGATTCCCAAAGGATGCTACGCAACGGGCTGAAGCCACATTGCTTCGCTTTTCCCTTGAGCTGTCACCCACAACTTAATGCGGGTGGGAGCAGTCAAAGACCCCCTACTCACCTCAAGCATTCCTGCTATTGGGACTACGTTTATGTTTCGGTTTGTGGTTTCGCTCTTTTCAACACTAGCCAATTCGATACGCTCAACATCCTGCCATTGCTTGCAGTGGTTTAGGCTTGCCGCCAAAGCGGTAGTGACTTACTTGCCTGGATTTCTCCGTACTAGGATGTTTCTTCGCGTAGTTGATACGCCTACTTTCCACGTCTCTAGTTTAACACATAGAGAGGGCTAAAGCCCCCTAGTTGGCTGTATCTCCTCGCTAAAGCGGAGGGGTTTTAGCCCGCCCACATCACTCCTATAACAGTTCTTGCCTGATCATAGGCATACTGCGCCAACATTGACACTCTGCTATGCCAAATCTCAGGCGCTGGGCACAAGCTCGTCGTTGCTGGAGTTTTCGCGTTAGGGAGCGGTATCCTAGCGATCTGAGCAGTGCCGAGGATGAAGGGGCGTGGGTTCACGCTCCATGGTAGCATTAAGGATCGCTTCCCCCCTATCGTTCTCGGTCATGGCATTTACAAAAATTCTCATCGCGAATCGCGGCGAAATTGCCCTACGCATCCTGCGTACTTGTGAGGAGATGGGGATTGCCACGGTGGCGGTGTACTCGACGGTGGATCGCCATGCCCTACATGTGCAACTGGCGGATGAAGCCGTTTGTATTGGTGAAGCTCCCAGTGGTCGCAGTTACCTGAATATCCCCAACATTATTGCGGCGGCGCTGACCCGTCATGTGTCGGCCATTCATCCGGGCTACGGATTTTTAGCGGAAAACGCCCGCTTTGCTGAAATTTGTACTGACCACAAAATTGCGTTTATTGGACCCAGTCCAGCGGCAATACTGGCAATGGGAGATAAATCCACCGCTAAAGCCACGATGCAACAAGTCGGGGTTCCTACGATTCCGGGGAGTGAGGGGTTGGTTCACGATGAAGAGACGGCTCGGGCGATCGCCAGTAAAATTGGCTATCCCCTCATGATTAAAGCCACCGCAGGCGGGGGTGGGCGCGGTATGCGCCTGGTGCGATCGCCCGAAGAATTGGGTCGCTCCCTCAGTGCTGCCCAAGGCGAAGCGGAAGCAGCGTTTGGCAATGCGGGGGTGTATCTAGAGCGCTTTATTGAGAATCCTCGCCACATTGAAGTGCAGATTCTCGCCGATAGTTATGGCAACGTCATTCATTTGGGAGAGCGGGATTGCTCGGTGCAGCGGCGCCACCAAAAACTCCTTGAAGAGGCACCCAGTCCAGCCCTAACACCAGAGCTACGCGCCAAGATGGGTGCTGCTGCGGTGGCGGCTGCCAAGGCCATTGACTATGTGGGGGCTGGCACCATTGAGTTTTTGCTAGACAGCCACAACAATTTTTACTTTATGGAGATGAATACCCGCATTCAGGTAGAGCATACCGTTACTGAAATGATTACGGGGCTGGATCTCATTGCCGAGCAAATTCGCATTGCCCAAGGGGAAGCCTTACGGCTCACACAAGCTGATGTCAACTTAAGAGGGCACGCCATTGAATGCCGGATTAATGCCGAAGATCCCGAGCGCAACTTTCGCCCTCACCCCGGTCGCATTAGTGGCTATCTGCCACCGGGTGGGCCTGGGGTGCGCATGGACTCCCATGTTTACACCGACTACGAAATTCCACCCTACTATGACTCCCTCATTGGTAAGTTAGTGGTGTGGGCCAGCGATCGCCCCGCGGCCATTGCCCGCATGAAACGCGCCCTGCGCGAATGTGCCATCACCGGCGTTCCCACAACGATTCCCTTCCACCAGCAGGTAATGGAAACGCCAGAATTTCGCAGTGGCGTGGTTTACACAAACTTTGTGGATAAACTCATGACCACCTTAGGCTGGAACACCTAATGGCCACGCCGCCGAAGCTGCTGATTGCCGCCAGCGGTACCGGGGGACATCTCTTTCCTGCCCTCGCCGTGGCCGCCACTCTCACGGACTATGAGATCCATTGGCTGGGGGTGAGCCACCGCCTAGAAGCAGACCTTGTGCCCCAGCAGTATCCCCTGCACACGATTAACTTTAGTGGCATGCAGGGGAAAACACCCTGGGCAAAACTACGACCCCTGTGGCAGTTCCTTGGAGCATTTTGGCAAACCCGGCAGTTGCTCAAAACCGGTCAGTTTCAGGGGGTCTTTACGACGGGTGGCTATATTGCTGCCCCTGCGATCCTTGCGGCGCGGAGCTTAGGGTTAGTGACCATTCTCCACGAGTCTAATGCTCTACCTGGCAAAGTGACCCGCGCTTTAGCGCCGTGGTGTACCGTGGTGGCCTTAGGAACCCCTGCCAGCCTGCCCTACCTTGCAAAACGCAAGGCTAACCTGCGGGTCACGGGTACGCCAGTCCGACCCGATATTCTTCATCCTGGACCATTGGATCTGCCGATTCCACCAAAGGCTCCCCTCATTCTGGTGATGGGGGGCAGCCAAGGTGCCGTGGCTATTAACCGTCTGGTTCGGGAGGCCGTGCCTCAGTGGCTAGCGGCGGGAGCATGGGTGGTGCACTTGACTGGCCAAAACGACCCGGAGGCAACAGCCGTGCAGCATCCCCACTATGTGGTGTTGCCTTTTTTTGAGCCTATGGGGCCACTGTTACACCGCGCTGATCTTGCCATTAGCCGTGCTGGTGCGAGTGCCCTCACAGAACTGACCCTCACGGGTACCCCCGCTCTATTGATTCCCTATCCCTACGCCGCAGAGGATCATCAAACCGTCAATGCTCAGGTGTTGGTGAGCGCAGGTGCTGCGGACATGATTCCCCAAGCTCAACTTACGGGCGATCGCCTCGGACAAATCATTTTAGAATGGCTAGGGCAGCCGCAAAAACTGCAACGGATGGCGGCCAATGCCCGGCGCTTGGCCGTGCCCGATAGCACCCAGCAGGTCGCTGGGCTGATCCGCTCCCTGATTCCACCTGTTGAACCCTAAAACCAGCCAAATTTATGCCAATTCGACTGTTGTTTGTTTGCCTTGGGAATATCTGCCGCTCTCCTGCTGCTGAAGGCATTATGCAAGATCTCGTGGCCAAAGCAGGGCTTGCGGATAAGATCCAGTGTGATTCTGCGGGTACCAGTAACTTCCACATTGGCGATCCTCCCGATGCCCGAATGGTGATGACCGCCCGGCAGCGCGGCTTACACCTGAACAGTCGAGCACGCCAGTTTCACCACGGCGATTTTGAAGAATTTGACCTCATCTTAGCCATGGATCGGGACAACTATCAGGATATTCTCCGCCTTGATCCGGAGGGAAACTACCGCGATAAAGTGCGTTTGATCTGTGACTTTTGTCAGCAGCACACCACCAAAGATGTCCCCGACCCTTACTACGGGGGTCGCCAAGGCTTCGAGAAGGTCTTAGATTTGCTAAACGATGCCTGTGCCGGACTGTTAACCTACCTTCAGCAGACCTATCCCCAACTACAGGAGCAGCCTTGATGGACTATCGCACCGCAGGAGTTGATGTGGCAGCAGGGCGGGCATTTGTGGAGCAGATTCGCCCCCTTGTGCAACGTACTCAGCGACCAGAGGTGGTGGGTCGCTTAGGGGGGTTTGCCGGACTGTGTCGTCTGCCGAGTAACTATCGCCAACCGCTACTGGTCTCAGGCACCGATGGGGTAGGCACCAAGCTGAAGCTAGCACAAACGCTGGGTCGTCACGATACCGTGGGGATAGACTTAGTGGCGATGTGTGTGAACGATGTCCTCACCTGTGGAGCAGAACCCCTCTTTTTCTTGGACTACATTGCCTGTGGTCACCTCAGTGCCAACATCCTGACAGCGGTGGTAGCCGGGATTGCGAGCGCCTGCGAAGCAGCAGGCTGTGCCCTCCTGGGGGGGGAAACCGCAGAGATGCCCGGCTTCTATGGTGAAGGGGTCTATGATCTCGCTGGTTTTTGTGTTGGGGTGGTCGAAGCAGATCAGGTACTGGATGGCTCGCAAGTACAACTGGGGGATGTGGTGCTGGGGCTAGCGAGTTCAGGGCTTCACAGCAATGGCTTTAGTTTAGTGCGTAAAATCGTGGCAGATCGCCAGTTGAGTTGGCAGGAGACCCCCGTGGGCGATCGCCCCCTTGGAGAACTGTGCCTAGAACCAACACGGCTGTACGTACAGCCCATTCGCGCTGCTTTGAAGGAACAAATTCCCCTGCACGGTATGGCTCATATTACCGGCGGTGGCCTGCCCGAAAATTTGCCCCGCTGTTTGGGGCACGGCCAGTCTGTGGTGGTGAACCTAAACTCATGGCCAATTCCACCGCTGTTTCAGTGGCTTGGCAAGGTGGGGGAGGTCAGCCAGCAGGAACTGTTGAATACCTTTAATATGGGCATTGGCTACACCGTCATTATCCCCCCCGCCGCAGTAAAAGACGCACAGAACTGTTTTGAGCGCTTTGGCATTGCCAGCTACGAAATTGGAACCGTGATCAATGGTGATGGCACCTTGACGTTCTGCCCCTAACAGGTTTAACGCCAGTCTTACGCCCACTGCCCAGTGAACTCATGCTACTCTGAACAAAGGTTGCAGAGCCGCAGCCAACCTCATCATGCTCTTAATAATCTTGATAATGAACTAAAAATGCGTATTCTTGTAACCGGCGGCGCGGGTTTTATTGGTTCCCATCTTGTGGATCGGCTGATGGAGGCTGGCCACGAGGTGATTTGCTTAGATAATTATTTTACCGGCACTAAGCGCAATATCCTACGGTGGCTGGGTCACCCCAACTTTGAGCTGATTCGCCATGATGTCACCGACCCTATCCGTCTTGAGGTCGATCAGATTTACCACCTTGCCTGCCCCGCCTCGCCGGTGCATTACCAGTACAATCCGGTCAAAACCATTAAAACCAACGTCATGGGCACCCTCCACATGCTAGGGCTAGCCAAGCGAGTCAAGGCACGGTTCCTGTTGGCCTCCACGTCAGAAGTCTATGGCGATCCGCTGGTGCATCCTCAATCAGAGTCCTACTGGGGGCATGTGAACCCCATTGGTATTCGCTCGTGCTATGACGAGGGCAAGCGGGTTGCTGAAACCCTCGCCTTTGACTACCACCGTCAAAACAATGTAGCGGTACGAGTAGCACGGATTTTTAACACCTATGGCCCGAAAATGCAGGTTAATGATGGCCGCGTTGTCAGTAATTTTATTGTGCAAGCGTTGCAGGGAACTCCCCTCACGGTCTATGGTGATGGCTCTCAGACCCGTAGCTTTTGTTACGTGAGCGATTTAGTCGAAGGACTCATTCGGTTGATGAACAGCGAGCACACTGGCCCTGTGAACTTGGGGAACCCTGACGAATATACGGTTCTGGAGCTCGCCCAAAAAATTCAAGCCCTGATTAACCCCAGTGCTGAGATTCAGTTTAAGCCCCTCCCCAGTGATGACCCGCAACGCCGCCGCCCCGATATTACGGTGGCGCGAACCCTGTTGGACTGGCAGCCGAGTGTGCCGCTATCGGAGGGTCTGCGCCGCACGATTCCAGACTTTGCCGAGCGGTTAGGGGTGCCCTATACGCCTATGATGGTCGAAGTTTAGGGAGGCAGAGACAATGCGGGTTTGTGTCATTGGCACGGGCTATGTGGGCTTGGTCACTGGGGTGTGCTTGGCCCATATCGGCCATGATGTGATGTGTATTGATAACAACATCGATAAGGTCAAGCTGCTGCAGCAGGGGGAGTCGCCCATTTATGAGCCAGGGTTGACGGAGCTGTTACGGGGGTGTATTGCCAGCAACTGCATTCACTTCAGTAGTGATCTGGGGGCAGGGGTGGAATTTGGCGAGGTGCTGTTTATTGCGGTGGGGACGCCCTCCCTCCCCAATGGCGAAACGGATACCCGCTATGTCGAGGCGGTGGCGCGGGGGATTGGTGCCCACCTGCATCTGGGCTACAAAGTCATTGTCAATAAGTCCACGGTGCCCATTGGTTCTGGCGACTGGGTGCGGATGATTATTCTCGATGGGGTGGTGGAGCGAGAACCGGAGCTAGCGGATGCCATTAAAGCGGGTGCCACCCACCCTCCGTTAGATTTTGATGTGGTGAGTAACCCAGAATTTTTGCGGGAAGGCTCGGCGGTTTACGATACCTTTAACCCCGATCGCATTGTCTTAGGGGGCAGTAGCCGCAAGGCCATTGCTCTGATGCAGGAGCTTTACGCACCGATCATTGAGCGCAAGTATGCTGCAGATCCCAATGCGCCCCCTGTGCCTGTCCTAGTGACGGATCTCAGTTCGGCGGAAATGATTAAGTACGCGGCTAATGCCTTTTTGGCCACCAAAATTAGCTTTATTAACGAAGTTGCCAATATTTGCGATCGCGTCGGCGCGGATGTGGTGCAAGTGGCCAAGGGAATTGGCCTAGATTCGCGCATTGGTGAGAAGTTTTTGCAGGCGGGGCTAGGCTGGGGCGGCTCCTGTTTTCCGAAGGATGTTTCTGCCTTAATCCATACTGCTGATGACTATGGCTATGAAGCGCAATTACTGAAAGCAGTGGTACAGGTGAACCAACGCCAGCGCTTTTTGGTGATCGAAAAGTTACAACAGGTTCTAAAAATTCTGAAGGGCAAAACCATTGGCTTGCTCGGGCTTACGTTTAAGCCCAATACTGACGATCTGCGGGATGCCCCTGCTCTTCACTTAATTGAGGAACTGCATCGCCTTGGTGCCAAGGTGAAGGCGTACGATCCTCTAGTGTCCCAGACGGGGCTGCGCTCGGGTCTGTCTAACGTGATTGTGGAAACGGATCTGCACCACTTGGCAGATGGCTGTGATGCCTTGGTTCTGGTGACGGACTGGCCGCAGTTTCGTGAGGTGGATTATGGCGCTGTTGCCAAGGTGATGCACCAACCCGTGATTGTGGATGGCCGCAACTTTCTAGACCGCAAAGCCCTAGAGGGATTGGGCTTCCGTTATCTGGGGATCGGGCATTAAGGCAGCCATGCCAACGGTAGCCTATGAACAGCAGTACTGGCAGCAGGGCTATTCCCGTGTTGCTGGTGTAGATGAAGTGGGGCGGGGGTGCTTGGCAGGGCCGGTGGTGGCAGCAGCAGTGATTCTGCCGCCGAACTGTGCCACCATTGCTGGGGTACGCGATTCTAAGCGGTTAAGCCCAAAGCAGCGCGATCGCCTCTTTACCCTCATTCAACAGCAGGCGATCGCCATTGGGGTCGGCATGGCCAGTGTTGCGGAAATTGATGAGGTGAATATTTTGCAGGCTACGTACCGGGCAATGGTGCGCGCCCTTGAGCGGGTTGCCCCGTGGGATTACGGGTTGATTGATGGCAAACTTAGCAAAACTGCGCCTTTTGAGCGGGCGATTGGGATTGTGGGGGGCGATCGCTACTGTTATAGTATTGCCTGCGCCTCTATCATTGCCAAAGTCCGGCGCGATCGCTTCATGGCGCGGCTGAGCCACCGCTATCCTCTCTACGGTTGGGAGCGGAATGTAGGCTATAGTACCCCCCAGCATCGCCGCGCCCTCCTGCAGCAGGGTGTAACGCCATGGCATCGGCGCTCCTTTCTCAAGCAGTACGGGGAGCACGCATCTCCCCTACCGTTATAGGAGTGATGTGGGCGGGCTAAAACCCCTCCGCTTTAGCGAGGGGATACAGCCAACTCAGGGGGCTTTAGCCCTCTCTATGTGTTAAACTAGAGACGTGGAAAGTAGGCGTATCAACTACGCGAAGAAACATCCTAGTACGGAGAAATCCCGGCAAGTAAGTCACTACCGCTTT
>NZ_JAKLTV010000027.1:0-31216 GCF_022698185.1 Synechococcus sp. PCC 6717 | reverse complement strand
AGTACGGAGAGATCCCGGCAAGTAAGTCACTACCGCTTTGGCGGCAAGCCTAAACCACTGCAAGCAATGGCAGGATGTTGAGCGTATCGAATTGGCTAGTGTTGAAAAGCGCGAAACCACGAACCGAAACATAAACGTAGTCCCAATAGCAGAAATGCTTGAGGTGAGTAGGGGGTCTTTGACTGCTCCCACCCGCATTAAGTTGTGGGTGACAGCTCAAGGGAAAAGCGAAGCAATGTGGCTTCAGCCCGTTGCGTAGCATCCTTTGGGAATCCCCTCTCTTTCAAAGAGGGGAGAAGTCAAAGGGTGCTTCTCCATCACTTGAGAGGTCGTGTCTCTGGGGTGTTCGGAGCTCTCAGTTCCGCCCTTTACCGTACCGCTCAAGATGTATAGCCTCATACCATAGAAACCGCCACTCTTTGACCTCCACCTGTTCCGAGGTGGGGGAATGCGTCGCTAATTTTGTTCAATTAACTCATCAGGCTCGCCGGGAAACCGCTTTCTGCAGCACAATGCTCAGGGTCGTTAGGGCGTAGCTGTTCATCTCTGGCAAGGGGCGTTCTAAGCTATAGTCAATGCGTGAGGGGCAGCTAACCGCTGTTTTGCCTGAACGTCATCAGGGTGCGGGAGTACTATGCTCAAGTGGTTTGACCGCCTAGAAAATCGCCGCTTACTACGCTTTCTACTCCTGTTTGCCCTCGGTTGGATTGGGGTGCAACTCCTCAAATTCTTTGCCACTGTTGTACTGATTTTTCTATTTTCAGCAATTTTGGCCTTTTTGCTCAATTATCCGGTGCGCTGGGTTGAGCGGTATCTCCCCCATACGGCAGCAGTAACACTTGTTTTTTTGGGAGCACTGGCGATCGTTATTGGGGTTGGGTTGACCCTTGGCTTTGGTATTATTGGCCAACTCCAAGAACTTCTGAGTACATTGCCGGATCAGGTGGATACATGGATTAATCTCCTCAACGATATTCAACGCTGGCTAGAGCGTTGGAACCTAGAGATTGACTTTCGCCAAATTGAGTCAGAATTACGCAACTATGCTTTTGCTGGCCTAGAGTTTGGGTTTGGTAAGCTGCAATTTGTCTTTTCACTACTGCTAGAGAGCATTATTGTTGCAGTGATTACGTTTTTTATGCTGCTGGATGGGCAGCGATTGTGGCAGTACCTCCTGAGTTTTTTGCCAGAGCCATGGCAGGAACGGGTGCCCCGCGATTTGCAACGGAACTTCCTCGGCTTCTTTTGGGGGCGTTTTTTGCTCTCTCTGTTTTTTGGTGTATCGGTTTTTATTATCCTTTTACTGCTGCGCGCCCCCTATGCCCTTGCCCTTGCTGCCATTGCCGGAGCCTTTGATCTGATTCCGGGAATTGGCGCCACCCTTGGTATTGCGATTGTGTCTTTGATTTTGCTGCCTAAGGGTCTTGCTCTCAGTTTTAAGGTGCTCGTTGGCTGCATTTTGCTCCAACAGGTGGAAGAAAACATTCTGATGCCCCGTATTATGCGAAACTCGGTGAATTTGAATCCGGTCATCTTGTTTTTAGCCCTGCTTGTCGGGGCAACCCTAGCGGGCTTTGTCGGGGTCTTTCTGGCGATTCCGATTACCGGAACACTTGTCAGCCTATTTAAGTTAGAAGCCTTGCAGGCAGGGCACCAGACACTGCGGCCAAAAACTGCCGCAGATCAGCCGCCAGCCAATTGATCCGCAGATGGTGGTTGCGATCGCCCCCAGACTATTGATATGCTAGGAAAGCTGATCTAATCGCCCCTTGCGACATAGATCGCGCTCACGTATGAACTCGTCTGGTTGGACACCGTCATCATTGTAGGTTGGGTATAGTTGCATGGCTCGATATCGTGGCCCTCGTTTAAGAATTGTTCGTCGTCTGGGTGAATTAGCCGGTTTAACCCGTAAAGCCCCTAAGCGCAGTTATCCGCCTGGTCAGCACGGTCAAGCCCGTAAAAAGCGCTCGGAGTACGCGCTGCGTCTTGATGAAAAGCAAAAACTGCGGTTTAACTACGGCGTGTCTGAGCGGCAGTTGGTGCGGTATGTGCGCAAAGCCCGGCGAGTCAGCGGCTCCACTGGCCAGACGCTCTTGCAATTATTAGAGATGCGCTTAGACAACACCGTTTTTCGCCTTGGCATGGCACCTACCATTCCGGCAGCCCGCCAATTGGTGAGTCATGGGCATATTATGGTGAATGGTCGCAGTGTATCCATCCCCAGCTATCAATGTCGCCCTGGTGACGTGATTACGGTGCGCGATAACGATCGCTCACGACAGCTTGTACAAACCAACTTACAGAATCCTGGCCTTGCCAACTTACCCAGCCACTTGGAACTAGATAAAAACACCCTCACAGGCAAGGTGAATGGCCTTGTAGAGCGGGAATGGGTGGCTCTACAAGTGAATGAACTCTTGGTGGTTGAATACTACTCGCGTAAAGTCTAAGGCGGCGGTCAGCAGCTATGGCGGAAGCCTATCTTCTGGAAAAACTGCGTACCGTTGAGCAAACCTTTACGGAGTTGACGCGGCGTTTGGCAGATCCAGACGTTGCCGTCAACCCCTCTGAGTTCCAAAAAGTGGCTCGCTCACGAGCAGCCCTCGAGGAAACAGTGAATGCCTACCACGAATGGCAAGCCTTGCATCAACAGTTGGCAGATACGCGGCAACTCCTCAAGGACGCTAGCGATGAACCAGAGCTACGGCAACTGGCGGAAGAAGAGATAGCAAACCTGACAGCTCGTATTGCCGAGCTGGAGGAGCGGCTCAAGGTACTACTGCTACCGCGAGATCCCAATGATGACAAGAACATCATGCTGGAAATTCGGGCAGGAGCTGGAGGGGACGAAGCAGGAATTTGGGCGGGAGATTTAGTGCGCATGTACTCCCGCTATGCCAAATCGCAAGGGTGGCAAGTCAACCTTGTCAGCGAATCGCTGGCAGAAATGGGCGGCTTTAAGGAAGCAATTTTGGAGATCAAGGGCGATCGCGTCTATAGCAAACTGAAGTTTGAATCCGGAGTGCATCGGGTGCAGCGGGTGCCCGTTACAGAGGCGGGAGGGCGCGTGCATACCTCTACGGCAACGGTGGCGGTGATGCCAGAAGTGGATGAGGTGGAGGTTGAGATTGACCCCAAGGATATTGAATTGACCACTGCGCGATCGGGCGGCGCCGGCGGCCAAAACGTCAACAAGGTGGAAACAGCGGTTGATCTGTTCCATAAACCAACGGGGATCCGCATTTTTTGTACCGAAGAGCGCAGCCAACTGAAAAATAAAGAGCGGGCTTTTCAGATTTTGCGCGCCAAGCTTTACGAAATGAAACTGCGGGAGCAACAGGAAGCCATTACCTCCATGCGACGATCGCAAGTGGGCACTGGCGATCGCTCCGAAAAAATTCGCACCTATAACTACAAAGACGATCGCGTCACCGATCACCGCTTAGGGCAAAACTTTACCCTGAGCACCGTCCTCGAAGGGGATCTAGAAACGATTATTCAATCGTGCATTAGCCGCGATCAACAGGAGCAGTTAGCGCGCTTAGCGGCAGAGCAAGCCTAAGGAGAGCTTAGTATGGCTAAATTTGTTGTCTGGGGGCGCTATTGCGAGGATGTCCTTGAGCGCCGTGCTCCCCATCGCCAAGACCACCTAGATGGCCTTGCCCGCCAAAAAGACCAAGGCAGCCTAGTGACCATTGGCCCTACCAAAGATTTACGCTACTTTTTTGCCATCTACACTGCCGAAAGTGAAGAGGCGGTGCGCCAACTCATCGAAGCCGATCCCTATTGGCAGCACCACATCTGGACAGACTATACCATCCACGAATGGATTCAAGCCCTCTAGCGGTTGCGGTAGCGTTGCAGTTCGGTACGCAAGGCCGCAGTTTCTGCCCGCAGATCATCCACAAGGGCTTGCCAGTCCACAGGTTCACTGGCGTGGGGGGAAACAGCTTGGGCTTCCTGCTGCGCCCGCTCCTGAACCTCTTGCATAAACTGATGCAGCCGCTGCTGTTGCTCGGCATCAAACCGCCCAATCTGACTAAGTAGTTCAACAAACAGATGTTGCGCTTGGTCGCGTAGCAGCGTCGCTGTGGCTCGACCTAAGAAAAAAGCATCTAGCGGCGATTGACTCATGGCAGGTTCATTCCTTGGATTCATTACTTCCAACCCCTGAGTGTAACAAAGTTTGCCAATTGCCGACGCTGCGCCCCTACCCTCGCATCCGTCCCTTCATAAGAAAAACTTTCCTCGTTTGATAAGAAAAACTTTCCTCCCCATCTAGACAGATTGTCCCCATCAAAGCATAGGATTATTTCAATTAAATATTTGATTATCATAGCCATAAGTTATGAAAAATTGTCGGACACTCCAGAGTGGTCACGAGGTTGGTTCATAATCCCACAGCTATGAAAAATCTCTACATTAGCGAGTCAACATCTAGTCAACAAAAGGGACAGGAATGCTAGCAAATGTGATTAATCGAGTGCATTTCAGATATTGGCGGGGTGATCTGTTTGGTGGCCTTACCGCTGCCATTGTGGCACTGCCAATGGCTCTAGCCTTTGGGGTGACCTCTGGAGCAGGGGCAACAGCCGGTCTGTACTGTGTCGTATTTCTGGGATTCTTTGCCGCTTTATTTGGCGGTACTCCCACCCTGATTTCAAACCCAACGGGGCCAATGACGGTGGTGATTACAGCGGTGATTACCCGCCTGACGAGTGAGTACCCGGAGCAAGGGTTGGCCATGGCCTTTACGGTGGTGATGCTGGCTGGGGGGTTTCAAATTTTATTTGGCCTACTCCGCCTTGGTAAATACATCACCATGATGCCCTACACGGTTATTTCCGGCTTCATGTCCGGAATTGGCCTGATCATGATTTTGTTGCAAATTGGGCCGCTGCTAGGGCACACGAGTAAAGGGGGCGTGCTAGGAGCCGTGCAGAACCTGCCGGACTTTATTCAGACCATGAACCCAGCAGCGTTAACTCTTGGCCTCTTCACCCTAGCGCTGATTTACTTTACACCACAGTGGCTACGGCGCTTGGTGCCCCCTCAACTGCTGGCGTTAGTGTTGGGGACGCTGCTATCGATGCTGTTCTTTGCTGATGCTGGGTTGGCGCGCATTGGCAAGATTCCCACGGGCTTACCGGAGTTTGTGGTTCCCACGTTTTCTTTGCCTATGCTGAAAACCATGCTGGTGGATGCTGCCATGCTGGGGATGCTCGGCTGTATTGACTCGCTGTTAACCTCAGTGATTGCCGATAGCATTACCCGCACGCAGCACGATTCCGATAAGGAACTCATTGGTCAAGGCATTGGCAACCTCGTTTCAGGGCTGTTTGGTGGGTTACCCGGAGCTGGGGCAACCATGGGAACCGTAGTAAATATTCAAGCGGGTGGCCGCACCTGTCTCTCAGGCATGATCCACGCTGTCATTTTGTTGATGGTGGTTCTGTGGGCAGCCCCCTTGACCGCTCCTATCCCTAATGCGGTGCTGGCTGGGATTTTGATCAAGGTGGGGATTGACATCATTGATTGGAATTTCCTCAAACGGGCACACGTCCTCTCGCTGCGAGCCGCCTTCATTATGTATGGTGTGATGCTCCTAACGGTCTTTGTGGATTTGATTGTGGCGGTGGGTGTAGGGGTGTTTATTGCCAATATGTTGACCATCAAGCGGCTGGCGGATCTGCAGTCGGAAGAGGTGAAAGCCATTACCCATGCGGATGATCAAACGCCCCTGACCCCTGAGGAGAAGGAGCTTTTTCGCCGAGGCAAGGGGCAATTGCTGCTATTGCATTTAGGGGGGCCGATGAGCTTTGGGTCGGCGTGGGCGATCTCCCAACGTCAGGCGATTATGGCGGACTATAAGGTGCTCATCCTTGACGTGAGTAGTGTGCCCCTGTTGGGGGTCACCGCCACCCTCGCCATTGAATCCCTCATCGAAGAGGCGCAAAAACATCGGTTAGCTATTTTTGTAGTGAGTGGTTCGGCAAAAGTTCAACAGCGCCTTGAGCGATTCCGAATTTTAGATCGCTTGCCTGCGGATCACGTGGTGAGCGATCGCCAGCAAGCCCTAGAGAAAGCCATTCTGTTCTTGGAGCAACCGGAGCAGTTGCTGGAGGTCTCCACCGGTAGCTACGAGTAGCGAGAAACCGCTGCATTCCCTTGCAAATACCACCGCCATGGAATCTCTTGTCCTTGGGAAATACCAATACGGCGGGTTTGCACAACGGTGCCCACCACCGCTTGGGGAGGTGGCTCAATCCACAGGCCAGTGGCCTCCCCAAGTACGGTGCCAGACAACTGCCGATCGATGGCTAACAGATGACACAGCTTGCCGGGGCCAGCCGCACTGCGCGCGGGTAAGGTGGGGGTGATCATCTCAAGGGCGCGAATCAGTACCGCACTGGCCACCTGGGGGCGATCGCTCACAATATTGAGGCAGTGATGAATCCCGTAGATTTGGTAAACGTAGATCGTACCCGCGGCAGCAAACATGGGGGCATTGCGAGGGGTTTGGCGACGATAGCCATGGCAAGCGGGATCTCCCGCCATATAGGCTTCTGTTTCTACAATGCGCCCACGGTACATCTGGCCATTGGGGTGCCGCCGTACTAACAGGCAACCAATGAGATCAGGGGCTACCTCTGGGGCTGGCCGGGCAAACCACTCCGGATCAAGGGCGATCGCCACCTTTGGAAACTCCCGTTTACAAACAACGCTCCTCCACAAGTAACTCCGCCAGCAACGCATCGCGCAGGTTGTTGTTTAAGCCCGTCACCATGTAAAGCATGGCTTCGCGGTACAATCGCTGCACCGTATGGTTCAGCAGCACGGCACTTCCCCCAGTCGTAATCATGGCCGCTTGGGCAGCACGAACCGTCAATTGTACCGCCTTTGCCCGCAGTTTTGCATGGTAAGGCGGGTTCAGTTGCCCTAACTCCTGCTGAATGGTGGTGTAAAGGAATTGCCAGCGATCCCACAGGCAAGCATACAACTCCGCAGACTGAGGAAAGGTAGCGAGAACCTGCAAACTGGCGCGGGCACAACCGAGGGGGGCGGCACTGCCTCTGAGCAATTTTTGGTTGTCTCGCTGCTCAATCCAGTTAGGGTCACCGATGCCGACCACATCCTCAGGCGGAACGAACCAGTCAATAACCTCTGCTTGTACGGTTTGGGTTGAGGGCACAGCTGCCAAGGGTAACGGCAGGGTTAAATGCAAAATGCCGCCGCTGGACTGTTGAGCATTCATCAGGGGCAAGAGAGCAAATAACGTCTGCTCATCGGGAAGTTCCGCTGCAACGACCACCATCGTCATGTGCTGAAAGCCGCTTAGCCAAGGAATGTTGCCTTTCAAAAGGTAGCCCTGTGGCAGCGATCGGGCTTTCAAGTCCACATGGTTGTAGCGCAGGTGAGAAAAGCCTACGCCAATCAAGGTTTTG
The DNA here is from genome assembly GCF_022698185.1 of Synechococcus sp. PCC 6717. Classification (NCBI taxonomy): domain Bacteria; kingdom Bacillati; phylum Cyanobacteriota; class Cyanophyceae; order Synechococcales; family Synechococcaceae; genus Synechococcus; species Synechococcus sp. PCC 6717. The sequence continues at coordinate 23,768 of NZ_JAKLTV010000027.1, read as the reverse complement.
CCCAACATCAAATCACTGAAGTAGGCTTGGGCAACGCTGCTATTCGGGTGCTCCAGAATAATACTGAGGGCAGTTTGGTGCTGCGAAACTAAAAAGGCAAGGGCACCGGAGGCCTCGCCAAGCTTGAGTGCTAAATGCCAAAGAATGGAGGGAGGGCATCCCAATCCACCAACGGCTTCTGGGGGAGCTAACCGGAAAATTCCTAACTCTGCTAGGGCTTGCAAGGCACTGGAGAGCAACGATTTTTGCTGATCTATCCGATTGGCATTGGGGGCAACCTCTGTCTCCAGATAGGTGAGAATCTCCTGTAGAAGAGGCTGGGCGGCCTCTGGAGCCGTATCAACAAAAACCGGTTCGTCCATTGGTCGAGCTAGGGATAGGCCAAATGGGCACGGGGATTGTACGATTCTATCGCGTGAAGCTGACGGTACAGTTCTCGCTCAGCATCACTCAATTGGGGAGGCAGAGTAATGATAATTTCTACCAGTTGGTCACCGCGATCGCCATCGGGGCGGGGATAGCCTTTGCCCGCCAGCCGCAAGCGTTGGCCATTGCGCACCCCTGCCGGGATAGACATTTTCACCCAGCCATCGAGGGTCGGGGCTTCTACCTGACCTCCCAAGGCCGCTTCACTGGGGGTCACCGGCAAGTCACACACAATGTCGTAGCCCTCAAGGCGAAACAACGGATGCGGGGTGACATTAATTTTGAGATAGAGGTCACCGCCGCCGGTCCCCTGTCCGCGCAGCCGCACCCGCTGGCCTGTGATCATTGCCCGCGGCAGGGTCACTTCTAGGGAGCGGCCATCCCCCAGCCGAATGCGCTCTCGTCCCCCTTCGTAGGCTTTTTCTAGGGGAATTTCTAGGGTGGCTTCAGCGTCGCGGCGGCTCACAGCAGTATAGGCAGTTTTCACTGTCCCAGGTCGAAAATAATCTGTTTCTATAGTAGGGGAACGACGTGGGGGATCCGCAGGGATGGTCGTGGTGCGCGATCGCCGTCCCAAGAGTTGATCTAAAAACTCCTGAAAGTTATCTTCACTCAGGTCAGGATCATCCCTGAGGCTTGTGCCATTACGGCGGTTTKTCGTCCGTTGGGGGGTACGGCTGCGAAACCCCGGCTGTGACCAATATTCGCCGTAGCGATCGTAGTGCTCGCGGCGAGCTGGGTCGCTGAGCACTTGGTAGGCTTCGCTAATGTCTTTGAATTTTTCTTCGGCAGCGCGATCGCCCGGGTTCATGTCTGGATGGTACCGCCGTGCAAGGCGACGGTAAGCCCGCTTAATTTCATCGCTACTGGCGCTCCGATCCACTCCCAAAAGCTGGTAGTAATCTCGAAAATTACGCATTTAAGTTCCTACTTGTCTCTTTCTACCAGTCGTCATCATCCCAATCATCCCATGCCGCTGAGTCACCCCGCTGTTCGTAGCTGCGGCGACGGCTGCTGCGGCTCGGTTGATTCCAGTCCTTATCGGTGTCCTCCAATTCACGGCGGCGATCGCGCCCACGCACAGCCTCTAAGCCTTTGTTCACAGCCTCTTTGAGGTTCGGCAGCTTAAACAGGTCTTCCTCGTCTTCAGCCTCCTCTTCACTGAGGCGCAGTTCGCGGACAAAGTCGTACAAGCGCTCCTCAAGTGCCGCATAGGTGAGATCAATCTGGCGATCGTCATCATTGCGGATCCCCTCTTGCAGTTGCCGCACCAAGGCTTCAATGGTGCGCCGCTGATTGGCCGCAAACTGATACCCAAACTCTTGGGCGGCTTCGCGAAGCTGACGCTCGGCACGGTTAATGAGATCCTGAGCACGGTTGCGCTTCTGCACGCGATCGCGGCGTTGGCGATCGCCGGCGGCATTGGCCTCCGCATCCAAAAGCATTTGCTGAACCTCGTCCTCTGCCAAGGTCGACGCCCCCTGAATCACCACGCTCTGCTCGCGGCCACTAAAGCGATCCAACGCCACCACCTGCAACAGACCATTGGCATCGAGGTCAAAAGACACCTGAATTTGTGGCACACCGCGCGGCGCAGGGGGAATCCCGGTCAACTTAAAGCGCCCCAGAGACTTATTGTGCTCTGCCAGTTCGCGCTCGCCCTGAACCACATGAATTTCGACTTGGCTTTGATTATTTTCAGAGGTCGAGAAAATATCGGAACGGCGTACCGGAATCGTGGTATTACGCGGAATCAACMCCTTGGTGACACCGCCAATGGTTTCCACCCCTAACGAGAGCGGAGTCACATCCAACAGCAGAATATCCTTCATATCCCCGGCCAAAATCCCCGCCTGAATGGCGGCTCCCACCGCCACGACCTCGTCAGGGTTGACATTCTGGCTGGGTTCACGGCCAATCATCTGGCGAACCAGCTCCTGTACCATGGGCATCCGCGTTGCCCCGCCCACCAGTACTACCGCATCAATCTGAGAGGGGGTGAGGAGGGCATCCCGCAGGGCTTGCTCTACAGGAAAGCGTAGGCGCTTGAGCAACTCTTGGCTCAAGCTTTCAAACTGGCGGCGACTCAGGGTTGTTTCAATATGTTTAGGCCCCTCAGCAGTAGCGGTGACAAAGGGAAGATCGATACTCGTTTCTTGCAGCCCCGATAGCTCAATTTTTGCTTTTTCAGCAGCATCGGTGAGCCGTTGCAACGACTGGCGATCGCGCCGCAGATCAATCCCTTCCTTAGCTAAGAACTCTTCCGCGAGCCAATCCACAATTAACTTATCAAAATCGTTCCCCCCCAGTTGGGAATCACCACTGGTGGCCTTAACTTCAAACACCCCATCGCCAACATCCAGAATAGACACATCAAAGGTGCCACCCCCGAGGTCAAACACTAAAATGGTTTGCTCCTTCTGGCGATCTAACCCGTAGGCCAGTGCTGCTGCCGTGGGTTCATTGATAATGCGGCGCACATTCAAGCCCGCAATTCGCCCCGCATCGCGGGTGGCTTGGCGCTGCGAATCATTAAAATAGGCCGGTACCGTAATCACCGCATCGGTAACTGGCTCGCCTAGGTAGCGACTGGCATCCTCCACGAGCTTGCGCAGCACCATGGCAGAAATTTCCTCCGGTGCAAACTCTTTTTGCAGCCGCGGACACTTGATGCGCACTTTACCCGATTCATCCCGCCGGATAGTGTAGGGCACCCGCTTCAATTCTTGGCTCAGTTCAGCATAGTCACGGCCAATGAATCGCTTCACCCCATAAAACGTGTTTTGGGGGTTGAGCACCGCCTGTCGCCGCGCTAATTGCCCCACCAGACGCTCATTATCCTTAGCAAAGGCGACCACGGAGGGAGTGGTACGGGATCCTTCCGCATTGGCAATCACAACGGGTTTTCCCCCTTCCAGTACAGCAACGACGGAATTGGTTGTTCCCAGATCAATGCCAACAATTTTGCCCATGCCGTTTGAACGACTCCGCACTGGTTAGAATAAATGAATAGCGTTATGGTAGCGGATTATTTACCCTTTGTTACGCTTCTTCGATTGTACGAGATCTACTCAAGAGGGTCAGAATCGCCCCTTACCCCCGCTTTGCATTCTGCCACCGCTACACCTGAGTGTCCCTCGTGGTCAAAATTCGTTAGCCTATTGCTGTTTGCTGCCAACTCTGAGGTTAAGATGGCAGGCAAGAGGTTTAAGCGCAAGCATACCGAACTGTTGCTAAGCCTAATTCCGAGAAGGAGATCACCCTATGCTACACCGCAAGCTTTATCAACTCTACACCGATGGCCAAGAAGTCTGGATTTACTTGCGGGATCAACAGCGCCTCATTGATCGGGCGCGGATTGTCGATATTGAGGGCAATGTCGTAACCATTCGCTACGAAACCGATGAAGACGATGAAGTATGTGCATGGGAGGAAATTGTCAATATCGAGAGTATTGGTTCTATTTCCCGTCGCTTAGCGGCGGTTCCACGGGGGTATGCTGACCTGCCGGTGGCGGAGGAGTGCCCAGAGGCGGAGCAATTGCCCAAGCAGTCGTCGGAAACGGAGCACGAACGCTAACCTGCCCCAAGGCTACCCTTGATCTATGCGCTGCGATTCTGTCCCCTTGGCTGATGCCACTGTTACCGATGCCCTCTACATGGAGCGGTGTCTGCAACTGGCTGAGCAGGCACGGGGGCACACCTCCCCCAATCCGTTGGTGGGCTGTGTAATTGTGGCAGCGCAGCGAATTATTGGTGAAGGATTTCACCCCAAAGCGGGGGAACCCCATGCTGAGGTGTTTGCACTGCGGAGTGTGGCAGCCGGCGATCGCCCCTTACTCACGGATGCCACCCTCTACGTGAACCTAGAGCCGTGCAATCACTATGGCCGCACCCCCCCCTGCACCGAGGCGATTATTGCCGCAGGCATTCCCCGGGTGGTGGTGGGGATGATTGACCCCGATCCACGGGTGGCCGGCTCCGGGATTGAGCGCCTACGGGCTGCGGGGATTGCGGTGACAGTGGGGGTATGTGAAGCGGCCTGTCAACGGCTCAATGAAGCCTTTGTACATCGGGTGCGTAACGCGCACCCCTTTGGTATTCTCAAGTACGCTATGACCCTTGACGGCAAAATTGCCTCCAGTGCTGGCCATAGTACTTGGATTAGTGGGGAAGCCGCGCGAGCCATGGTTCACCAACTGCGCGCTGAATGTGATGCAATCATTGTTGGCGGCAATACCGTACGGCGGGATAACCCCCACCTCACCTCCCGCCATCCCCATACGCCGCTGCGGGTGGTGATGAGCCGTCATCTGGATCTCCCCCTAGATGCCTACCTGTGGCAAACGGATGTTGCGCCTACCCTAGTTGTTACTACGGCTCCAGCGGATCATCCCTTAGTGCCGCACTTAGAGGCTTGTGGGGTTGAGGTGGTCTGCCGGCCAGTGCTCACCCCAACAACGCTGATGAAGGAGCTGTACAACCGCGGGATCATGACTGTGCTGTGGGAGTGCGGTGGTTCCTTAGCCGCAGCAGCGATCGCCGAGGGGATGGTGCAAAAAATCTGGGCGTTTATTGCTCCGAAAATCATTGGGGGTACCAGTGCCCCCGTTCCTGTGGCAGATTTGGGTCTCCAGAAAATGAGTGAGGCACTCTGCCTTGAGGAGGTAACATGGCAAACAGTGGGGCAAGATATTCTGGTGAGTGGCTACCTCCCAAAATCTGCTGCGCCATAGCCATTGATCACGCCTGCTCATGCAATCATCACCGCAACCTAGGCTCAAAAGATGATTGCGAGCGTCCATCAACGTAGCGTCGATTCTGTCAGGACTTGCCTATGACACCCAAACCTAGTGCCCAAGAATTGGCCACTGCCTTGCTCGAGGTGCTCAAAATTACTCCCGAAGACTGGCACCGTTTGAAAAACAACCGCCGTGCCCGTGCCCTAGAACAGGTGGCAGCGGGGCTGGTCTATTTGCTCAAGGATGAGGAGACCGAAGCGATCGCCCACTTGCAGCAGGCAGTGGGTTGGCTGGATCGGTCGATTAGCGCACCGCCGTGCCCCACCCATCATCGCTAAGCTAGCGTTGCCACCGCCGCCACTGGGAGACCACCGTGTCACTGCCGATATGCAGCAGAGCAGAGAGTTCTAAACCGAGGGCGATCGCCCCAAAAAGGCGCCAGTCTTGGCGTGGGATCCCTGCCAGCAGCGGCTTCACCAGAGTTAAACAATTGGCAAGGGAACCCGTTACATAGATTCCCAACGCCAAGAGGGTGATTCCTAGGCCGAACCATAGCCCTAAGTAAACCAAACGAATTAGGGTGCCAAGGATGGGGCCGTGGGTCCAGACGGAACGGTGGCGAAACAGCCTTTGGTAGGGGTGCCATATTCCCCGTAGGATACCCCAGCGATAGTAGGGTAAAGAGGCGGTATCTAGGTCTGGGCTAAGTAAAAAGCCCCCCACCCCAAAACTACTGCTGGCGATCGCCCCCCAGCGCCAATCCTTGGTGAGTGCACTCACTCCAAACCCAATCACGGGAATGGCTATCCAAGTCAGGCGATCGTGGGTGCGGCCACTGGGCATGGGAATTCCTACAGCATCAATCATAAGGGAACTACGGAGACCAGAGGCGGTCAATGCAGTTGACGAACTCATCGCTCGCGGAATACGTCTAAGTCAACCTAGAGGAACTGCGCTGAAATTTGAATCTGCAAAGGGGCAACTGCGCAAATCTAATCGCAGGGTGTGCCAGTTTACAGGCCTGTCCCTATTCGAGTACGCTAGGCAGGTTTCATCTAGTAGCGCAGTCAGTCAAGTAAGCGTGTTGTCGTGCCTCGTTGGTGGAGTGATGTGAATGGAGAAACAGTGGCGTTTCTGGCAATCTCAAACCGTGTGGAGCACATTGTGCGGTACCGCAGCCGCTGTTGTGATCTGCCAACCCGCCATGGCCAGCCGCTTATACCTATGGCGACTCAACCCCACCACTAACCAACTGGAGATTCGCACAGAGCGAGCGGTGCAGCCGCGGGCGGAGCTAGTTTATAACCCGACTCGTTTGGTGATTGATTTGCCCGGGGTGGTGCTCGGCAGCCCCCAGGTCAGCCAAAACTATAGCGGTGCCATCCGTCAGGTTCGGGTGGCGCAGTTTGACCCCCAAACGACCCGCATCGTTGTGGAGTACGCCGCAGGCTATACGATCGATCCGCAGCAGGTGCGCTTTCGTGGGGTAGCTGCCAATAACTGGTTAGTCCAACTCCCCCAACCCCAACAGCAAACCAGCACACCCCCAGCACCCACCCCTGCGCCTGCGCCGACGGCACCCTCACCAAGGACGGTAACCCCCCTACAGGTACGCAGTTGGCAAAGCGATGCCACTGGCTTTATGGTGATGACCGATCGCCCCCTGCCGGATGGTAGCTATACACTCCGCCGTCCTCGCCGTAATCGCATTGAAATTTTGCTCAGTAATAGTGAACTGATCCGCAACTTTAACCCGCGCCGCTTAGAACTACGCCGCTTTGGTCGCGATCGCGTCCGTGCCGAAATTCGCCCCCAGGGTCGGCAAGTCCTGATCACTCTGGAGATTAACCCTCAGGACGGGGACTGGCAAATCACTTCCCGCAACGATGGGTTTGTCATTAGCCCCACCACCACTGCGATTAGCCCGCCAACCCCCTCCCGCCCTAGCGCAATACCCGCTGCCACTGCCCAAACGCCCCTTACAACGATTCAACGAATTGATTTAGGGGGACGAGAGTTACTGATCCAAGGCGATCGCACTGTCTTCTATAGTGTCGGCTGGGAGGGCAACAGCTATCGCATTCGCCTGCGCCAAGCACAGTTAGGCAATATCCGCGAACCACGCTTAGTGCCTGGCAGCCCCCTGAGTGACATTCAGGTACGCCAAGAAGACAACCAGACCGTTACGATTTTGCTGACCCCCGCGCCCAACTTCCGTATCCTTGGCCCGCGGGCACTCTCTGCCGAATCCTTTATCGTCCAACTTCAGGGGGCAGGGGAACCACCGCCCAGTGCCACCACGCCCATTCAAGTGCCCCCCACCCCCACGAGCCAATTTCCCAGCCAGCCTGTTCCTCGGGGTCGCTACGTGGTCGTGATTGATCCTGGCCATGGCGGTAGCGATGCCGGTGCTATTGGGATTGGCGGCATTCGCGAGAAAGATATTGTCATAGACATTAGCCAACAGGTGGCTCAATTCCTACAACAACAGGGAGTTCAGGTGATCCTCACCCGCACCAGTGACATTGACCTAGAGCTTGCCCCCCGCGTGAGTATGGCGGAGCGGGCACGGGCAAACGCCTTTGTCAGTATCCATGCCAATGCCATCAGCATGGCGCGCCCCGATGTGAATGGTGTGGAGACCTACTACGCCCCCGGGAAGTCGAGTCGCTTAGCCGCCGCGATTCAAAACAGTATCCTCAGTTCTCTCAATGTGCGCGATCGCGGCGTCAGGGCTGCCCGCTTTTACGTGATTCGCAATACCTCCATGGATGCAGCTCTTGTGGAAACGGGCTTTGTGACTGGTGCTGAAGATGCCGCTAACCTCAGTAATCCCGCATGGCGTACCCAAATGGCGCAGGCGATCGCCCGCGGGATTCTTAACTTTCTCCAAGGACGTTAAACTAGCAGCAAGGAACCCATTGACTGTGGACAAAAATTGATCAATTCAGGTTTATAAAATAACTGGTGGGGGTTCTCAATCTATCCGTTCATAGGGTGAAGATTCAGCCGACTAGTAGAGTGCGCGCACCGGTGGTGCTGGCATCGGCGGGGGTGGTGCAAAGAAGATAGGCTGTGGCGGTGGTAATGGCGTTTCTACCGCTAAATTACAGGGATAGGGAGTGCCATACATCGATGTACAGAAAGGACTATCCAAGTCACGGGTACGAATTGCAGGGGCATTAGACTGCTGATACCACGCATCATTAGAGACATAGTGAATGCGGCGACCCCGATTGATGATGTCATTATCGCGGTAGGTTGGCGTGCCAAACACAAACATGGCATCCCCAGCGATCGACTCATCCACCCAATAGTTTTGAGTTCCATCAATGCGCTCAAAAGCTTGGGGAAGCGTAGGACGGGTCACCGGATACATCTGCGGGTTCACAGGTTGGCGACGGCTTTGGGCAGTGGCCGGAGCTACAACTGCCGCCAACATCACCACGGCCACCAGCGGGGCAAATCTCATTCTCATCGGTTACTCTCCAGACAGGTCTAACTTCGGCAACAGTGAGGACTCCTAGACGGGCTGCTAGGCTTTAATCATTTTTGCTTAGGTTTATTCTAAAGTTGCCACTATGGGAAACGCGGTAGTACTGTGCCGCTTTCTTAGCATCTTGGGAAGATGCACCACTGCTCATATCGTTACACTCTGATCGTTGCACTTTGAGTGCAGGTAGAGTCAAAAAAAGCTGGGGGATACCTAATCTCCCAGCCTCCGGATTGTGCCGATGATCAGTAGCAACTACAGCTATCGCCAACCAGCGCGATCCATGATCCGTAGTGCTTCGGCATTATTTCGCCCGAACACGGCGGCGTTCACATTTTGGCCACGGAAATTACCAAACCGTTGAATAATGGGATGGAGCGGTACCCCAGAACGTACCGGATACTCATAGTTAGCCATCGCAAACATTTCTTGGGCTTTAGGGCTAACCAAGTATTCTAGAAATTGAATGGCTGCTTGACGGTTGGGGGCACCAGCCACTACCCCGGCTCCACAGATATTGACGTGGGCGCCACGATCCCGCTGATTTGGGAAAAATAGGGCAACTTTATTGGCGACTTCTTGATCTTCTGGTTTATTAGAGGCTATTAAGCGAGCCAAATAGTAGTGGTTTGCAATTGCCACACTGCCCACTCCGGCAGCACAGGCACGAATTTGATCGGTATCATTGCCTTGCGGTGACCGTGCAAAGTTCTGGACTAAGCCCCGTGCCCACTGCTCTGTTTTTGGAGCACCATGAATTGCTAAGAGTGACCCCGTCAGAGACTGATTATAGACATTGGTGGAGGTGCGGGTAAGGACTTGGCCGCGCCATCGCGCATTAGCTAGATTCTCGTAGGTTGAGAGCTGGCTAGGGTTGACCTTTGATTTGTCGTAGATGAGCACTCGCACCCGCCGTGACAACCCAAACCAATGCCCTTGTGGCTCTCGAAGGTTGGCTGGGACAACACTCGTCAATGTGCGCGACTGAACCGGTTGCAAAATMCCTGCTTGTTGAGCACGCCACAAACGTCCGGCATCAACGGTAATTAGAACATCCGCTGGGCTGCGACTCCCTTCACTGCGAATCCGCTCGATTAGGGCATCGGCTTCAGCTTCGATGAGGTTGACACGGATACCCGTTTGCTGCGTAAAGCCGTTGTACAGGGCTTTGTCAGTATCATAGTGCCGCGCTGAATAGACGTTAATGACACGACCTGCCTGTGCCAAACGCTCCTGTGCCATGCTAGACTCAGAGCCTTGATTTAGCGCATGGTGAGCAAGGTAAGCTGCTGCCCCCGCTCCCATCCCTAATAATGCACGGCGGGCAATTTTGTCCATAGTTGAGAATTTCTCCTAAAAATAAGGCTGAAAGCCATTGTAGTCTGAGGATTTGCCTTTTTGCAAGTTATTAGCAAGTATGTGACACAAGCGCCGAGCGTTTATGATGGGGAATGTTCAGAATACCGTGTTCTACACTGCCTAAAATTTCTGATGGTTTGCATCCTTGCCATTGAAACCAGTTGTGATGAAACGGCTGCCGCTGTCGTGCGCGATCGCCACATTGAAAGTAATGTGATTGCCTCGCAAATCAGCGCCCATGAACCCTTTGGCGGCGTTGTGCCTGAGGTGGCATCCCGTGCTCATTTGCAAAACATTAATGGAGTCATTGCCACTGCCATGGCTGAAGCCCACTGCGACTGGGCCGCTATTGATGCCATTGCTGTTACCTGCGCCCCCGGGCTAGTGGGGTCATTACTCATTGGGGTTACGGCCGCTAAAACCCTTGCCATGGTGCACCACAAACCCCTAGTGGGGATTCACCACCTCGAGGGGCACCTGTACGCCTCCTACTTGGCGGAACCGACCCTTGAGCCACCCTTTTTGTGTTTGCTGGTATCGGGGGGGCACACTAGTCTGATTGGGGTCTATGGCTGTGGTCAGTACCAACTGTTTGGTCAAACCCGCGATGATGCGGCTGGTGAGGCCTATGACAAGGTTGCCCGGCTGCTGGGGTTAGGGTACCCCGGTGGGCCTATGATGGATCGCTTGGCACAGAGCGGTAATCCCGATGCCTTTACGCTACCGGAGGGGAATATTTCCTTAGCCAATGGCAAGGTTCACCCCTACGATTCCAGTTTTAGTGGCCTGAAAACAGCGGTGGCGCGACTGGTGAGCCAACTGCGCGACACCCATGGTGACAACTTACCGGTGGCCGATATTGCCGCTAGTTTTCAGAAAGCAGTTGCCCACGCCCTGACGAAGCGGGCGATCGCCGCTGCGGTGGATCATGGATTCACAACCCTGGCAATTGGCGGTGGGGKGGCAGCGAACTCCGGACTGCGGCAGTACTTAACCGCTGCGGCCACCCCCTTGGGAATCCGCCTTATTTTTCCACCCTTGCGCCTGTGTACCGACAATGCCGCCATGATTGGTTGTGCGGCGGCGGATCATGTGCGGCAAGGGGAGCGATCGCCCCTGAGCTTAGGGGCTAAGTCTCGCCTGAGTTTACTGGAGCTTGGGCAGTTGTACGGGCGCTAACCAGCATTGACAGCAAAAAGAAGCCGAGTTGACAGGCCACAATACTCGGCCCCGAAGGCAAATTAAACGCAGCGGACATCAGGATGCCAGCGATCGCCGTGCCCACACCCACTGCGCTCGCCAAGAGCACATAGTAGGCGAACTGCTGCGTCCACAGCCGCGCACCACAGGCAGGAATAACAACAAAGGCACTAATGAGCAGTACCCCTACGGTTTTAATAGAGACTGCCACCACCAACGCCAACAGGGTAATAAATAGCAATCGTTGTAGGCGCACAGCCACCCCCCGTGCCACCGCCAAGGTTTCATTCACCGTAATTAATAGCTGCACCCGCAGAGTCAAGATCACAAAGAGGCAGACAATGCCGCAAAGGAACCCGCTCAACATTAAGTCCTGTTGTTGCACCGCCAGAATATCCCCAAACAGTAAGTTGTTCAGACCACCGCGATAGCGATCGGCGAACGTTAGGAGCAGAATGGCTAAGGCAAGGGAAGCGGAATAGATAATATTGAGCAGTGCATCAGTCCACAGACGAGTGCGCTCTAAAAGATAGGTGACGACCAACGCAAAAATAACAGCAAAGGGCAGCAGAACCAGCGATGGATTGATACCGAAGACCACGCCTAAGCTAATCCCCAGTAAGGCGGAATGCCCAAGGGCATCGCWAAAAAACGACAACTGCCGCAAAATTGTAAAGCTACCGAGGGCACCCCCCATCGCTCCGGTAAAGATCCCGCCCAAGAGTGCTCGCTGCATGAAGGGTAATTGGAACAGATCAATCACCCGCTCAAATATGGCTTGTAAGGCCACCATGGCTATGGGGCTGGGGAGCCAGCCACACGGGGAATGCCGAGGCTGTAGTTGCGCACGCGGCTATTGAGGTTATAGGCCACCTCCCCTTGCATCAGCAGGGCACGCACAAAGTGCTCTAGGTCGGAACCAATCCGCCGCAGATTGTACTCGGTTAACTCTTCGCCGGCGGCATTGGCCACGAGCTCCTGAAACTTGGCTTCTACTTTAGCAAGAGCCGCATCATTCCATTCCAGTTCGTTATCTGGATCGACATTGAGGGTCAAGGTTTCTGTGTCGGGGTGCACCTCGCCATCAAGGACGTAACCGGCGTAGAGGTGAATGTGGCGTGTGGTTGACTTGAGTAGCATAGGGTAGAAGCTGAGTGCAGTAGCGGCAATACCTCTCACTATACCAAGAACTGCTTGAACGCTTCTTTAGAAAATTTGATGGTTCTCCCAAAAAGGAGTAATATTAAGCGCTCTAGCGGCGACGGAGTTGCAACTGCTCATAGACTTGGTGCAGGGGAACCTTATGGTGAGCTAAGGCCACAAGCAGGTGATAAAACAAATCAGCCGCTTCAGCGGCGATCGCCTCGGGGTCATCCTCTTTGCAGGCCATAACCACCTCAACGGTTTCTTCCCCCAGTTTTTTGAGGATTTTATTATCTCCTGCGGCAAACAAGCTACAGGTGTAGGAGTCTGGCTGGGGGCGATCGCGCCGCTGACAAATGACATCGTACAATTGGGACAGCGTATCAGCAGGGGGTGGCTCAATCTGTTCGCCCAAGGCACCGTGACGGTGAAAGCAACTGCGCTCACCAGTGTGGCAGGCAATGCGCCCAACTTGCTGCACACTCAGGAGTAGAGCATCACTATCGCAGTCATAGCGAATACTTTTGAGCCACTGCACATGACCGGAGGTTTCTCCCTTTGGCCAGAGTTCCTGACGCGAGCGGCTCCAAAACCATGTCCGCCCAGTTTCTAGGGTTTTTTGCAACGATTCACGATTCATCCATGCCATCATGAGCACTGTGCCGTCTAAATAGTCTTGGACAATTGCTGGCACCAACCCCCGCTCATCGTACGCAATCTGATCAAGGGGGAGACTAAAGGCAGGAGCACTCATGGAGGATTCATAGCAGTCACAGGATGACCCGGAGATCACGCCTACCACAAGCATCCTGTATTGCTGCTTCCTTCCGGACCTGACAAGGTTTAGGCGTTGCGATCGCATGATTCCGAGCCATTGACTATGTTACCACAGCGCGCTAGCCTTAACCGACTCCCCGCTGCACTGCGGTAATGGCGTCCACAAGGGGCGATCGCAACGCGGCAATGTACTCAGGCCAACCAATCAGAATCGGCTGCTGGTGGGCAAGGGTTTGTCCCTGCAAGGCATCGGCATCAAAGCGGAGGGGGTTGCCGGCCAAATCGGTACACACCAGCCCTGCGGCGGTAGCCAAGGCCAACGGAGCCGTTGTATCCCAGAGTTTCACCCGCTGATTCAGGTACAGGTACAGTCCTGCCCGCCCTAAAATGACTTCAATGACCTTAAGACCAAAACTGCCCAAAAACTGAAACTGAACTTCGGGGAGCAAGCCATGAATGGCGTCACCGTAGGTGCGGTAGTCGCGATAACCAATCATCACTGGGCAATAGCTCTGGGTAGGGGGGGGTGGACAAATTGGCAGGAGGGGCACCGGCGGTCCACCGCTGCTCATTTGTAACAGTCCCCAATCTTTGCCACCGTAGTAAAGGTGATCTTGATTGGGGGCATAGATCCAGCCTGCCACGGGTGTGTAGTGCTCCAATAGCCCCACCATCAGGGAGTAGCCATGGCGATGGTGAATCAGATCGTCGGTGCCATCTAGGGGGTCGATGAGCCAATAGCGCGCCTTGCGTTCCTGAAAGACCGCTTGGGAGTCAGCATTTTCTTCGCTAATGATGCCATCCTCTGGAAACCAGGTGCGGAATTTTTGGCTGAGGAGGCGATCTAAAAACCGATCAATGCTGGTGGCAAAATCCTGTCGCCCTTTTTCAATGACATCAAAGGGCTGCTGAGCGAGTTGGCGTGCCCGCTGTCCCGCTTGCCGCAGCAGTTGGTTAATTTGCCAAATTTGACTGGGGGTTACCGGAGGTGTTGAGGTCATAGTTCAGTTTCAGTGTCCCCCTCAGTATGCCGTAGGTTTCCCTGAGGTCGGGTGACTATCGCTGTTGCAGCAGTGCCACTGCGTAGGCAGCAATACCTTCCTCTCGACCCACAGGGCCAAGTTTTTCGTTGGTTGTTGCTTTAATACTAATCTGATCGCCCGTAATGCCGAGGGTTGCTGCAAGGCGATCGCGCATTTGTGCTAGGTAGGGTTTAAGTTTGGGCCGCTCTGCCACCACCACGGCATCAATGTTGCCCACCTGCCAACCACGGCTGTAGATGAGCTCGGCCACGTTCTTGAGCAGCACTTGGCTATCTGCTCCAGCCCACTGGGGATCGCTGGGGGGAAAATAATGCCCAATATCACCGAGGCTTAGGGCACCTAGCAGCGCGTCCATAATGGCGTGGGTCAGCACATCGGCATCGCTGTGCCCCAATAGGCCAAGGGGATGCTCCAGTTCTACGCCTCCCAAAATGAGGGGTCGTCCTGTCACGAGCTGGTGAATATCGTAGCCGTTACCAATGCGAATATTCATACTGCAAACATCTCAAAAGAGCGATCGCCCAGCGTGCTAAAACTGAACTATCGCCCTTTATTGTTGCAGAATCCTACAAAGATTGAATTAGATATTGACTTCGCTGAGTTGCCGACACATATAGTCAAAGGGTTGCTCCACAACACTGGTCTCTTCAATCCCTGCCGCGGCAACGCGATCGCGCACAATTTCCTTCATAATTTGAATGCCGCGCACCGTTGGACCGATGGGCACGCCTAGGGAGTTATAGGTTTCCCGCAGCCCTTCGAGGACGCGCTCATTCAGCACATCCACATCTCCTGCTACCAAGGCATAGGTGGCATAGCGGAGGTAGTAGTCCATATCCCGCAAACAGGTGGCGTAGCGACGGGTGGTGTAGGCATTGCCCCCGGGTTGAATCAGTTCCGGTTGCTCTGCAAACAGGGCTGAACCCGCTTCCTTGACGATGGCAGCAGCATTTGCATTGATCACTGCCGCCGCCTTGACCCGTACCGAACCTGAGTTAAAGTAGGAGCGCAGACTGTCAACAGCATTGCGATCGAGGTAGCGACCGGTGGAGTCATAGTTTTTGATCAGTGTGGTGACGGCATCACGCATAGGTTTTTCTTACTCCTAGAACTGGTAAAAACTAGCGTCAACCCTAACGCCAGCCTAAATTGCGCGGATCTAAAATCGTACTTAGCTTACCATGCAAGGGATTCCCCGCCTTCGCCTCCGTTTACGGACTGTTGCGAACTATTACAAAAGTTAATAATTTGACGAGTGTCCGACGAGGCGATCGCGCAGGCGTTTAATCTGATCCCGATAGCGGGCGGCCTCTTCAAAGGCCAGCTCGTGGGCAGCCGCTTTCATTTTGGCTTCGAGATCTTGGATAATTTGCGGGATATCCTCTAAGCTAAGTGCTGCCAAATCCTGGCTGGGAATGACTGGGACTGGCTCAGCATGCAAACGGCGCGAGACATCCAGAAACGCCAAAATCGCGTTGCTGGTTTTCTTGAGAATGGGTTGGGGGGTAATGCCGTGGGCTTGGTTATAGGCTAGTTGAATGCGGCGGCGGCGTTCCGTTTCCTGAATGGCCTTTTGCATACTGTCGGTTAAGGTGTCGGCGTAGAGTATTGCTTGACCCCGCACATGGCGAGCGGCGCGGCCAATGGTTTGAATCAGCGATCGCTCCGCCCGCAGGAATCCTTCCTTATCGGCATCGAGAATGGCCACGAGGGAGACTTCGGGCAAGTCTAAGCCTTCCCGCAGCAGGTTCACGCCAATAAGCACATCAAAGTCCCCTTGGCGGAGGGCTTCGAGAATTTCAATGCGCTCGATGGCATTAATTTCCGAGTGGAGATAGCGCACCCGCACGTGGCGCTCCTGAAAATACTCTGTGAGATCTTCGGCCATCCGCTTTGTCAGGGTGGTCACCAAGACCCGCTCGTGGCGATCGCAGCGCTCACGAATTTCCGCGTAGAGATCATCTACTTGGCCATGGGTAGGACGGACAAAGATTTCTGGATCCACTACTCCTGTGGGGCGAATAATCTGCTCAATAACCCGACCGTCAGACACCGCCAGCTCCCAATCCCCAGGGGTAGCAGAGACAAAAATACACTGGTTCACCTTGCCCCAAAACTCGTCCGCCTTGAGGGGACGGTTATCCGCAGCGCTAGGGAGGCGAAAGCCATGGTCAATCAGCACCTTTTTGCGAGCTTGGTCACCGTTAAACATGCCGCGAATTTGAGGAACAGTCACGTGGGACTCATCCACCACCAGTAACCAGTCCTCAGGGAAATAATCTAGTAAACACTCCGGTGGCTCCCCAGCTTGGCGTCCAGCAAGGTGGCGCGAGTAATTTTCCACCCCATTGCAGTAGCCCACCTCCTGAAGCATTTCTAGGTCATAGCGAGTGCGCTGCTCCAGCCGCTGCGCCTCCAGCAGCTTATTTTGCGATTCCAAATAGGCCACCTGAGCCTTTAGTTCCTCCCTGATAGCGTCACAGGCCGCCTCAAGGCGTTCTTTGGGCGTGACAAAGTGCTTGGCCGGATAAATGCTCAGGCGATCGACACTTTGCAGCGTTTCCCCCGTCAGCGGGTCAACATAGCGGATGGCCTCAATATCATCGCCAAAAAATTCCACCCGAATAATCCGATCTTCATAGGCTGGGCCAATTTCTAGCACGTCCCCTTTCACCCGGAAGCGCCCTCGCCCCAATTCCACATCATTGCGGCTGTACTGAATCGTAGCCAACTGCCGCAACAGTTGCCGCAGATCGGTCTCGATACCGACTTCTAGGGTCACGGCTGCTTTGAGGTACTCAGCAGGAATCCCTAAGCCATAGATACAGCTAATAGAGGCAACGACGATAACATCCCGCCGTTCAAACAGGGAACGGGTGGCGGAGTGCCGCAGCATATCAATTTCTTCGTTAATGGAGGCACTTTTTTCAATGTAGGTATCGGTGACGGGGAGATAGGCTTCCGGCTGGTAGTAGTCGTAGTAGGAGATGAAGTACTCGACGGCATTCTCAGGGAAAAACGACCGCAACTCGTTGCATAACTGGGCGGCAAGGGTTTTGTTATGGGCTAGGACTAGGGTGGGGCGGCCAATCTCCTCAATGACTCGGGCAATGGTGTAGGTTTTGCCGGTACCCGTTGCCCCCAAAAGAGTTTGAAAGCGATGCCCTGCCTGAACCCCCGCCACCAGTTTGCGAATGGCTTGGGGTTGATCACCGGTCGGTTCAAAGGGGGCATGGAGACGAAACAGTGCAGTCTGCATGGATGATGCCTTTACTCTCTAGCTCATACCTTAACTCAATCGCCGAAAATTCCCCTAGCTTTGTAAATTTCAACAATTTTTGGAAAAGTTTGTTAGTTTGCTTTATCTAATTAGTAAAAATTATCACTGCACTAGCGGGAGAGCCGCCAGTTTTTTGAGGTTGGCGAGGCCTATAGCTCTCAGGCAAGTTTTCTGGATGGGGATGAGGTGCCTAACTACGGTGAAAAACCCAACGGCTGGAACCCCTCTGGAAAATGAGCCAAATGGGGGCTGTATCGAACAGCTAATCAATCGTTGGGCAGCGCTGCGTGGCTAGATGCCAATTTCTTGGGGGGCTGCAAATTGCATCCCCTTTGCTCAAGGTGGTATATTAACGGTACTTAAGGGGGCGTGGCGGAATGGTAGACGCTGCGGACTTAAGAAATTGAGCCTTAGTAGAGAAATCTATTAAGTGACTGCTCTCAAACTCAGGGAAACCTACGTTTGCCCTTGGCAAATATGGCAATCCTGAGCCAAGCCGAGTTCATCAGGGGCGATCGCTTGTTTGGCAGGCTCTGTCAGTACGGCGATTATCGATGAACGCGGAAGGTGCAGAGACTCGACGGGAGCTACCCCACCGTAGGCATTCTACGCGGGTAAAGGGAGAGTCCAATCCTCAACACCTTGGGGTGGTCGCGAAAGCGTCAGGAGGATGAAAATCCGTTGACCTTAAACAAGTCGTGAGGGTTCAAGTCCCTCCGCCCCCACCACTACCGTTCACGATGGGGCAGGGCGATCGCGCCATGCTGTCCACTTACGGAAATGCCATGAAAGCAGAGTATCGGCAGCGGCAGCAGCAGTTTTTAGAAAAACTGGGCACTGGTGTAGCAGTTTTTTGTAGTGCGCCCCGTGCCATTATGCACAATGATGTGGACTATAACTTTCGCCAAGAAAGTAACTTTTACTATTTGACGGGGTTTAATGAACCGGAGGCAGTGGCAGTTTTCGCCCCGAGTCACCCTGAGCACCGCTATGTTCTTTTTGTGCAGCCGAAAGATCTTAGCCAAGAAATTTGGACTGGCGCACGCTTGGGGGTTGAGGCGGCCAAAGAGCAGTTGGGCGCAGATGCAGTGTATCCCATTGGGGAGCTAGACCAGCACCTAAGCCACTATCTAGAAACGGGTGATACGCTGTACTATCACTTTGGCCATCACGAGGCGTTTAACCAGAAAATTCTCAAGCACTATCAACGCCTATTAGCGACGCTGCCAAAACGGGGAACAGGTCCACGCGCTATTGCTGACCCCAGCTTAATTCTTGCGCCCATGCGGCAAATTAAGTCGCCAGCAGAGCTGGAGTTGATGCGGCGGGCGATCGCCATCACGGTTGAAGCGCACCAGCGGGCAAACGAGATCGCCGCCCCCGGACGCTGGGAGTACGAAATTCAAGCAGAGATCGAGCATATATTTCGCCTCAGGGGTGGGGATGGCGCTGCCTACCCGTCTATTGTGGCCTCTGGTGCCAATGCCTGTGTCTTGCACTACACGGAAAATCAACGGCAAATGCAGGCAGGGGATCTGCTGTTGATTGATGCGGGCTGTGCTTACCAGTACTACAATGCCGACATCACCCGCACCTTTGCGGTCAGCGGCCAGTTCAAAGGGGAGCAAAAAGCGATTTATGACCTTGTTCTAGCGGCACAACAGGCGGCGATCGCCCAGGTCAAACCCGGCCATCCCTACAACCACATCCACGATGCTGCCGTGCGTGTGATTGTTGAAGGGTTAGTGGACTTAGGGTTACTGCAAGGCGACATAGACACCTTGATCAATGAGGGGAAAGAGACCAATAGTCAAGCGTACCGCACCTTTTTTATGCACGGCACCGGTCACTGGCTCGGCTTAGATGTACATGATGTGGGGCTGTACAAACACAACAAAGAGACATGGGTAACCCTGCAACCCGGCCAAGTCCTGACGGTTGAACCCGGGATCTACATTCATCCTGAAGCTACCCCTACCGAGGGGCAGCCAGACATTGACGATCGCTGGCGGGGCATTGGGGTGCGCATTGAAGATGATGTCCTTGTGACTACAACCGGTTGCGAGGTGCTGACCGCCGCAGTTCCCAAGTAAGTGGTGGATTTTTATTGGACACAGTAAACTACCCCGCCCTATAGGCGGATAGAGAATTCTACAGCACTAAGTTAAAAATTAGTGTGAATCGCCTCAACTGGACATGCAGCAACGCACTGCTCGCAAACAATACAACGGGAGCGCGTAAACTGTAGCTGAAATGTTTTTGGATGCAGCGTGAGGGCTTGGGTTGGACACACGCCCGTGCATAAGCCACAGTGAACACAGGCCTGCTCATCAATCACAATTTCACGACTTGCAAGGGAGACCTCAATATTCTGCTGCCGCAACCAATCTAGTGCGGCCTCCATCTGATCAATATCTCCCGCTAGTTCTAGGACTAGTTTGCCCACTTGGTTAGGGGCAACTTGAGCACGGATAATATTTGCAGCAATATTAAAATCTTTTGCCAGTCGATAGGTGACAGGCATTTGAATCGTTCGTCGCGGAAACGTCAAGGTCACTCGCTTTTTCAAAGGATGATGCCCTTAACCTACCCCTTTAGCATAACCCGCAAGAATCCGCCGCTTCAAATCTTTGTTCAAATCTTTGATTGAAGCGCGAGATGAATTGCGGCAGCAATCTGCGGTAGGCTATTTATCGTGAATTCGGCTTGCCCTAATCCTTAAAGCCGTCACGATCAGACCGTACCCAAATGAAGACTTACAGGTCGTGCTGCTGAACTTGGGAGTACTGTGTAAGACTAAAGCAGTATGGGCGAAAGTTCATTACGGTAGAGATAGTTGGAAGCCCGTGCTCTATTCCATAACAATGAGTGTCGGGGAGTGCACAAGCAAGTTACTCAAGTTGTTGTAAGGTCTCAGTTGCATAACGATGAGTGAGCTGTTCTCAGCAATTGAAAACGGTGATTTAAGTGCAGTGATAGGGGCGATCGCCAGTGGTGCTAACCCCAATATTGCAAATGATGCAGGCGTGATGCCCCTTGCCATCGCCGCTGAACTGGGGCATACAGAAATCGTAAAGGTATTACTAGCGGCGGGTGCGATGGTGAATCAGAGCGATAGTGAAGGCTGGACACCGTTAATGGCAGCTGCAGGAGGAGGATTCACCGCCATTGTCGAACTTCTACTTACCGCAGGGGCAGATGTCAACGCCAAGACCGAGTTTGGACTGACCCCTCTAATGGCTGCGGCAGCCAAAGGACAAGCAGCCACCGCGCAGCAACTCATTGCCGCAGGGGCTGATCTGGATGCTAAGGATCACAACTCGTGGACAGCCTTGGTGTGGGCACTGGACGGGAAACAAACTAAGGTGGTTGAGGTCATTAAAGCAGCGCGGGCACAACAACTGAAATCATGATTAAATACGTCGGCTTATTTTTAGCAACGGCTCCTGCAAGTCTTTTGCTGGCTCAGGTTGCTCGAACTGAACGCTTACGATTTGCCATGTTTGAGGCATTGCAAATTGTGGGTATTGTTGCAATTGCCATCTTTAGTGATTGGCTACTGATTCAACTGGGATGGAAATACCTACAAGAGCGGCTAAATCAACTACTGGTCACTACAGCGCAGCCATGGCTTAGCCTAGGTAGTAGTCTGATCCGCTTGATCCTGCGCATTCTGCTGTGGTCATTAGTCCTCTCTTGGGTATTACAGTCAGTAGAAAGTTTGTCCCCTTGGCACGATCGCATCGATAGTATCACTTCTTTCTTGCTACAAAAGATTTCTGTGATTTTTAATACCCCCTTTATGCAATTGGGGCAGACTGAAATCACCCTGAACTTCCTCTTTATCATCCTTTTTCTATCCATTACAGTTATTTTCACCTCCCGTTGGGTCAGTGAATGGATTAAAAACCGCATCTTAATTCAACTACGAGTGGATCGCGGTAGTCAGGAAACCATTACCCGAGTGGTGAGCTACAGTCTCAGTTTTGTTGGTTTTATCATTGTTTTACAAACCGCTGGGATTGACCTTAGCTCACTAACAGTCTTGGCTGGGGTGCTCGGAATTGGGTTTGGTTTTGGTTTACAAAATTTAGCGAGTAACTTTATTAGTGGCTTAGCAATTCTGCTAGAGCATCCCATCAAAGTGGGTGATTTTATTGAAGTGGATGGCTTGCTGGGCACAGTGGAAAAAATTTCGATTCGTGCCACCATCATTCGCACCAATGATAGCCAGTACGTTATTGTGCCCAACAACCGCTTCATTGAAAAGAACGTTGTCAATTGGAGTTATGGTAGTCCGGATAGCCGCATTCACATTCCCGTGAACGTTGCCTACGGCAGTGATACTGTTTTGGTGACAGAGGCGCTTCTTAGTGCTGCACGTCAGGATCCCCGTGTGCTGCTCAGTCCACCCCCCAGTGTGTGGTTTCGTAGTTTTGGCGAGAGTGCCTATGTCTTTGAGCTATTGGTATGGATTAATCGCCCTCAAGACTCGGAACCCATTAAAAGTGCTTTGAATTTCTTAATTGAGCAAGAGTTGCGGCAGCGGGACATTGAAATCCCATTTCCACAACTAGACCTGCGCCTGCGAGATGTCGGGGATTTACGGGCTATCACCCGCTATTATCGCCGGTCAACCCCAGCGTCTGAGTTGGCAGAGGTAACAGAAGCAAGCACCAGTGTGGCCAAACCCAAACCGAAATCAGCCAGCCCCCTGCCGCCACTATCGGATCTGCTGCGCAACATGAGTTGTTTTACCCGCTGCTCCAATGCTGATTTGCAAATGCTGATTGAGCTAGGGACGCGCCGATTTTACGATGTGGGGGAGATCATTTTCCGTGAGGGAGATCCTGGCGATGCCTTTTACATTGTTTTAGAAGGATCCGTGGAGGTGCGCTCTGAGCACTTGGATCAAATTTTGGCAACCCTTTACCAAGGTGATTTTTTTGGTGAGATTGCTGTGCTGACGGGGATGCCGCGATCGGCCACTGTGCGAACCCTTGAAGATACCATCCTCTTTGTTGTCCATCGAGGAGCGGTACAACGCTTGCTACAGGCACAACCCCAACTGGCAGAGGACATTGCCCATGAGCTAGCGGCACGGCAGCAGGTTCTCCAAGAGTTGGGCTTAGCGGGCATGAATGGTAAAGGTACACCATCGCTGCCGCCATTGCACTGGATTCGACAACGGCTGCGCACGTTGTTTAGCGTTTAGGCTGCAGGGGTTAACTGGCTAATGAGGTCATGGTGCTGGGGAAACTGCTGTTGCAGGTGGTGACGGCTTGCTAGGCGGAAATCCCGAAAATCGAAGCCGGGTGCGACTGTGCAACCCACAAGGCTAAAGGTGTTGGGATCATTCACGGTGGCACCAAACCATGCGGTTGCTGGTACTACTTGCTGGAGTTGCTCACCGTCTTCAACGTTGATCCCTAGGGGGAGTCGCTCATAGACACCGCTGGGGGTGATCATGTGAATGGTCAAGCCACTGCCAGCTTGACTTCTCCCCTCCTTGAAAGAGAGGGGATTCCCAAAGGATGCTAGGCAACGGGCTGAAGCCGCGTTGCTTCGCTTTTCCCTTGAGCTGTCACCCACAACTTAATGCGGGTGGGGGCAGTCAAAGACCCCCTACTCACCTCAAGCATTTCTGCTATTGGGACTACGTTTATGTTTCGGTTCGTGGTTTCGCGCTTTTCAACACTAGCCAATTAGATACGCTCAACATCCTGCCATTGCTTGCAGTGGTTTAGGCTTGCCGCCAAAGCGGTAGTGACTTACTTGCCGGAATTTCTCCGTACTAGGATGTTTCTTCGCGTAGTTGATACGCCTACTTTCCACGTCTCTAGTTTAACACATAGAGAGGGCTAAAGCCCCCTGAGTTGGCTGTATCCCCTCGCTAAAGCGGAGGGGTACAGCCAACTCAGGGGGCTTTAGCCCTCTCTATGTGTTAAACTAGAGACGTGGAAAGTAGGCGTATCAACTACGCGAARAAACATCCTAGTACGGAGAGATCCCGGCAAGTAAGTCACTACCGCTTTGGCGGCAAGCCTAAACCACTGCAAGCAATGGCAGGATGTTGAGCAGATCGGACTMGCTAGTGTTGAAAAGTGCGAAACCACGAACCGAAACATAAACGTAGTCCCAATAGCAGAGATGCTTGAGGTGAGTAGGGGGTCTTTGACTGCCCCCACCCGCATTAAGTTGTGGGTGACAGCTCAAGGGAAAAGCGAAGCAACGCGGCTTCAGCCCGTTGCGTAGCATCCTTTGGGAATCCCCTCTCTTTCAAGGAGGGGAGAAGTCAAGAATGGC
>NZ_JAKLTV010000026.1:0-14910 GCF_022698185.1 Synechococcus sp. PCC 6717 | reverse complement strand
AAGCATCTTGGGAATGGAGTGGCTCAACGGTACCTTTGGGCAAAAGGGAACCACCTCGCAAGAGGGAACGCTTGGGGAGAGATGCACCTCTGCTTTTGATGGGCAACCTGATGAAGTAAGTGCGCTCGCAGAACCAAGAACAAGAATCCCCTGCCTTTAGGCAGGGGAGTATGTCAACCGTCAGGAGATTGCTTAATGCAGTCAGCCTAGGATATCCCTATCCCTGTCCTTCACGACAGTGGAGGATGACAAGTGGTGAGGCACCCCCCACACAACGGTGGCCTGATCATAAATCACCATTCCGGGGCTGGCGCCCTTCGGTTTTTGCACATGTTTACGCAGGGTATAGACCACGGGAACTTGGGCGCTTTCCCGCGCTTGGCTGTGGTAAGCAGCAATATCCGCTGCCGCCTGAATATCTCTTTCGCTAGGTAAGTCCCCAGCTTCAAGACGCAGAATCACATGGCTGCCTGGAATTTCTTGGCTGTGAAACCACCAGTCATAGGGACTGGCCACCCGTAACGTCAAGTCATCGTTCTGGCGATTATTGCGCCCCACAAAAACGGTATAGCCGCTGGGGGTAGTGTAGCGCAGGTACGGGCTAGGGGTTTGGGGTGGACGGTAGTAGGTGGGGCATTTGAGATACCCCTGCTGAATAAGTTCATCGCGAATTTCGTCTAGCAGATCAAGAGTGTGGGCGGCATCCAAGGTGGTCTGGACTTGATCAAGGTAGGCGAGTTCGGCCTGTGCTGCGGCTAACAGGGGGGTGAGGTGTTGCTGGGCACGTTTGAGTTTTTGGTGCTGTTTGTACAAGTCTTGGGCAGTTTGGATAGCAGTTTTTTCAGGAGATAGGGGGATGGTGATGGGGGTATTGGTCTCAAAGTCGGTGACGGTGAGCGACTGCATTCCAGGCTGCCATAGGTAACCATAGGCCATGAGGAGATCGGCGACATAGCGGTGGCGATCGCCCTCGGTAGCCTCGGCTAAACGACGCTGAAACTCCTGAACCTTGGCTAATACTTTTTGACGATGCTGCTGCACAGTCTGGCGCAGTTGCTGCTGTAACTGTTGGGTCTCTTGCTGGGCAAGGGCTTGACCATAGTAGGTGGCTAACAGCTCATGGAGTGGCACGGCATGAGCCACCGTCTGGTTGAGGGCAGGGGTGACCCGATAGCCCCGAGGGGTTACCTGAGGCACAAAGCGCTGCTGCTGCAAACACTCTAGCCAATGCTGCCAGTGCTCAAAGAGATGATGCCACTGTTGAGCGGTTAACTCATGGGTGTGTAGGGTATGGTGTATGCCCGCATCCTCAAGTAGATGTTGAACAAGGGCAGGACTGAGGCCGCGGTAGGCCTTTAGGAGTTGTTGCCGTACCGCTCCCGGAATGAGACTGACTTGGCTTTGCCAGTGCTCAAAGGAATCCTCAACCGTGGGGATAGCGGCTGTCAGCGGCGGCGGCGGGACGTAGGGGGCACCGGTGAGAATGGGGCGAAGACGAGATTGGTGAGCACTGACTTGATGCGCCGCCGTAATAATCTCCCCAGCAGTGTTGACCAGAATCACATTGCTGTACTTGCCCATGATTTCCACATAAAGGTGCCACTGAATCGGGTCCTGGGGGCGTTGGGCAAACTGCAAGTCCACAACCCGCTCCCAGTCATGGAGCAAGTCAATCTTCACTAAGGCCAAGCGGCTGAGTTGATGGTGCAGTTGCTGACTAAAGGTGAAGGTATCGGGTTGGCGAGGGGGTGGCGGTTCAAAGCAAATCCGCGCTGCTTGGGGATGCCAACTCAGTGTTAACCAGTACTGCTGCTTGAGAGTGCGCAGAGCAAGGGCAAGGGTGTGGCGATCGCGCTGATAAACCGTTTCTAGTCGTGCGGGTAACGTGCCCTGTAAACTAGTACAGATGGCACGCAGGGTAGTGAGATCAACAGGTTGCACAGCCAACACTCCAAAATACCAATGCTGCGCCTTTTCGTTGAGTTCTGACGTTCTTTAGGGGCGAACTACCGCTCATCATCGCTACGGGATAGATAAACGGCTGCCTTGTTAAATCCCGTTGAACCCATTGATAAGTGGTTCTCTGACCCCTCTTGAACCAACTTGTTACTTGGTGGATGGATGTTCCACCTGCTTGAGAAGCTGCCACAACCCTGAGCCGTAAATCTAATGAATGCCTTGGCATGGGCTGCTCTACCTTAATCTGTAAGCACTGCATTTCCTATATTAGCTTAATAGCCTTTAGTGGGTTACGAGGGGGTAGTACCCACCTTACAGTAGTTTCCGCAACGATATGGGACAATTCTTACAGAAGCAATATTCTGAGATGTTGAAGAACTACTTTGCTCACTGCTGCTGTACCAGTTAGTGATGCAGACCGCTGTAAAAGTATCTTATTACACAATTTTCACCACCGTTTCGGAAGAACCAAGATGTACTCTGGCATGAGTCGCACTTTGTGGCTCCTTGTGGTGGCGTAACGGTTTCCATGCTGAAGCGATATAGTGAGAGCCAGACTGCACCTGACTCGTACCATAGGAGTTGGTTCATCTGCGGGGCATCGAACCCCTTGATGAACGCGCTTTCATCCCGATGCTCACCTGACCCTTTGGGACGTGAGCTACAGGTAGAGCGCGGGGCGTCCCGCTTAGGTGGCTAAAACAGCGCCGCTCGATAGTGAGGTGCTCCCCTGTGAGTTGGCCAACACGGTGCCAAAATATAGGAAATTCTCAACAACATCACCTATATGGCTTTTTATGGCTTCGCCAATCCTTGAACTTCAGGCCGCTGATGGTACGACGCAACAGATTCAACTGGGGAGCGATCGCCTCGTTATCGGCACCGATCCCCAAAACCACGTCATCCTTGTGGGGGAGGGGATCTCCCGCCACCATGCAGCCATTCTCCCCAGCGACGGGGGATACACTATTGCCGACTTGGGCAGTGTCAGCGGCACCGTTGTCAATGGGGTAAAGCTGCGTCCCCGCACGCCGGCGGTACTCAAGGAGGGCGATCGCATCCAAATTGGCAACTTCCAGATCATCTTTTCCCCGGCGGCCGTGGCCACCACCGCGCTACCGGGCACGGTGGTGATGGGGGCACCCAGCACGCCAATTTTGCAAGTGGCAACTCCCCAGTGGCTGCAAGAGTTTCCCCTCCTCAAGGACGAACTGATTTTAGGGCGGGATCCACAAGCGGATATTGCCATTGACTATCATTTTGTTTCCTTTCACCATGCCAAGCTCGTGCGCAGCGGCGAGCACTACAAAATCACTGATCTAGGAAGTAAAAACGGCCTGCACTGGCGCGGTGCCACGGTGAGCGAGCACCTTCTGAGTCCGGGGGATGTGCTCCATATTGGGGAATCCCTGCGACTGACCTATTTGCTCATGCCTGCCACCCAAGTGGTTGAGCATACGCGCCCCCTGCAACTGCGCGATCGCCAGACCATTCGTATTGGTCGAGATCCTGCCAACGATATGGTTTTAGATCATCCGGTGGTCTCGCGGTTCCATGCCCGCCTCTACCTAGAGGATGGCCAGTGGCACATTATGGATTTAGAGTCGGCCAATGGCACCTACGTTAACAATCGCCGCCTTGACCCCCGCAAACCCTACCCCTTGCCCACCGGCGCACTGATTCGCATTGGCCCCTATAGTTCGGTGTTTACGCCGGATGAAACCATTGTTCCCCACAACGACAGTGGCAACCTCCGCCTCGATGCCATTCACCTTAGTAAAACCACCCCAAAGGGAGCAAAGCTGTTGCAGGATATTTCCCTGTCGATTTTGCCCCGGGAGTTTGTGGCGATTGTCGGCGGTAGTGGGGCAGGCAAATCCACCCTTCTGGATGCCCTCAATGGCTTTCGCCCGGCCACTGGCGGCACCGTACTGGTGAATGGCTATGACCTGTACCGTTACTTTGGCACCTATCGCACCCAAATTGGCTATGTCCCTCAAGATGACATTATTCATTCCGAACTGACGGTGACCCAAGCCTTGGACTATGCGGCACGTCTGCGACTACCAGCAGACTTTACAGAAAAAGAGCGCCAAGAGCAGGTGCGTCGAGTGCTCTCAGAATTGGAGTTGACCGCCCGCCGACACGTGCTCGTCAAACAGTTGAGTGGGGGGCAGCGCAAGCGGGTTTCCATTGGGGTTGAATTACTCACCCGCCCCAGCCTCTTTTTCCTTGATGAGGCCACCTCCGGCCTCGATCCGGGAACAGAAACTCAAATGATGCGCCTACTGCGGCAACTGGCTGACCAAGGGCGGACGATTTTACTGATTACCCATGCCACCAAGAATGTGATGCTCTGCGATTTGGTAGTGTTTTTGGCGCGGGGCGGGCACCTTGCCTACTTTGGCCCACCGGATCAGGCGCTTAGTTACTTTGATGTGCAAGACTTTGACGAAATTTATCTAAAAATTGACAGCGAACCCAACCCCGAACTGTGGCAGCAACGGTATCGTCAGTCCCACCTCTATCAAACCTATGTGGCCGATCGCCAACGTCCCCTCAACATCGATACCGCTGCAACGCGGCAGGTCCAGCAACAGCGGCAAGTACCCACGGTTCCTCAGGTGGCACCATGGCGACAGTGGTGGATTCTGACCCAGCGCAACTTAGCCATTGTGCGCCAGGATAAAGCGGCGCTAATTCTAATGCTATCCTTAGCCCCTCTGCTGGGTGCCTTGGATTTTGTCCTCTGGAAACCCACCATCTTGGATCCAGAGCAGGGGGATGCCGGGCTGGCCTTTACGATGGCGTTTGTCACTGTCCTGATTGCCGTGATGGTAGGCAGCTTGGCAACGATGCGCGAGATTGTCAAAGAAGTGGAAATCTATCGCCGCGAGCGGATGGTGGGGCTAGGATTGTGGCCCTATATCCTTTCTAAACTTGCACCGGCTGCTGTGTTAGCCCTTTACCAAGCGGCGGTTTTTCTGGGGATCAAGGTCATGGCAGTGCGCATGAGCCTGGGTTGGGGGGCGATCGCTGGCCTATACCTGACGTTATTCCTCGCCACCTTTGGCGGGATGGTGATGGGCTTGTTAGTCTCTGCCCTCTCGCCAACGCAAACGGTGGCTCCTTTACTCACTATTTTGTTTTTAGTGCCCCAGATTACCTTTGCGGGCGCCATTATTCCCCTGAAGGATTTGGGGGTGGTGGGCAATTTTCTCAGCGATGTCACCCTGACCCGCTGGAGCTATGCCAATGTGGTCTCCCTCATGGGGTTTGGCCGGGATGTGGCTGCTGATCACTGTTGGCAGCAACCTAAGGCGCAACGGGAGAAACTGAGTGCTGCTGTCTTAGAAACCTGTCCTTGCTTTGATGACAATCTCTTTAGTCGCTGTAATTTTCCGGGGGTGCGCAAAGAGTACCACCCTGCCGTTGATGAGCCGGAACCCCCCCAGCCCCCAGAGCCGGGCGATGCGCCAGGGTTACCCAACTCGATCGTTGATTTTGACCAAGCCTATCGGGATCGGGTTGAAGCCTACAACCAGAAAGTGAAGGACTATCAGGCGGCTATGGATCGCTGGCAAGATCAGTTTGCTGAGTGGAAAGAAAACCGGGGGCGGGCGATCGCCAGTGGTGAAGCCCTGATTGATCGCTTTTGGAGCTTACAGAGGCAGACGTTTACGGCCAATGTTCTCGTCAATAACCTGCGCCTAGGCGGTATTATTGCCGTAATGCTGGGGTTGGTGGGGTGGTTTCAAAAACGCAAGGATATTCTGTGACGCAACGGCAACGACTCGGCTATTTAGGCCCAGTGGGTACCTACAGTGAAGAAGCGGCTCAGCGCTATGCCCAGTGGCAGCAGGGTGAGCCCATAGACTTGGTACCCTTCTCGACCATTGCTGGCTGCCTAGAGGCGCTGGCGATCGCCCAGTTGGATCTGGCGCTGGTGCCCAGTGAAAACTCCGTTGAGGGGAGTGTCAATAGTACGCTAGATTCCCTCTGGCGCTTAGATAAACTGCACATCCAGTACGCCTTTGACCTGCCCATTCTCCATGCCTTTGTGGCGCAGACCCCTCGGCTTGAGGAGATTCGTACTGTCTATTCCCACCCCCAAGCCCTAGGCCAATGTCAGCGCTGGCTGCAACACATGCTGCCCCATGCCCAGCAGTGTCCGGTCGCCTCTACCGCCGATGGCTTGCAGTACGTGGCGCAATCGGCTACCGTGGGGGCGATCGCCTCGGTTCGGGCTGCCCAATTGCATCAACTGCCCATTGTGGCCACCAACATTCAAGACCTAGCGGACAACTGCACCCGCTTTTGGGTGGTTAGCCGTCAACAGGGCAATGGCTGGCCGACCACCAGCAGCACCCACACCTCCATTGCCTTTAGCCTCAAGGCCAACCAACCGGGGGCACTGCTCAAGGTTCTGCAACTTTTTAGCGATCGCCAGATTAACCTCAGCCGCATTGAATCTCGCCCCAGTAAGCGCGCCCTCGGAGACTACCTGTTTTTTGTGGATCTTGAAGTCAATGGCCAACCTGCCATCGTCGCTGAGTGCCTGGAAGCCCTTACTGCGGTTACTGATGTACTTAAAATTTTTGGCAGTTACCAATTTTTACCACTAGGAGCGTCCTGATTTCATGCAGATTGGTGTCCCTAAAGAACGCAAAGACCAAGAATTTCGTGTTGGTCTCACGCCGGCGGGGGTGCAAGCCCTACGAGAGCGCGGACATGAGGTTCGTATTGAAACGGGTGCTGGGGTGGGGTCTGGGTTTAGCGATGAGAGCTACCAAGCCGCTGGGGCAACGGTGGTGGAGACCGCTCAACAGGCATGGGATGCAGAGCTAGTCGTCAAGGTCAAGGAACCCCTGCCCTCTGAGTACCGCTACCTGAGATCTGGCCAATACCTGTTTACCTATCTACATTTAGCCGCCAGTCGCGAATTGACCGTGGCACTGGTGCAATCGGGGGTCACCGCCATTGCCTACGAAAGCGTTGAAGAAAATTATCACCATCAACGTAGTTTTCCGCTACTCACCCCCATGAGTATGATTGCTGGGCGCTTGGCGGTACAGTTTGGGGCACGGTTCCTAGAGCGTCCCCAGGGCGGGCGAGGAGTCTTACTCAGCGGCATTCCCGGTGTCTCCCCTGGACGGGTGGTGATTTTAGGGGGTGGCATTGTTGGTACCGAAGCGGCTCGGATGGCGATCGGGCTGGGGGCGCAGGTGAGCATTCTGGATATTAACCTAGAGCGGCTCAAGTATCTTGAAACCCTCTTTGGCGCACGGGTGGAGTACCTCTATAGCACCTCTCATCAAATTGCGGCCTTACTGCCCCACGCAGATCTAGTGATTGGTGCGGTGCTGGTGCCCGGTCAACGTCCGCCCTGTTTAGTGCCAAAGGCGCTCGTACAGACCATGCGCCCGGGAGCCGTGATTGTGGATGTGGCGGTGGATCAAGGGGGGTGCGTAGAAACCCTGCGCCCCACCACCCACTCTGACCCCACCTACACCGCCTTCGGGGTTGTCCACTACGGGGTGCCCAATATGCCCGGTGCCGTGCCGTGGACAGCCACCCAAGCACTGATGAACAGCACGCTGCCCTACATTCTCCGCTTGGCTGATCATGGCGATCGCGCCCTTGACCTGTCTCCTGCCTTAGCCAAGGGGCTAGCCATTCAGCACCATCGGTTAGTGCATCCCGATGTTCGGCAGGTGTTTCCTGACCTTTAACGTCCTCACAGGAGACCCTTGCTCGATAGGCTTTCAGGAAGCCAGCGCAGAGTGTTGACCACCATGGCCAAGGCAATTAGAGTCTCCTATTGAAAATTATTGACATTTTTTCTCATCTGTCTTAGATTGAATATCAGTGTTCTCCTCTCTGAGGAATCGGCAGGCGGGGKCAGTCGTTGAGACGACCCCTTTTTCTTTAAATTCTAAGCATACCCGCGAAGGGAAGGGATTAAGTGCTAGCACTAAATTATTGCAATTCTTTTGCAATTTCCCCAAACAATAAATGTTGGATACAGTACCAGAGAACCGTATAGGGAGCGTGGAGGTAAGGTTCTTGACGAGCTTCCATCGCATGAATTTCCTCCCGCATCCAGCGCACCACTGCCGCACTGAGATAGGGCGCAATGGGATACTTGAGCGCCTTCATGAGGCTAAGTCCCTGATAGAAATCGACTGCATCCTTGATGGCCGTCGCCCTAGTTACGAAAGTTGCAAGGGTTTCGTGGGGTAAGGAATGCTCAGGAGCAATCCGCTGTAAGGCGGCCACTGCCATCAGTAAGGTATCCGTATCGTAGATCTGCTGCCGAATCAGCGTCTCTAGGGTTTGAATGGCTCTGGTGTGACCGGGGTGCACCACACCAAGTGCCCGGCACAGAGCAACCTGATGAGAGTGTACCGTTGCCCAGTCAAGGAAGTGCAGGAGGCGCAACTCCACCTCCGCTAGATGGGCATCGAGGCGCTGGAGGCAACGGCTAGCGGCAATCACATCTTCAAGGGAGGACGAGTGCCGTAGTATGGTCAGTGCTATCTCGGTTGCTTGCTGCGCCAAGGAATCTCCCGCCAAGCCCATAGCTGTTGCAGCAGCAAGGCGCAGGCAGGTTGTCTCCTGAGTGTTGTTTGCTAGTTGGCAGAGGAGTTTTGCTAAAGTACGCCCTTGGGTACTGTTCCAAGCAGTTTGCACCAGTGGCAGCGGCACTTGAACCAAGAACTGGTGTAGCTGCTCCACTAACCTCTGTCTTAGCTCGATGTCTGGCGTTTTTTGCAATAACGCCTGTTCAAACGTTTGCAATGCCTGCTGAAGATGAGCGTCGTTTGGCTGTTGCTGCATGATCAAGATGGCTGCCTGGGTGCGATGTAGCCCGTGCTCCTTAGTAGCTAGGTGTTGGAGGTAGGGGATAGCCCGCTGAGCCGCCACCTGCTCTAGGGTGGCCTCTGCATCGAGTTGCAAGGCGGCAAAGAAAAACCGTAACTGCGGGGACGTTTCAAACGAGCCAAAGGTACGCAGCACACCACAGGCCCAGTGAACAACATTTTGCAGGGACTGCTGATATTGCAGGGACTGGGCTGTTTGGTAGTTGAAATAACTGGTTTCTACCCATGCAAACTCTTGCTGAGCAAGATCGAGCTGTAAGCGGCACCAAAATAGGAGATCTGGGAGCTGGTGCAGGGGCGATGAGCTATCGGGGGAGATAACAATAGTGGTACGGCTGCCCTGTTGGAGGTGTGCCCACGTCAGGGGGCGAGCTTGGGGATGGCGACAAATGAGGGGCAATGACGCTGTTCCGGGTAAGTGTTCCTCGATGTGCACGAGTTCCCGCAGTTGCGATCGCGCCCGTGCCACCGCCGTATAGAGATCGGCACCCCTTTGAAAATTGCTGAGAAAATACTGTAAAAATCGCTGCGCAACAAGATCGGGAATCACTTCCCGCATCCCAATGACGTGGGGAACCCCCAGTTGCACGAGTTGTTGGGCAATATCAATACTTTCACAGGAGTTAAAAATACCAAGCTGTAATCCCTGCTGGGCAGCATACTGAAGGGTGTCGCGGATCTGTTGAATCTCTAGGCGAGAGTCCACATCAATAGCGCCATTCCCACTATGCCCCGCGTAGAACAGAATGTCCCATGGTTCTTGCCACAGGTGGACGAGGTCTCCTAGGCTGGGAGTCACTAAGGAGTGAAGCTCTACATTTGGCAGCGCCCGAAGGGCTGAGAAATCACCGCTGAGGTTCAGACCATGCTCTTTGCCAAAAATGGCTAGGATGCGAACTCTTGGATACTTGTGATGGGGGTTTTGCAAGGGTCGATAAAAGCGCGGCATGAACACCACTTCAAGCTCCAGATGATTGCGAATGCGAAACCACTCATGCCACGGATACCGCCATAGCTCAAGGGTGGGGGTTTGGACGAACAGGTGCCGGGATTCGCCAAAGGGATTAAACAGATAATTAGCCAAGCCAAAGCACGATGAACTGACATCCCCATGACTTGATAGATCATTGACGCGGGTCTCGTTGAGCCAGCGTTGCAGACGCTCGACAAAGATTTGGTATTTTGCTCTTACGTCTTGCAGCAAGTGGGGTAACGGACTAGAAATATTGGTAATTTGGTTCCCCACTGCACCCAAGCGGGTGGCTTTGGCACACTCCCTATAGGCACCCACCCATTCCTCGTAGGCTGTCTTCACTAACTGGAGGGGCTGGAAGACTACTGGAAACACGCCTTGGGCATCCAGTTGGCCTTCTAAACCCAAGAGTAATCGTCCTTCAAAGCTTTGGTCAGCTAGCGGTGGAGTGTCGAGTTCTATACAGACGTGCTGCATCATAGCAATCGGGGAGATGCTTGAGAACAGGAGGAGAATTGTTAAACAACAAAACTCTCTGTGATTCTAGCACCGCCATACTCAAGGATGATGCCAAAGGCTTCGCCGATGTCTCCCCAGAATTTGTACTGCACGGCTTGATCTTCGGCACGGCTGGTTAAGCGGGCAAAGCGATCGCCCGTTTCGGTCACAATTTCTAAACTTAACCCCGCAGGAAGAAACGCATCGGCACTGAGGGGGGTGACCCGCACAAATAAGTGTGCTGAGGTGGCATCCCGTGGTAAAACCGCCATGGTCAGGGCAAGGGTGGTGCCATCTAGGGCAATGCCAAGATCAACTTTGCGCACTTTCCACGAGCCAGCGGTCGGGTCGGGGTCAGTGTGATCATGGAGTAATTCTGCGGCTTGCCAGCGGATATCTTCGCTCGGGGGATGCGTGATCAATGATTTCAGTGCGGCTTTGCTTGCAGGATCGTTGAGGTTGGTTTTAATCTGTCGTAACTGTTGTTGGGCGGCGATCGCCTCGCGAGAGTCGGGGTCAATGCTGGGCAATTCAGCCGCGCGCACATGCCCCAATCGACGATCAAGGCTGGGGGGCAATATGTCTGTCAATTCCTGCCAAGTGGCTTGCAGGCAATCGCGGATTAGGTATTCTCGCGCCCGCAACCACAACCCCAACCGCTGCGGATGACATGCCAAGAAAAGGCTTAAACGGTGTTGTGGCTGGCTCAATAGCTGTGCCCACTGGTCAAGGGAGAGGACGAAGCGCGGTAAGACGATCTCACCGCTGGCGATCGCGTGGATGAGATCTGCCGAGACAAGTTCGGGGTCTGGCAAGGAAAGAGGTCGTGGTTCTTGCGCCGGCAGGGATAGCAGTAGAGCCACATCTTCAACCATTTGCTGGCGATCAATACGGTAGGTGCGCAGCAGTGGATCGTAAGTATCTTTGGCCACCTCACTGGCGTAGGCATAGCCCCAGAGGTTAATCTTGCTTAGCTCTTGATCGGTCAGCACCTGCACGCCAATAAAGTAATCGGGTCGCCATGCCGGAATATCGAGCCACTCCCGAGGAACGACCCATTCCTCTAGATCAGTGATGTCATCGGGCAGAATCACCACTCGCCCCATGGGGGTGTCTAGGGCGCTACCATTAACAAATTCCCAAAAGCAGGGCAATTCAATTTCATCAACGGGTACCTTGGGCTGTGCCTCAATCCCCATGGTGCGAAACCAGTTTCTGACGGCCACGTAGGCGAGTGCATTGAGGTAAACCCGACCGCGACAGTGTGCTCGTGCTGCGTTCTTGATGCGGTTAATCCACTGGCGATCGCTGGCAGCTAGGGCACCTATGTCGATGTGTTCTATCAGAGGTACCTCTGGCAAAAAGGGAAATGAAGCAGAGCGCAGTATCATGGTCATTACCTAAATGAATACTCAAGTCCTACGTAACGGGTAGGCATACGTTGAAGCAACAAACTGGTGTCCCCCTTGCTCAACCCTACAGCAAGATTGACAGGGAGCAACCAGCAAAGGAGTTCTATAGCATCCCTGCAACCATCCATTAATCAGGATGCCCACTTCCCTGAGGGAGGCGCTGCTCGGGGATGGCTGCCCAAACGCTGTGAGTAAGTCTTTTGCGAGGGAGCTTCGCGTCCTCTCAAGCAACCGAGATACCGTATGTTGACCCGGTAGCCCAAGCTGTCTGGCAATCTCCCCTTGGCTGACTTGCTCGCAATAGTACAGACAAACAATGCGGCGCTTGGTGTCGTCAAGGGCAGCTAAGGCTGCTGCAAGGGTTGTTGTAATTTTAAGCAACAACTCCTGCTGTTCTTGGTTGAGCAACGCCTCCCAAGGGGTGGGGCTGGCAGTGGCAACGTCCTCCACCCCCTCTTCTCCTAGGCTGATGCGGTGACCAAGAGGAGTGTGATAATGGCGCAGGGCTTGAATGGCCTGCTGGAGGTACCCCTCAATATCGCGCTCCCCTAGAGGGGGGGATTGGGGCTGAGACTGGGTGTAGGTGCGACTGATCTGTGCCAAGGTCTGGGAATCTGGAGCTACTGAGCCAGTGGTCAACTGCTGCCAGCAGACCACAAGAAAAACAATGAGGCAGCGGTGGCGATCGGGGTAACCACTGAGGGTTAACGCCTGCCTCAGCCGCCTAGTGCTTGCCCTGCGCAACAGCCCCCAATCCGACTGACGCGCACCATAGTAAACCTCATACACCCGGTCATACAGACGCCGAGAAACAAAGCTGAGAAGGTGCCCTTTTGTGGGGTCGAATCCCTGTAGCACCGTGAGGGGGGCTTGCCACAGGAGAGAACACCCTGTTTGGAAATAATCCTCGCGGCTGTAGCCATAGCCATGTCGATGGTCAGCTAATCGCTGCGACACCTGCCACACACACTCCTGTAAGTAGCAGTACAGCACCCTCACCCAATAGCAGGCTTCAGGATGGTGCGGGTCTGTTTGCAACCGATTCAACAGCTGAAGGGCTGTTTGATAGGGAGCGTCTAAGCAGTGTCCCTGTTGTTGCAAGTAGCGTGCCGTCTGCTTATCGCGATACCACTTGGGGCGATCGCCATCTTGCAGGGCAATAAACGTAAACAATTGTTCATTATCGGAACGTAGTAAAGTCATTGGTTGCTCTCTTCCGTTCTCACTCAGGAGTCAACAATTGGCGGAGCTAAACAGTCTGCTATTCAAGCTTTTTAGCTGAGACGCATACCTTATCCCTCTAGTCCTGCTACATGCTTATCCAAGAAATATGCCTCAGCCTATGCAGGTCTCTGCCCCAGAAATGTTCAGAACCTAAGAAATCTGCGTTACTAAACTAGACGACTGACAGAGCGGGAGCACAGCGTTACCATCAGCCTGAGTAGGCTTAGGGCAAGCCTTTAGGGTACTAAAGACCGTATCAGGAACCGCACAGCGGAGCGATCGCTCTTGCTTCTGGCGTTTCGCGAATTGCCAACCCTAAGTGAACCAGTGCTGCCTCCACCGTATTCACCCGCTCTGCCAATGTCTGCCACCCCTTAGCTTTTATGCCATAGCGTTGATAAAAGTACGCCCGGGCAGCTTGAAATGACGGAAACGCTTTTTGCAATTTAGCAGCAGTCCATGGTTGGGAACTGAGCGATCGCCAAGAGTGTTGTCCCCGCTGTTGCCGCTCAGTAATGAGTTCGCTGGTGAGGCTAAGAAGTTCAGCATAATTGCGGCGCGAAGCACCGATAGCCGTTTCAAGATTTTCAATCAGACCCATAACCTTACTCCCGAGGCAATTGAAGAGGGGCAGCAGCTAAGTTGTTAGCGTCAAAAATACGCTTGATATGGTCAATCTGCCGTTGTAGTCGATGCTTGATCCACACTGACCCAGGGATCAGGTTAACAATGCTCTCAAGTTTACCGACATGAAATTGAATCTGTTTGAGCGCAGAGAGAACTTGCTCAAAAAACCACTCTAGCTGCACTCGTTCTTCGGCAAGGGTTTTGACTTTAGCGACTAGTGTTTGGTTATCGTACTCTAGGTTGCTACACAGTTCGAGGGCGGCTTCCTCTGACTCTTGAATTTGCATTTTTAAGCGTTGAATCTCGTCTTGTTGAGCTTGGGCTAGCTCACGATAGAACTCTAATTCTTGCTTGATCCTAAACTCTTGAAACGAACCATTATACGGATTCCCTGCCAAGAGCAGGTCGATTAGCTGTTGGCTATATTGGTGTTCCTTGCGGTTTAGTTCCGTCAAAATCGGTTCTGATAGTTGTTTGAGGAGTTGATGAACAAGTCCTGTCTGTAACTCGTCACCGTCGCCATGGCCAGGAATGCTGATCGTTAGGTTTCCGCGAACTGCTTTTGTGGAGTGCCGACCATTGCCACGGTTGGTAACTTGCCAACCCCACTCCTGTGCTTGATGGATGATATCCTGTTTAGACATCACTCTTGGGTGGGTTCTGAGAATAGCTTGAAAGGTGTCCCGCTGTAGCCTCACAGCCGCTAACTGTGTGAGGAGAGCGTCCTGTTGGTGGTCATCCCTCATATGCTAATGTCCTCAACTAGAGTCCCTTATTCAGGTTTCCTAGGCAGTTTTGGCTCTTATACAGGGCGATCGCCACGTATGAAAAAAATGTTTATCCCCTCCTCTCAGCGTTCCCCGCGTCCCCTCAAGGCTTAGCAGTACTGACGGTACAAGTGCATTTGACTTCTCTCCTCCTTGAAAGAGAGGGGATTCCCAAAGGATGCTACGCAACGGGCTGAAGCCGCGTTGCTTCGCTTTTCCCTTGAGCTGTCACCCACAACTTAATACGGGTGGGGGCAGTCAAAGACCCCCTACCAACTCCGCTCAGACTCAATCCAAGCATCGTCGCTACTTTACGCRGGATGTTGGCAGCGCCATTACAATCCGCGTTGATGTACCAATTCTGAGCAGTCCTGAACAAACCTCGCTTCGTCCGCTTCCCCGATGACTTCCAGCTATCAGGTTTTTCACCGAATGTCGGCAAAAAGTCACCATCCACAAAGGATGCTACGCAACGGGCTGAAGCCGCGTTGCTTCGCTTTTCCCTTGAGCTGTCACCCACAACTTAATACGGGTGGGGGCAGTCAAAGACCCCCTAGATCGGAAGA